>JAIDWS010000021.1 GCA_029059055.1 Alphaproteobacteria bacterium
TCAGCCCGTCACGAACATCGGGCAGGGCGCGTGATACAATCGTGCTGACGGCATAGGACAGATATCGTTCCGACAGTGCGTCCGCCAATTGCTGCTTATCAATATTTTCAATAATTTCTTTACTCATGACATCAGAAAATTTAGAACATTTGAAAAAAAATAACAACAGAAAAATCCCGCCATGCGGCGGGATTTTTTAATTACATGCGCTGTTTTGGAATTCAACGGTTACCTTGCGGCAATCGTCACGCGATACTTTGCGCTGTTCCGGACATTCGGTGTTGGCGACACCGCTGGTGCGGATGTTTGCCGCCGGGATTTTATACCCGTTGGTCAATGCGTTACCCACGGCCGCCGCACGGTCATTCGACAATTTCTGGTTGATGGCCAATGTACCGGTGCTGTCGGTGTGGCCGACGATAACGATACAGTACGGGTCGTTGCTGCCCTGGGTGGCGGTGGCGAATTGACCCGCAAAGTACGCCAATTCACTTTGTGCCGTCGGGGTCAGTGTGGATTTGCCGGTCTGGAACAAATTCTTGGCCGACAGTGTAATTTTCTGGGGCACAGCCACAGGGGTGTTTGCAATCGGTGTCGGTGCGGGGGCCGGTGTGGTTTTTTTCACGCACAGACCGTCTTTGACTTCATGGGTTTCGGTCGGGCATACGCATGGGGATTGCGCGTCGCCACTGGCCTGGAATCCGTCAACACAGCTGCACTGGCCGGTGGTGGGGTCAACACGCACGTGGTCGGCATTCGCGTTGCATTGGGGCGTGACGTTGGTTGTGACGCATTTGTCGCCATCGGATGGTTGGGTGCCGGATGGGCATACGCATTGGTTGTCCATGACCACTTTGTCGCCGGGACATTTGTCACATGTGCCGGTGTTGTTGTTATATAACGCCCCGGTCCCACAGGTACAGTTGGGGTATGTCCCGGTGGCGCCGGTCGGACACGTTTTGGGATCATTGTCGGGTAACTGGGATATCTTGGATTCCAGTGATTTCAGCGGTTCATATTTTTTCAAAATGGCGGCACTTTGGTCTTGTTTTGATGCGCCACTGTTCAACGCCAGATTGCCGATGGCACCAATACCAACCCCGGCGGCGGTGGTAATCAATCCGGTTTTTGTTTTGGATGCGGCATCGGCCTTTTGCGCGGCCCATGCGGCGGCATCATCACCGTTTTTGTCCATCAATGCACGTGCAACCGATGTATACGCGCCGCCCGTGATGCCGGTACCAACATCGTCGTACAGGCCGGTGGTCGCCTTGTCCAAAATGACTTCGGATTCAATGCCGGGCATCATCCCCAGGGCGTCTTTGGTCACCTTTAATTCCGCGGCCAGGCTGCGATATTCGTTATACAACGTCACCAAATCGTTACCGCCGGGCAATTCGATGTTGACTTCGCCGCCCTTGAAATTCGAACCCCCGCCGTAATTACAGCGAAATGTTTCCAGATATGCCTTCATCGCGCGTTCGGCGTCATCATCGGCATTTTGTTCGGCCATTCCCGACATCAGATTCATGGCACCAATACCGGTCGTCGCCATGGATGCCGCGCCCAGTGTTTTGTTTTCGATGGACTGTTCCTTGGCCCGCATGTTTTTGGCATTCTGGCTCAGCTCTTCGATTTGTTTTTTGGAATCTTCTTCGGACAACTTGGCCTTGGGGTCGGCGGTACAAGATTTTTTATCCGCACTGACGCTGAATCCCTGTTTGCATTCATCAATGATGCAGATTTCGGTATTTGTGGCGGCATCGAATTCACGGTGCGATTTTTTCGCATTTTCTGGTTTATCCGGACAATTGCCGGCAATGGCCACACATTTCCCATCCGACGGTTCAAAACCGGGTTTGCATTCTGTGGCAATACATTTTCCCTTTTTTAATTCGCCCTTGGTCGCGTTTTCGATGGCGGCAACTTGTGCCTGGGGACATGGGCCATCACTGGCATCGCATCCCGTTTTGGCGTCGTTGATGACGTAATTGGTTTTGCATGTGGGCGAACAAATCAGTTTGCCATTTTCCATGATGTATTTTGCGCTGTCGGCGTTTTTGGGGGCCTTGCACGTTTTGCCAACCTGGTCTTCACAGGTGGCGTTGTCACCCGAACCGGTTAATTTATATTGCGGTTCGTTGCATGTATCCGGAACGCACAAAACGCCACCGCCATTGGGATTTTGAACAGTGTGACCGGTTTTTGCGTTCAATGGTGCCAATTCTGTGGTGTTGCATGCGCGGCTTTTGAATGATGCGGTAACAACAACTTCGTCCAGTTGCGATGCATCTTCTTGCATGACAATTTTCAGATTTTCACCGGGGGACACCGTTTGGGCCCGGTACCCCAGATATGAAATTTGAACCATATCCCCGGCCGGGAATTTGGCCAGCGTGAAATTTCCATTCATATCGGTCGTGGTTCCAATCCCCGGATTCTGGACGCCGCGGACGGTTGCGCCGGGCAAAGTTTCCCCGGTCGTGTCGGTAATTGTGCCGGATATGGTCATCGTCGTGGCCGCCGGGGCGGATGTTTTTGTTGGGGCAGAATTATCCGTTGGCCCCCCCCCGCATGTTTGGGCAACCATTTCGTCAATAAACTGCTGTTGGGCGTTTACCGAAACAGAGATGCCCCAACATGCTTCTGGTACACAGTCTTGATTTTTCTGGCCTGCGTCACATTTATATGTCGTATATGGAATGCCAGTGCCACTGCAATTTCCATTTCTTGATGTTGTATTTACAGTGTTTTTCCACGAATCCAGCAATGTATTGAATATCTGTTGATAACGAGAGTTATCTTCGTAATTCAACATATATTTTGTTCGTGTCAGAGTTTCGCATCGACTGCGATCGTCGGTGCTGGCGCCCAGTGACAAAACGGGGATTCCACATATGCCAAACGATAGAAAAGCACCAATTATTTTTTTCATTTGTCTTTGTCCGTTTTGTTAAATTACCATATTTTATTGTGCCGGTGTTTCTGGCGTTTCCGGTTTGTCCGGTTGTTGCGGGGTTTCCGGTGCGGCTGGCGTTTCCGGCTTGTCCGGTTGTTGCGGTTTTTCCGGTGCGGTCGGCGTTTCCGGTGTATCTGCATTATCCGATGCCGGGGCCGGTGTGTCTGTGTCTGCCGATTGTTCGGATTTCTTGGTGCCGTAATTTTCTTCGTGTTCTTTTTCAGCCTTTTTCAGGGCATTATCCGCCTTTTGACGGTCAATGGCACGGTTGATGGCGCCCGATGATATTGCGCCCGCCGCCACCCCCAGGCCCGCACCCAATGCCGCAGATGTCGCAGATTGCTGGTCGCGGGTTAAGCGATACGCATTTTCTTTGAATGTTGTGATGTTAATGCCGAACCAGTTTTGGGTACAGTCAAACGTACTGCCGGCGTATGCCTTTTTAGATGCGTACGGTGTTGTGGAATTGTTCGCAAAGAAATTGACCGTGTAAACGCAATCCAGACTGCGTTCATCAAACATGGCGCCCAAACGACTGCACTGGGCCGCCATTTTGTCGCGGATTTCATACAGGCGTTGTTCGTCTTTTTTGACCTGGACTTCGGCATCCTGGCGCAGGGTGCCCAATACCTGCATCGTGCGGTTGGCCAATCCGTTGTCCGATGTCATACAATTTTTTGCAATGGTTTCGCATGCGGCAATGGCGGCGTTTTCCGCGGTCCGCCCCAGACATTTGTTAAATGTCGTACCGCACTGGGTAATAATACAATCATTATATTGATTGCCACAATCAATGACCGCATTATACGATGATAATTTGGCGTTTAAGTCCCGATCAGCCTTGATTTCTGCGGCAAACATCCGATATTCTTCGCCGGTGCATGTGGCGGTAATACTGCGCCGGCATGCGTCCATTTTGTCGCCCCATATGGTGTCGCCATCACCCGCACATTTGGATAAATCACGACCGCATTTGTCCGTCATACATGCACGCAGACCCGCATCACAATCGTTTAATCCCGACGATGCCGCGGCGGCAACCGCCGCATCGGCCGCCGCGGTTGCGTCTGCGGCGTCCAGGGCCGCACGTTGGCGGCGTATCATTTCGGCGCGGGCGTCGGCCGTGGTATCGACGTTTGTCGCACTGGTGCCGGCCAATGTTGTGTCAAATTGGGATGATTTGTTTTCAACCACAACCGGTTCCGGGGCTGTATCCGTTGTCGGTGTTTCCGGTTCGGGTTCCGTTGTTGTGGTGCCGGATTCAGATGTAGATGTCGCCGGCTGGGTCATCAATGTCGGCATGCGGGCCGACGCGTTATTTGTGCGCGAAACCGTTGGGCGCGATGTCGTGGCGTTTGTCGCACCACGTTGGACAACCGCGGCCCCAAATGCGGCGTGTGTGCCGGTACCTGTTGCCGCCACCAACGCACATGCCACCGCAATCCAGCGGCGTGCGTTTGTCTTTGCGAAAAAGGTTTGTTTCATCTTGTATCTCATCGCGCATTATTTTTTTAATTTGTCACATGCCAGGTCGTGAAATTTGCATATCAACGTTGCCATTGATTTTTCCGCCGGATAATTGGCGCCGCATTGATTACGCATGTTGCGTTCACAGACCGTTTTAATGCAATCTTCGCGGGCGGCGTTGTTCGTGCAATTATTCTGAACAGATTTCAATTTTGTGTCGCGGGCATTTTGGTATGATGCAACAATGCCGGCCAAAACCGCGTCCGCGTTTTTAATTGCCGTATCGCGCGCCGCAATTAAATCGGTGCGGATGGCGGATGTGTAATTGGTGCAACCGGTGGCTTCGACGCTGCATGCGGCAAAGAATTTGTCAAAATCGGCGTTGTCTTCGCATGCGGCAAAATTGGCCCCGCAACGTTTTGCATCAATCAGGCACGCACGAATGTCGGTGGCGCACGAAGATTGACTTTTGGTTTTGCGCGCGGCGGCCTGTAACGTGGCCATTTGGGCACTGATACCGGCGGCGCGGCACGATTGTTCAATCAATGGGTCGTAAATATCTGCAACGTCATCCAGACTGCATCCGGCAACCTTTTTCATGCATTCGGTGGTGGCCCACGCGTATCGCGCGCCCGGGTCATCCGGTGCAGATTGCAATTGCTTTGCGGTCAACGTATTGCTGGCCGATTGGCCGACGGAAACACTGCGCATGCCGGTATCGGCGGGGGCGCCGCCCGCACTGGCGGTGCCGCAATATTGGCATCGGGCGGCGGGATTACTGCTGATATTAATTGCACAGGCAGAATCCAGGCAGCGTGTCAAATTCGCGCGTGAACATGTGGTCGCCGCGTCGGCCGCAACCGGCCCCAGCAGCATTGCAAACGTAAAAAATACAGTGTGTTTTTTCATTTCTCTCTTGTGCAAAAGTATATCATAAAAAGTCGCTGTGACGCAAAGGGAAAATGCACCGACGGCACATCAAACAGAATTTTTTACCAGGTATTGACAAAATGTGTTTCTTTGTCTATAATTATGGTGTAAAATAAAAAAAGGTGTAAAAAATGGCGGTAAAAATGCCCAAGATGGATAAGACAACATGGGGTCGTATTGGGGCCGGTGCAGTGGTGGCGATTTTGCTGGCCACGGCGGTGGTTCAATGCAACAGCAAGCAAGATGCCCGTGCAAAATGTGCCGTTGCATCTGCGACTGTGAACGATTTGATGGCGCAAAAGGACAGCTTGGCCCGGATTATCAATGCCCAGGCCGGTCTGTTGGATGATTGTTCCGACGCCGCGGACAGTTTGGCGTTGAAAAACGATGCACTGGCGGATTCTGTGGTGGTGTTGAACGATTCCATTGTGGTGCTGAATGATTCTATTGCGCAGTTGACAGCGGATTTGACCGATTGTCGTGGCCGTAAAAAGGCCGCCCCGGCCAAGAAACCGGTGACACAGAAACCGGCGACACAGAAACCGGTGGTACGGAAACCGGCTGCAAAAGCCCCGGCAACCCCGCGCCCGGCCGATACTGTATACGTCGTCCGCGAAGTGCCGGTCCCGGCCATGCCGGTCGCGCCCGCCGTCCCGGCTGTGCCGGTCCAGGATAATTCCGGCGTGATTATTCAGGGTAACGGTCAAAACAACGGTACCATCAACATTAACAACGGCACGATTAATAATTATCACCAGGCTGCCGATACTTTGCGTCGTACACAGACCAAAATCAATGTGCGTATCAAGCGTACACGTATCGTTTACGAATACTAAGATAAATGGTTGCATTGTTGATAAACAGACGCCCCGGCCGGGGCGTTTGTTTATATGTATATTTTTCTGGACAGGTCATCAGATTTTATGTAACATTCATCGTACAGAGAGAATTTGCATGAAATACATCAGAATTTTATTACTGGGTTTATTCTTTTCACCGGTGGCGTCGTTTGCCGCAAATGAATTCATGGTGGCGGCACAGTTGTTGGCGGCGGCAAAAAACGCCGATATTCAACAGGTCCAGGCATTGGTCAATAATGGCGCGGATATCAACTTTGTCGACAGTACGGGGTTATCCATTGTGTGTACGGCGTTGATGAACAATGACATGCGTGCGGCCCAGATTTTACAGATGTATGGCGCCGATGCGTCCAAATGCGACCAACAAATAAAAAGGTATAATAATCGAAAGCCCCAAACCGAAAGTGGGGGGCTGTTCAGCGGGCTGTCGTCCGCCCAGAGTTTGACATTGGCGGCGGCGGGTGCCGCCGTTGTCATAGGGGGGCTGTTGCTGTTGACGGATGTATTGGACCCCGGCAATGATAACAACAGCGGTATATCCAGTGGCGACCGACCCAATGGGGGCGGGTCCAGTGGCGGTAATTCCGGCGCCGTTTTGGGAATGACGTTGCCGTATGGGCCGGCCATGCCGAACGCGGCATCGGAACGGGAAAATTATGCCAATAACCTGAATTATTACAGCCCAAAAATTCCCACTGATGCCACGGATATTCCGGCGGCAACGCGTCTGTTGGCGGAAAATTTCAAATTATTGACCGATACGTACGGCCAGAATTATCTGTTGATGATGCATGGGTATTCGGCGCTGGCGCGTGGATACCTGGGGATGCGTACATTACGCAATACCACCAGTCGGGTGCCGATTGATTTGGCGGGCAATAATCTGGGGCCGGACCCGGTCCAGGGGGGGCGTCCGGTTAATGTTGCCTTGATTACGGCGAACGGGGTGAATGCGTCGGATGATTCTTCGTTGGGGGAACGTTTGTTGCCGTGGACCACAACCAACAACAACGGTACCGCCGCCAATGGCGCCAGCAATGACATGATTTCCAGCAAATATTACAACAATAAAATTGTCCGCGGTCCCGATAACCAGTCGCTGGCCGATGACAGCAGTGTTGAAGACGGGGCGAGTGTGGGGGTATTTGACCTGTCGGGGCACGGGACGGCCATTCATAATGCGGCGGCATCTGCCACGGACAATCTGCTGGCCAAAATTGTCGGGGGCAAAGACACCGGTTACACCACGGCCGATTACATGGGATTTATGCCCAACGGCCAGATGACGATTTTCCGCACGGGTGGTGGCACCGGATTGAAAAAAGTCACCAGCACATCGCCGGCCGGAACATACACCATGGCGGGAACCAACCTGGCGACCGGTGATACGTTGGTCTTGTTTGGAAAAACGTTGACGGTAACACGTACCGGTAATGCCGTATCCGCAACGGATGGAACCACGACATATAATGGTTATCTGGGGGCGGATGGACTGCTGTATCTGGATTCAAACGCCGACGGTACGGTGGCGTCCCAAATTAACCAGGGGTATACCATGGCCGATGGCAAATTGACATTGGGCAAGCAATTGGGCCAAATTGATTACCAGAATTATAAGGCACTGCTTAGTGGTGGCGCGTTATGGGCGGCGGGCGATTTGAATGACAATAATGGACGGTCGCGTGTGGATATTTTGGCCAATGCCGCAATTGTGCCGGCCATGCGCGGGATTTCCACTGAAACAATCAATACGGTTTTGGCGTCCGGTACGTCCCAGACCGATTATCAGACTACGTTCATCAATCTGGTTAACAAATATTATGACCAAGACACAAATGACGGAACCGGCGGTGTGACAAATGATTTGCCGGGTACCGATGCGATGGCGTTTTTCAGTGGGCTGGGGTCGTCGTGGCAACCGTTGGTGCTGTTTTCAACGGGGGCGTATGATACCGGAAATTCATCTTGGGCCGGTGCAAGCCAGACCGCCACATTTGAAAATTCGGCACCGTTGGTGTTCAGTAATTTGGAACATTTATTCGCATCGGTTGTGGCGGTGGGATTGACCGGGACCGGCACCGCCGGCACGACCAGTGTGACCAATTATTCGCCGACCGGTAAAATCGCGGTCCAGCAATGGATTGACCAAAACGGCACCCCCAGCGATACATCGGATGATAAATATTACAAGGCGCGCGTTTGCGGCGTTGCCGGCCAGGGAACAAACGGGCTGGATCCGTGGTGCTTTGCGGCGGCGGGATTGACCGATGAATTGGCGGTGTCCAGTATGGCCGGTGCGGCCGGTGCGGTCAAATCAGCCTTTGATTATTTGAATAACAAACAATTGTTTACATTGCTGGCATTGACGGCGGATGGGCCGTATTTGGGGACCACCACCGATGGCCAGGCATTGACCAAATCTGAACTGGTGGCGTATTTACAGAATTTGTACGTATTGCCGGACGATTATCAATTCCGCGTGGATAACCAGGGCGCAGATTATCTGAACGTGTTCCAAGAAGTCTTTGGATACGGTCTGGTCAATATTGAACGCGCGACCAAGCCCGATTCCAAGGTCTATTATTATGACGGCAATCAGAACAAGATTGTCACGGCCAATGGTGACGCATACTGGCGCCAGGCATCCCAGACCATGTTCCGGTCATCGGCGGCGTTCAATCCGCGTGCCGCGACAATCAGCGCGCCGTTTTATGACAAATTGGAAAGTACAGATGGCGAATTGGCGATGCCGCGTGTGTGGCGTAATGAATTTACGTTGACGCCGACAGATGCGCGCGGATTGTATATGGGCGATGTTTTGGGTGAATTCCGGGTGCGCGGTGATGATGCCCGTGTTCAACAGACGCAAATCGGGGACATGCGCTTTTCATTGGCCACGTCGGACAAAGCCTGGGCGGATAATCTGAACGGGCTGGACACGATGGGATTTGAATATCGGGTCGGCAATATGGATATGACCGCCGGGTTCCAGCGTCACTTTACAGACGGTGCATCACGTTTCGACGGGACCGGAAACCCGATATTGGGATTGGCGTCAAACGCCATTACATCCGGGGCGACATATAATTTGGGGCGCTGGTCTTTTGGGGCGCGTGCGTACAGCGGGGCGATTACCGACGAAGCCTTGTTGGAAAATGACCCAACCGTGACATCGCAATATGAACCGGCGCGATTGGGCCTGGTCCGTGGGGGCGAAGCCAGTGTCGCCATGCGCGGTAAACGCTTTGATATTGCCACATCGTTTGGGGTTTCGCATGAAACAGATACTGTTTTGGGTGCCCAGACGGGTGGGTTGCTCAGCCTGGGGCAGGGCGACACCACATATGTCGATGTGGCGGGGCGTCTGCGTGTGACGGATGATGTTGTGCTGCATGCGCGTTCGACATTCGCGCGCACAACAGCGGACAGTGTGGGGGACTTTATCCTGGGGGTGGATGACATTACATCGAATGCGGTGTCGCTGGGGGTGGATGCCGGTGCGTGGTCATTTGCCGTGGCGCGGCCATTGGCGGTGACAGGTGGTCGGATGCAGTATTCACACGCCGATTATGATATTGTCGAAACGCCCGATGGCAAATATGATTTGGTGGTGTCCAACACCGGCATTGCAGATTTGGATTTGCGCCCGGCCCAGCGTGAATTACGCTTTACCGGAACATATCGCCGGAAACTGGGTGAATTTACAGATGGGGCGATTGGGTTTATTTATCGCATTAACCCGAATAACATCAGTGAATTTGGCAATGAATCCATATTCATGATGAAATTCAGTCATCGATTGGGTATTTAATAAAAACGCATCCCCGGGGACGGGGATGTTTTTTTATAAACTTTTTCAGCGCGCGTGGTTATAATGCGTGATGTGAAATTGGAATCAAACGGCATTTTAATTGGTTTACGCCCATTTGGCGAACGTGATTCGGTCGCGCATATTTTTACCGCGGATTACGGGGTATTGACCGGCATGTTAAAGGGGGCCGCCATCGCGAAAAAAAATCGACCCTTGGTCGGGCAATCGGGGGCGGTGGTCTGGTCGGCGCGACTGGATTCGCAATTGGGGGCATTTCATTGGGAATCGGAACGCAATCTGGCGGCGACCGTTATGATGGCGCCGCGCCGTTTGGCACAGATGAATGCGGCGTTTGCATTGATTGATGCATTGTTGCCGGAACGCGAACCATATGCGCAATTGTTTGCCGCCACCCGCGATTTTTTGGACGGGTTGGGGACGGCAACGGACGACGGGGCGGCGGCATATTTGACGTGGGAAACGGGGTTGTTGCGCGAATTGGGGTATGCGTTGGATTTCAGTCACTGTTCCGGGTGTGGCGGGCATGCGGATTTAAATTATTTGTCGCCGCGCACCGGGCGTGCGGTGTGTGACACATGTGCGGCGCCATATGTGGACCGGCTGTATAAATTACCGTTGACATTGAATGTGACGTTGCGTTTTCTGCATATGATTTGTGACCAACAGGGTGTCCGTCTGCCCCTGGCGCGGCGTATGCTGATGGTATAAAATGGCAATATTTTCACTTGCGCTTTGACCGGGCTTTTATTATGATGACCATGTTCAACAGAAAAGGAGAAAAAACATGACTTGGACAATACTTGTACTGGTATTGGCTATCGCTCTGTTCCTGTTCGGCGGCATGCTGCTGAAACACGACGGAAAGAAACCAACAACCGGCGCCGTTTTGGCAAAAAAGACCATCAAATTGGTTTCCATTATTTTGATTGCAGGCTGCGTTTGCCGCTTGTACATGCCGTATTACCTGACATCTGTCAATCCGATGATTGTTCAGGACATGGTCAATGGTATGCAGGAACAGCAGAATGCTGAAAAGAACAAAGCTGTTCGCAGCTATGTCCGTTCCAAGGCTGACACAATGTCGGCGGATGCCCCGATTTTGGGCCGTGCGGATGCGAAAAAGACCATCTTTGTTTGGACAGACTTTTCTTGCCCGTATTGCCGCCGCGTTCACGGTGAATTGGAACGCGTATTGGCCGACCGTGACGATGTTCGCGTTGTCGTAAAGAACTTTTCTATCCATGGTCCGCTGTCGGATGCCCCGGCCAAGGCTGTGATTGCTGCAAAATTGCAGAGCCCGGAAAAAGCGGCTGCATTGGTTAACATGCTGATGAACCGTGATTATTACACCCAGGACGATTTGAAAGACCAGTCCAAAATTGAAGAAAAGGTCCAGAAAAACGTCATGAAATTGGCCCAGGAAGCCGGTCTGGATACAGCACAGCTGGAAAAAGACATGAAGGGTGAAGTTGTTGCCCGTGAAATGGCGAATGTTCGTGACCTGGCCCAGCGCTTTGAAATCAGCGGTACACCGTTCTTGATTGTTGGCGAACAGGCGTTCCCGGGTGCGATTCCGTACGAACAGATTGTCAACGCGTTGAATTAATATTCATTGCATTGAATCAAAAAACATCCCGCCCCGGCGGGGTGTTTTTATTATGGGTGATTATCCGGTAAATACGCCCCGGCGATTGCCAAAAACAGTTGTGTAAATATCCCCGGTTTGGGATGGCGCATGTTATGGGGCGCCGTTATGGTTATTCAGAAAAAATCCCCGCATTGCGCGGGGATGATATGGTGATATGGAATTATTCGCCCAATGCACGCAATATGCGACCAAAATTTTCTTCGACGGGGCCGGTGACATCAACATCGGCAAAGAAAATATCCGGGGCATCGCGCAGCCATTCAATGGCCGGCATTGTAATATTCCAAAACGTATCCAAACGGCGGCGAACGGCGTCGGCATCGGCATCATCGGCGCGGCCGGCACCATCGCGCATGCGTTTTTGAATGCGTGTTATCATGATTTCTTCGGGGACATCCAGATATAAAACCCGAATATTAAATTTGTGGGCGTAACGTTCAACGAACCATTGTGCCTGGGGCAGGGTGCGCGGAAAACCGTCCATCAAAATATCGCGGTCGTCGGTGATTTTGGATTCGACCAGTTTGAACAATTCACTGTCGGGGACCAATTCGCCGCGTGCGATTAATTTGGCAATTTCGGAATCGGCCGGCAATGTACGAAACATGGCCCCCGTTTCGATATAGTTATAGTCATGACGATTGCGCAGCATGGCTGAAAAAGTTCCCTTGCCAACGCCCTGGCCACCCATTAAAACAATAATATCTTTTTTCATAGCGCCGGGTATTATAGTACAAAAAAATATGATTTTAAAGTAAAAATAATAAACAAGGCATGGTTTCCCATGCCTTGTGCATCATAATTCACCGATTGGTGGATTATTTCTTGCTGTTTTCAATCGCAGCGCCCAAGATGTCGCCCAAGACAGAGCCACTGTCGGCCTGGTTGGCGTATTCTTTGACAGCCTGCTTTTCCAGCGTCACCTGTAACGCGCGGATGGACAGTTTAACGGTGTTGTCTTCGACAGAAACAACAGACGCTTCGACTGTATCGCCCACTTTGAACTTGGATGTGTCCTGTTCGTTCTTTTCACGCGACAGGTCGGTGCGGCGGATAACACCACGCGCATCGCCCGCCAGGGCAACAATCAGTTCGTCCGGTGTGACTTCGGAAACCGTACCGGAAACAACTGCGCCTTTCTTGATGGAAACGGCGTTGCTGTCCGCGCTTTCGGTCAATTGCTTGATACCCAATGTAACGCGTTCTTTTTCCGGGTTGATGTCCAGAATCTTGGCGGTAACTTCCTGGCCGCGAACGAATTTTTTCAATTCTTCTTCGTCCAGTTTGTTCCAAGACAGGTCGGAAATGTGAACCATACCGTCCAATTCCGGGGTCAATGCCACGAACAGACCGAATTCGGTTGTGTTCTTAATCGGGCCAGTCACGACATCGCCGACATTGTGTGTCTCGGCGAATTTGCGCCACGGATTTTCCTGTAACTGTTTATAGCCCAGGGAAATACGACGCTTGTCCTGGTCGATGCCCAAAACAACAACGTTTACATCCTGGCCGCTTTGCAGAACTTTGGACGGATGGATGTTCTTGTTTGTCCAGGACAGTTCGGACATGTGGACCAAACCTTCGATATTGTTGCCCAGGTCGATGAATGCGCCGTAATCGGTCAGGGATGATACCTTGCCGGAAACGGTGTCGCCAACGTTGAACGCGCGCGACGCGGTATCCCACGGATCATCTTCCAATTGTTTCGCGCCCAGGGAAATGCGATGCGATTCCGGGTCGAACTGGATAACTTTGACCTTAATCTTCTGGCCGACGTGGACCAATTCACGCGGGTGGTTGACGCGTTTCCATGACAAATCTGTCACGTGCAGCAAACCATCAATCCCGCCCAGGTCAACGAACACACCGTAATCGGTGATGTTTTTCACTGTACCTTCGATGACGGCACCCAGGGTGATGTTCTTCATCGCTTCGCGTTGGGCGGCGGCGATGGTGTCAGACTGAATCGCGCGACGGGATACGATGGCGTTGGTACGCAGTGCATCCATTTTCAAAACGCGGAATTTGTCTTTTAAACCAATCAGCGATTTTGCATCGCGAACCGGTTTGTGGTCCACCTGGGACGACGGCATAAATGCAAATACGCCGTTGATGTCGACGGTGTAACCACCGCGAACAACGTCGATAATTGTACCTTCGGGGTCGATACCTTCGGCAACTGTCTTTTCCAGGTCTTTCCAGGCTTTTTCAGCGCGGGCCTTGGTATACGACAGAACGGCTGTTCCTTCGCGGGATTCATAACGTTCAACAAAAACGTCGATGATGTCACCAACCGACGGGACAGATGCGCCGAATTCTTTCAGCGGAACGCGCCCTTCGGATTTCAGGCCCACATCAACCATCGCGAAATCGCCGCGAATGTCTTTGACGGTACCCTTGGTGGCGTAACCCTGTAACGTTTCCTGTGCGCCATAGTTCGCGTCGAACATCTGGACAAAGTCTTCGCCAGACAGGGGGTTAAATAAATCTTTGGATAAATCTTTCATAAGAAATGATTCTGCAAAGCTTGCCATTGCATATGTGTTCTGAAAAATGCAAGGACTTGTGGGGTTAATCGGATTGCCAATGCGCCCACCCGCAAAAGCCCACCGATTATAGGCATTTTTTTTCGAAAATGCAAGGGGTTATTTCACAACCGAAAATGTGGATGCCGTGCCGCCACCCAATTCATCCATGGCCCGGATTGTATGCCGACCAATGGGGACCGGATATTCGAATGTCGCACCGGCCGATGATGTGCCAATCATGGCATCATCCAAAAACCAAAATATACGGGTGTCTGTCCCCGCCGCCAGGGCGACAAACGCCACCGGGGCTGTGTCGGACCCATCTGTTATGACGATGCGCGACCGGTCGCCGGGGGATGTAATCTGGGGCGCCGCGGTTGTTTCCGCAATCGCGTCCAGGTCGCAATCCGGCATAAATGGGGGCGGGGTTTTGCGCCGAATGCCCGCGCGGCGAAACATGTCCAGATATTCTGCGTCCCAAAATTCAAACACCGCCATATACGTTGTGGCCGCATCCCGGTGGCATGCCCGACGGCCCGTCGCGCGGTCAATTGGAATGGCGCGATAAACAGACGATGTGTCAATCGGCGATACGCCGGGGATAAAGTAAGACTGCACAACATGCGGGCAATGCGTGCCCGCAATGCCGCCCACGCCATCGCACATATCGATGCGCGATATGTTTAAATCATCCCGCAGAAAGTTGGGATTTTGTACCGGTGTTCCGCGTGCGTCCATGACATCGGCGACGGTGGACGCCAGTTTGAAATAAATTGGTGCCGCGGTTTTTGCGCCCGAAAAAGCGTTGTTGGGGCGGCCGTCAAAATTACCCACCCATACAATTAAAACATAATCGCCAAAGATGCCGGCGGTCCATGCGTCGCGAAATGACGAAGACGTTCCTGTTTTCCAATAATGGGTTATGGCGCGCCCCCGGGTGCGGGCGTATGGAATGCGCACGTCGCGGGACCCTTGGCGGCCCAACATGTCCAACACCAGAAAAAATGATTCCGGGGACAAAATCTGGCCGCGCGTTACATCCGGTGCGCCCATCACCGTGCGCATATCCCGGCGCATCCCCAGGTTCGCCATCGTGGCATAGATATCCGCCAATTCCCACATGGACACTTCGGCACCGCCCAGGGCGACCGATATACCGTAATGATCGGGCGATTTTAAATGCGACACCCCCGATGTGCGTAATAATTTATAAAAATTCCGAACCCCGATTTTGCGCACCAAATCAATGGCCGGAATGTTGCGGGAATGCGTCAATGCGTCCCGGGCCAGCACAGGGCCGTAAAATTCACTGTCGGAATTTTCGGGGGCGTATACACCAAAATTAATCTTGGCATCGCGCAGTAATGTCATGGCGTGAATCAATCCGCGGTCGGCGGCGGCGGCGTATATCAATGGCTTTAATGTTGACCCGGGGCTGCGCCGGGCGCGAACGCCGTCATTTTCGCCGTAAATTGATTTGTCGAAATAATTCGCCGACCCGATATAGCTGATGACTTCCATCGTTTTGTAATTCAGCAAAATCGCCGCCGCATTTTCCACGCCGTGCGCCCGGCGCGTCGCAATTTCTGATTCCAGGGTGCGCATCAAGCGTTGCTGTAACTGGGAATCCAATGTGGTCGTGATTTCAGATGGGCGGCGGCCCATGTCGGTCCAATAATTGTTATATTGGGCCATTTGACGGTCAATAAAATGCGGGGCCGCCCACGGTAAATCGCCGGTGGTGCGCACATTCAGCGGCATATCCGCCATGGTTTCCAATGCCGCGTCCGCCCCATATCGCGCAGTCCACCGATGCACCAAATCGCGGCGCATATCCATAATATGGCGCAATCCCGCGGTCGTGTTTAATCCCCGCTTGGACGGGTTTTGCGGAATCGTCGCCATGGTGATGGATTCAATTGTGCTGATATTCTGGGCGGATTGACCAAAATAAATCAATGATGCGGCGCCGACCCCTTCGATATTGCCGCCGTACGGGGCCAGGTTTAAATAGGCTTCTAGGATTTCGGATTTTGAATGGAACATGTCCAACCATATGGCCATGCCAATCTGACGCAGTTTACCCATGGGCCGTTTGGTGTTCATATCGTATCGCAGACGGGCCACCTGCATCGTGATGGTTGATGCGCCGATGGGGCGCGTGCGGTGCGTAAAATAATTCGCCGTTGCCCCCACCAGTGATACCGGGTTGATGCCGGGATGATAATAAAACCAGCGGTCTTCGTATAATATGGTGGCGCGGCGCAGGGCGGGGCTGATTTTATCCAGTGGCGTAAACAGGCGGTATTTATCGTCCGCCGACAATGTCAAACGCAACAGGTTGCCGTCGCGGTCATAAAATGCCCGGGAAAAATGCGTTTCGTTTAAAATGGGTGGTGTGAAAAACAGACGGATAATCGCATATGTAAAAATTATCCCGCCCATTACCCCGCACAGCACCGGGCGTCGTCGGATAAACGACGCCAGGCGATGCGGTGGTGTATGATAATCCTTAGTTGGATGCGACATTATTCACCTGGAATGTGGCGGATTTTGCCGTGGCATGAATCTGGGGATTATACATGGATGCGGCGGTGATGGGCGGGACCGTGAACGTCCCGGCGGCGGTTGCCGTCGCAGTGTATGTGAATTCGCGGCCCCGTCGGGTTAAATCTGTAAAGATTAAGACGCGGTCTTCGCCGGGGGCGGCGTAATCCATGTCGCCAGACAACGTATCACCCAGTGCGGTTAATCCCCCCGGCAACAGGTCTGTGATAACAACATTGGCCACGGCATTTGTGCCGCCTGTGGCGCGGGCAAAGATTTTGACCGTGATATCCTGGCCGATTTCGGCACTGTCGATGCGGCGGCCATCGGCGTTATAATATTCACGTGTGATTTCAATGCCGTTTGATTGGGGTGCGGTCGTGCGCGGGAATCCCTGTTGCATCAGGGTGTAAAACAGCGGGGCATCCGCACCGGCCGTCGGGCATTCAATGGTCAAAGTTGTTGCATTTTCCGGAATGTCCCCCACCCATGCGCCACGTGTCACCGCGCCGGCCATCGGCGTATCGTCGGCGCGCACCGTAATGTTATCCATATGTCCCGCCGTGCCATTGCCGGTCAATCCCATGATGACGGCCGCCGCGGTGAACGCGTCATAACGTCCCCCGTTGATATAGGCCAATATGCCATCACTGTACGCCGGCGTGACCGCATCGAAATACGTATGCGTCAGATACATGTATGTGGCGTCGTCGGCGACCCGGTTGCCAAATGCGTCGCCGCGGGTCTTGTCATCGTCGGTCGGGCGATATTTACGGACAATTTTTGATGCGGCGTCATCTTGCTTTAATATTTTATACGATGCGGCAATATATGTCCCGGCCAATCCCGATTGCCAATTCTTGGCGTTTTGGTTCGCGTATTCTTCGAACATGTTGATATAGCTGGTCGTGACATAACCGTTTTGGGTCACGACATAGATGGCAAAGCTTTTGGCCAGGGCGTCCGACGGGGATTGCATCGGCACCCCTGCATACGTGCGCAGGTAATCAACCCCGCGGGCCAGCATGGTTGCCGGAACGGTGAAGCCATTTTCCTTGGCCAGGGTCAAAAATTGCACCACGTATGCCGTTACATATGCCGTCGCGGCATCGGATTCGTTGGCACGTTCGCGTGCGCCGCCCGCCCATAAACTGAATGACCCATCATCATTCTGGCGGTTTTTCAGTGTGGCGATGGTTGATGCGATTTTATCTGTGGCCACCGCACCCGTTGTGCCCAAAATGGCGTCGTCCGGCATGAACACATACGGCATTGTGCGCGACACCAATTGTTCCGAACACGTATATTCATAATGATTCAGATATTCAAACAACGGTTTGATAAATGCGCTGGCGTTCGGGGAAATGTACAATTGCCGTATGGCAAATTCCGGATATAAATCCAGATGGAATTTCCGAACCGTTTTTTGGGTGGATTCAATCACGCCTGTTTTGATGTCGGTGGTAAATGCCGTAATGGGGCGCACAGACATGGTGGCCGTGGCATGGGCGTCCCCGGTGGTGGTGCCTGTGCCATTTTTCGCGTTGGCGGCGATGGTCACATCGGCCGCGCCCAATTTGTCGGTTGCACGTACCCCGAATGTCCACAACCCATCGGCCGATTGGGCGACAGTTTGGGTGCCGGACCCGTCGGTCGTTATGGCCAAATTGTCAGACACCGTTGCCGTGGCGGTCACGGATGCGTCGGTATTATCATCGGTCATATTGGTAATGACGGCACCCACGTCAAACGTGTCACCGGGCGCCGCCACCAGCGGTGATGTCACGGAAATAATTAACGGTGATTGCACATGTGACGTGATGTCTGTGGCACCGACGGATGAATTGTTGGCCGCCACCGCAAAGATGCGTAACGCCCCATTGAAATCGTCGGGAATATCAAATGTGACGTGGCCGGGCCGGTTGGCGGTGGTCTGGATAATTCCGGAATAGAACGCAACCGGTTTTCCTGATTTGCGTGCGAACGGGTTGGTCAGCGGGCCCATGCCGTTGCCGTCGTCGGCATAATCGCCACCACCGGTTTTTGCAAATTCGCGCAACACATTGTATTCCGGCAGCAACAGGGACAAAATCTGATACGTGTCCACTTGCAGGGCGGCTTTCTTAAAGAAATATCCCAATGGTTGCGGCATTTGGAACCGGGCGACCTGCAAGATGCCTTGGTTCACGGCGAACAGCATCATGCGGGCGTTTTTATCTGTCGTGTATTCAATCGTCAATTTTCGGTCGCGGATAATTTCCGGCGCAGCCAGACGGATATGAATGTCACGCTTGGCCACGTTGGCGGTGAATGGGGCCACGGCAAACGTGTACGGCGTGGTAAAGACATCGCGGCTGTTGATATCGCGAACAAAAGATACGTTGATGTATCCGGTGCCTTCGAAATTATCGGGAACGGTGATATGCTGGGTTGATGTTGTGGTGTCGGCCGTGAACCAGCGGTACGCATAGACGCGGTCGCGTTCAATCGTTATCAGACCGGTTCCGGCATACGGGGCTGTAATGTTGACGGCAATATCATCGCCGGCCGCGTATTCGGATTTGTTCAGCTTTATCTGTAATTGGGCGGTCGTGTCGGATTTTAATTCCGTGTTTTCGGCCCCCGCAACAAAGTATTCCACATTGGCCAAAACACGGTCATCGTCATCCAAAATCTGCATGTAATATGTCCCGGGTGTGCCCGTGTCCAGTGTCATGTCATATCCACCCGCGGCAATGTCCAGCGTATCTTGGCGAATGATGCGTTCACGTGTGACGGTCTGATACTTGTAATAATCATTGTAATCTTTTATCAGACTGGTCAGATTTTCTTTTTTAATCAGACGCATTGTCAACCCACCGGCGGCGGTGGCGTCCCCGTTGTGATTCACCGCAACAATGTGCAGATGCCGCGCCGCACCACGATTGACATACGATAAATCGCCGTTTGCACGCCATCCCAGCAAATATTTGGCGGGGGAAATACGCGCAGTTGTGGTCATTTGAACGTTTTTGCCGGATGCACCTTCGAACCCACGCAGTGTCAATGCCAATGTATACGTCCCCGATGTCACCGCCGGGTCGAACGTCACGTTTATCCGGGCCATGCCGTTTTCATCGGTTGTGGCGTCGGGCAAATCAAAATGGCGCGTTTGTGCGGCGCCCGCACTGGCGCGTGCCAGGCCGGTGCCGGCAATAAAGTTCGGGGTGAATGTGTAATCTGTGAATTTTGCAAATGTGAATTGCGCCGGGGTTAAAACCGCATGCGCGGTAATGCGCCGGTCGGCCGCCGCGGTCCCAAACAGATTTCGCAATGTGACATCCGCATGTACGTCATCGGGCGCAATCCATCCCGTATCGGTGGCGCCATCGATTTTCGCACTGATTTTCAATGTGTCGGGGACGAATTCTTCGACGCGAATGGTGGTCCGGCCCAGAATGTCTTGGTTTTGATTTTTTGCATTTAATGAAAACAGGCGGACATCGTATTCGCCGATGGGGGCCTGGGTCGATAATTGGTGCGTGGCATCAAACATGCCGTCGGCCGCCAATGAAAAGACTTTGTCAACAATCACGCGACCACGGGCATCACGAATGTCCAAACGCACCGGAATGCCGGCCAATGATTTAAAGCTTTTTTCTTTGACGATGCCGCCGATAATGAATTCTTCGCCGGGGCGATAAATGCCGCGGTCGGAAAAGATAAACGCATTCATCGGTGTGGTGGCCGATGCGTAAACGCCATCGACGTCAAATTTTGAATATTCAACCTGTTGCGAACCCGCATAGTATGGAATGAACGACACGTCCGATCCGTCACGCACAACAATGGCGACCGGTGCGCGCGCGTTTTTGTATTCAGACCACGGTAAATTCGGGATGTTGGCGCGGCCGCCGGCATCTGTTTGGCCAACCCAAATGGGATTGCCATTGCGGCCCAAAACATTGACATCAATGTGGACCGCCGGCCGCCCCGTCGCCAGGCGTGATACAAACACCGTGGATGTGCCGTCGATGTTTGTCTTGCGGATGATGCCCAAATCGGTCAGTAAAATCAGACGCTTGTCCGTGTAATCGGCCTGGTCCTGGGATGCGCCGGTTTGGATGATAAAGATACCGGTTTTATCCCCCGGGGTTTTGTCCAGGTATGCGCCCAAATCCACCGATGCGTAATTGACACGTTTGGGCGATGGATTGGCAAAAGAAATGCGTTTCTGGAAAACAACAGCCATATCGTACGCGTCAAACGACCAAGATTTGAATTCCAGCGGGGTAAAGACATTATATGTCTGGGTAATCAGATGATTGATTTCATCCGATTTAACCTTGTACAGATTGACGTATGCGGTCGCAACGCCACCGCGGGCCATGATGCCCAATTGGCGGTCGCCACCCATGGACAGTAACGCCCCGCTGCCGGCGATTTTTACCGCACGTTCCGGATATGGGACACGCATAATCTTGGATATGCCGTTTTTCAAGACAAATCCGCTGTCTGATACAATGCCCGGGCGCACCACGGCATAGATATATCGGTCATTTTGTTCGGCGACATCGTATTCAAATGCGTATTGGTACACGCCCGCCGGATTTACAAAGTCCGTCGATTTCCATGTCAAACGCCGGGATTGCTGTAAAACCGCATCTGTGATTTCGTCGGCCATCCATCTGTGGGATGTGGCGTCATCATCGTCTTTTTGGGCCGGCAACAGATATAAATCAATGTATTCGTCCCATTTTGTTGTCGTCGCGGCGGCCGCGGTCATGTTGATGATTAATAATTGCTGGGCATCGGTCGCATTATTGTCCAGCGCATTTGTCGTCACCGACGAAATGCGGAACAAATTATCCGCCGATTCGATTGTTGTATCCGCGGTCAATTTTGCGGATGTGGCCCGTCCGGTGGTGGCCGCGACGCCATCAATCACCAGGCGTAAATTCTGGGCGGCGTCACCCACGGCGATGGGTTCGGTCGTGATAAATGCCGTACGATGGAAATTGTCGAATTTTACACTGAAATCCAGCTTTTTCCCGTTCAGTTTAACAGTCGTGTGCGATTCGAATTCGGTGGTGTTGACCGGATAATTAAATGACACAATACCCACCGCAATCATAGATTGACGGCGGTTCATATCGGGATATACGTCAAAGCTGTTGACGGTTCCCACCAGTTTTGGTGTGCGGAATGTGGCGCGCAGTTTGTTAACGCGGACATCATCGTTAAACAGTTTTCGGGATAATGTAACGGTGAATTGTTGGTCCGCCGGCCATGCGGTATCGGGGGTAAAGAACAGGCGCGCCGTTCCCGCCCGGTGCCAGGTTCCCTTAATAAACGGGGTGATTTTGATGGCATCGGCCAGGTCGGCGTCATTGATATCCATGCGCAGTGCCGGTGTGTATTCGCCGCGCGTTTGGTCATAACCGATGCGCAGGGCGGCCGGCGCGGATATTTCGCGGTCATTATTGACATCCGGCAACCCGGGCGTATTGGCGGCGTCATCGTTCAACATGGTTACAAAGTTGTCATCCCGAAATTGCTGGGCATCCGGCGCGCCGACAGACAATTCAAATTGGGGCGTGGTTGAACGATGCGCGCCACGCCACATTATGCCGCCGCCCACAACCACAACAACCGCAATCAATGCCGCCGCCACATACCCCCAGCGCAATCGCGCCCGCAGACGGGTCCAAACAGATGTATTTGTCTTGGGGGTGCGAATGGATTTTGTTTGCTTTTTGTGGGTCATACTCTCGCCTTTTTTCCTTGGGGAATCTGAATAAGCACATCTTAATAAAGAAAAAGCATCTGTACAATGTTTTTGTTGAATTTATTTGACTGGCTGAATTCATATGATAAGTTTCAATGGGCGCAAAAAAGCGTTGTATAAACAAAGTGTTACTGATGCCTGGTGGCCTTTTAGGAATATAAAAAACTTGTTTCCGCAAAATTATTTACTAAAAAAGCCAAAGGAGACGTAAAGTGATATATGGGTATATTCGAGTTTCAACAGACCACCAAACCACGGAAAACCAGCGGTTCGAAATTCAGAAGTTCTGTGAAAAAGAAAACCTGGTGATTGATTGCTGGATAGAAGAAACAATATCCGCCACCAAAGATTTGAACAAGCGCAAGTTGGGACGTTTGATTAAGCGTATTCAAAAAGATGATTTGATTATCGCGTCTGAATTATCCCGTCTGGGGCGTAATCTGTTGCAGATTATGAGTATTTTGCATTACTGCATGGATGTCGGTGCAAAAATCTGGACCATCAAAGACAATTATCGCCTGGGCAGTGATATCACCAGTAAAGTGTTGGCGTTCGCGTTCGGGTTGTCGGCGGAAATCGAACGAAACTTGATTTCGCAACGGACCAAGGAAGCCTTGGCCCGTGTTAAATCCGAAGGAAAACATGTCGGGCGGCCCCACGGCAGTCGCAACAGTTGCAAGTTAAACGGACGTGAAAAATATATCTGTCAAAAATTGGTCAGCGGCAGCAGTCGGTATGAAATTGCGCGCCGGTTGCGGGTGCATCGCGACACGTTAAGCAAATTTATCGCAGTGCGTGGTATCGACAAGGCTGTCCAGACGCCGGCGCTGTGATACATATATATGTGTTAAAACGCAATTTTCGTTTTGTACATGAAATAGATTTCGTCGCGTGATTCCGGATTATCAATATATGCTGCCGTCCAGTTCCCATATCCCACCGCATATTCCAGTGCCGGGCGTTCGGTCAAATCAATTTGATAATCCGTATATATAATGTGACCGTTGGCGGCGCGGCCCGTCGGCAGGTGCATGTCCATGCTGCCCGCCAGAATCATGTCCGGGGCGGAAACGCTGAACGACCAATCGCCACGGCGCAGCCCCAATGTGACGGATGCGCTGTAAATACTGGAAAAACCGTTGACCATGGAATTTTCATCCGGTTCGGGGTTGCTGACGCCGATGCGGGTGCGCTGGAACAATTCGGTGTTGCCCATGTGCATGTTGTTTTCAATCCCGACAAAGCTGATAAAGCTGTTTTGGTCGGTTTTCAAAAATCCGTCGGCCAGCAACAGGTTGTTCTTGGCAAAGCCCAATTCCATATTGCCGAAATGCACGGACGCAACCGTGTCATCCCCGCGCAGGCGGGCGTTTGCCCGGCCCACATCGCGGAACGATATGTTGTCGTTTAATTTCGCGGAAAATGCGCGACCGAAACTGTCAAAGAATGCAAAATCCAAATTGGCGGATTTTATCTTGCGGCCGATTGTCCCGGATGCGCGCGCCTGTTGCAGGGGCTGCATACTGTCGGCCAATGGCACCAGTTGCGCCCCAACCGGACGGGTTGCGCGTTCCAAATCCAACATGCCCCAACCATAGACTTCATCAACGCCCGGCGCCCCCAGGTCGCGCGCGGTTGTAAATAACAATTGGGTGATGTCTGTGGCGGTCATGTATGGGAATGCTTCGCGGATGACGGCCACGGCGGCCGATACCACCGGCGCGGCAAAGCTGGTGCCGGATGCGGTTCCAATGCCGACGTCCATTTTTGTCCCCGGGGCCGTGATGCAATACATTTGGGTTACGCCACATGCGTTGCTGTAATCGGCCAATGCGCCTGTGGCATTATCCCATGCCACAACATTGATAAAATGACCGTTTAATTCCGGTACCACACGGGGCAGGGCGGCCAATGCGGTCGATTGAACTTGGCCTTCGTTGCCGGCGGCCCAAACAAAAATGGCGTCGCGGTTGACGGCCGCGTCTGTAATCTGGTTGATAAAGTTCGCATCTGTCAAGCGTACGATTTCGGCGCGATTGCGGATTGTCGCCGCGTTCAGACGATACTGGGATTCCACGCCCCAGCTGGCGTTGAAAATATTGGCGTCTGTGGCCGATGCGATAATGTCACCGATTTTGGAATAAGAAATGAATTCGCCGCTGTTATCCACGATTTTGTATGAATGGACGATTGCGTCCGGCGCAATGGGGCCGCGGACAATGTTGTTCACCGCCGTCCCGTGCCATCCGTAATCGCCGGTATCCAGTACGGCGATGGTGGAATTTTTCCCCGTGTATCCACGGGCCACAGAATATGCCGCACGGATTTCATTGTACTGGGCGCCGTTGCGCATGTATTTGGTGTCCGACATGGCCGCCGCCAGTGCCACCGGGTCGGTATATCCGACGGTGTCGTATACGGGCATGGTCGGTTGACGCAGGGGGGATTGTGATGTGTTGCGGGTGTCTGTGCCACTGCCGCCGCCACCGGCGCCCGCCATCCCAACCAGGGCCAATCCCGCCCCAATTGCGACCGCGCCACCCAAAACTGCGCCGCCCGTCGCGCCGCCGGATGTCCCAAATGACAGCGCACACCGCGTTGGATGATTGCGGCGATATGTGGCGTTGCGACAATCAGGGGCCGCCACAGATGATGTCGTGGTGATGGCCGCCGCCAGAAAAACAGAACAGATTTTGGTTAACATTCTCATACAACTAATCTCCTGTACCCATAAAATTGTAATACAAAAATGATGTTTGTCAAATATATTTGTCAATATTTTGATTTTTTTGTCCATATGGCTTTCCATGGGGGTGGATGCAATTTTTGCTTGATTTTTGGGCGGAAAAATTCTATGATGGCGGCACGCGCACTGCGCGAAGAACACAACCACTGTGCAATTTTCTGTCCAATTTTTGATAAATTTGGTCTGCCGCCAGTGGCGAGGATAACAACAGAAAAAAGGATAAAATCATGGCATTGCCAACCTTTACAATGAAACAGCTGATGGAAGCGGGTGTTCATTTTGGTCACCACACACGTCGCTGGAACCCGTTGATGACACCGTACGTTTATGGTGTAAAAGACAAAATTCATATTATTAACCTGAACAAAACTGCCCCGTTGATGCATCGTGCATTGGTCGCATTGGAAGCCATCGCGGCCGCCGGCGGTAAAGTCTTGTTCGTCGCGACCAAGCACCAGGCCAAAGACATCGTTAAAGATGCGGCTGAACGCTGCGGCCAGTTCTATGTGAACAACCGCTGGTTGGGTGGGATGATGACCAACTGGGCCACTGTTTCCCAGTCCATCCGTCGCTTAAAGAAAATGGAATCCGATATCGAAAATGCGGAAAAATTGGGCCTGACTAAGAAAGAAGTCGGCGTCATGACCAAAGAAGTTGAAAAACTGCGCGGCATTTTCGGCGGTATCTTGGAAATGCATGGCACACCCCAGGCCATCGTTGTTATCGATGTCCCGCGTGAAATGAACGCTGTGCGTGAAGCCAAGACTTTGGATATCCCGACAATCGCGATTTGCGATACAAACGCAAATCCGGAAATGGTTGATTACCCGGTCCCGGGCAATGACGACGCGGCACGTGCAACCCAGTTGTACTGTGATTTGTTCGTTGATGCAATTCTGTCCGGTATTGAAAAACGCCTGGGTGGCGTCGCCAGCAAAAAGGTTGAATCCGATATGCGCACAGCCGCCGCCGAAGATTTCGAAGACGGTGTCAAAGAAAAAGAAGCACGTGCGAAATCCAAAATGACCGAAGCCCGCGCGGAACGCCGTGGCAAATTGGCCGACAAGATTGAAAAATAATTCAATCCCAAATCCGGGGGCGATTATCGCCCCCAATACATTCAAATACATGGCATAAATTCATATGCCCTGTAAAACAAACGGAGAAAACACAATGGCAGAAATTACAGCAAAATTGATTCAAGAACTGCGTGAAAAAACATCCGCAGGTATGATGGATTGTAAAAAAGCCCTGACTGAAAATAATGGCGATGTTCAGGCGGCTGCCGATTGGTTGCGCCAGAAAGGTATTGTAAAAGCCGCGTCCAAAGCTGGTCGTGTTGCGGCATCGGGCTTGGTCACGGTTGTCAAATGTGACGATATGGGCTGTGTTGTCGAATTGAATGCGGAAACAGATTTTGTTGCGAAAAATGAAAAGTTCCAGAAACTGGTGTCCGACGTTGCGGCACGCGCGCTGGAATTGGGTGGTGATTTTGACGCCACATTGGCCGCGGTCAAAGACGATATCGCAGCGACAATCGCGACAATTGGTGAAAATATGAACCTGCGCCGTATTGCCAAGGTTTCCGGTGACCATATCTATACATATGTTCATAATGCTTTGGTTCCGGGCATGGGCCAGATTGGTGTTATCGTTGCCATCAACGGTGGTGATGATGCAAAAGTCGATGAAATCGGTACAAAAATCGCGATGCACATTGCGGCGAATAAACCGGAATTCATGACAATCGCCGATGTTGACCCGGTTGCGGTTGAACGTGAAAAGAAAGTCTTTATCGAATCCGGCGCCACCGCGAATAAACCGGAAAACGTTGTCGAAAAGATGGTCCAGGGCCGTATCAACAAATACTATGCCGAAAGCGTTCTGGAAGAACAGCCGTTCGTTATGGATCCGTCCAAGACCGTTAAACAGGTCGTTGCCGAAGCCGGCGGTACATTGGCGGGCTTTGCATATTATCTGTTGGGCGAAGGTATCGAAAAAGCCGAAGATAATTTGGCCGACGAAGTTTCCAAAATGTTGGCGTAATCCGCATTGGAATCTGGATATAAAATCCGGCGCACGCCGGATTTTTATTCGCTGTAATTCATGGGATTAAGGGATAATTTATGAAAAAGTACAAGGTTATAAACCGCGTCGTTAATGATATGGGACTCAGTGTTGCTTTGGGCCGCCGCGGCAGAACGATTGTTGTCTATTTGCCATCGGAATTTCGCAAATGTTTGCCGGCCGGGACAACTGTCTGGGAACATGAAAATCAGAACGGTTACGTCGTTGCATACAGCTTTGGCGGGCAAATGTATTTTCTGCGCCGGCCCACGTGTGCGGCCCGTCACCGTGAATTTTTAAACAATTTCCGTGGAATGTCACATGGCTGTCTGGACCGCGTCTATTTCAAAATCGCATTGGCCCGGGCGGTCTTGGCCAACGGTGGACAGCCCACTTGGTCGGCGGTGAAAAATTTCGCGATTTTGGACCGATTGGAAAACCGTACGCGTTAACGCATAATCACCGCAAATTTTGCGGTGATTTTTTTTGCATATCCCCACAAAGTTTGTTATTATTTTGATGACAAGGATTTATAAATGCAAAACGAATTATTACACGAATTGGAACAACGCGGCTTTATTAACCAAACGTCCAATATGAACGGATTGAACGATGCGCTGAATGCGGGGAAAATCGCGGCGTATTTGGGGTCGGATCCGACGGCGGATTCGCTGCATGTGGGGCATTTGGTGCCGGTTATGATGATGCGTTGGTTGCAAAAATACGGCCATCGCCCGATTATGTTGGTGGGCGGTGCGACCGGGCGCATCGGTGACCCGTCCGGACGCGATACGGGGCGTCCCATGATGACCGAAGATGTTTTGGCCAAAAATATCGCCGGGTTAAAGCGGTCTTATTCCAAATTCTTTCGATTTGGTGATGGGCCGTCGGATGCGGTGATGGTGGATAACTATGATTGGATGAAAACGTACAGCCATTTGGATTTCCTGCGGGATTTCGGAACGGATTTCACCGTGCCGCGCATGTTGTCGATGGAAAGTGTTAAACGCCGTTTGGAAACCGGCATGACATTCTTGGAATTCAATTATATGACGTTCCAGGCGGTTGATTTTCTGACACTGTTCCAGAAATACGGGTGCATCTTGCAAACATGCGGCGCAGACCAGTGGGGCAACGCCATCATGGGAATTGAATTAATTCGCAAAAAACTGGGCAAAGAAGCTTTTGTTTTATCAACGTCCCTGATTACCGATGCCAATGGGAACAAAATTGGAAAATCGGCCGGCAATGCCATTTGGGTGAACGAAGAAAAAACATCCCCGTATGAATATTATCAATATTTCCGCAATATGCCGGACGATTTGGTGGAACGCAGTTTGAAAATCTTTACGGAAATTCCGCTGGATGAAATTGCGCGATTGTCCAAATTGCGTGGCGCGGAATTGAACGAAGCCAAAAAAGCATTGGCATTTGCCGCGACGGAAATCGCGCACGGTCGCGCCGCCGCCGAAGATGCGGCGGCCACTGCGGCGGCACTGTTTGCGGGCGGGGCGGCGGAAAATGCGCCGACGGCGGATTTCGCATGGACCGGCACGGCACCAACCGTTTTGGATTTGGTCATGGGCGTGAATTTGTTCCCGTCAAAATCCGAAGCACGCCGTATGATTGCCCAGGGTGGGGTGACCATTGACGATGTCAAAATGACAGATGCGTTGGAAACTGTGAATGTTGCACCCGGGGCCAGTGTTATGGTGAAACGCGGGAAAAAGACCCATTTAAAAGTAAACATTAAATAATGTATGATAATTCGGGGTGGTTTGTGCCGCCCCGGGGGGATGAATGCGGACAATTGCAATTATTTTGGCGATTGTAATGGCGACGCCGGTTGTGGCGGCGCCCAGTGAATTATCGCAAATCCGCGCCCAGATTAAACAGACCGAACAGCAAAACAAAAAACTGGAACAACAGGTAAAAACATCTGAACGGGATGTCGCGGCCACAAAAAAGAAACTGGTCCGGGCCGCCGACCAGGTCAGCACGTTGGAAGAACAGCGTGGCGCCGTTGCCCGCAAAATTGCAGAATTGGACGCGCGCCGGGACGCGTTGACGCGGGAACTGGAACAAAACCGGGAACGAATTGCCGATGCCGCGGCCAGTATATTGTTTGTGTCGTCGCACCCCAGTTTTGATGTCGACAGCATGCATGAATATGTTTTGACATCGGCGGTTTTGGCCGGTGCCGCGGACCAGTTTGATGCGGCGATGCAGACCGCCACCCGCCAGATTGCGGAATTAACCGAAATCCGGGACCAGCGTGCCATTGAAAAGGAAAAGCTGGACCGTACCGCGAAAAAGTACGCCACCGAAAAGCAGCAATTGGACAAATTGTTGCGGACGCGTTCGGCGCAAAATGAAAAATTAAAAACCCAGCAGTCGGCTGTTCAGAAAAAGCTGCGCGATTTGTCCGCGCGCGCCAAAAGCATTTCTGAACTGTCCGCCGGTGTCGGCAGTTCGAAAATGTCATCAGATGCATCTTTTTCACGTCGTAAATTAAATTTGCCGGTGCGCGGCCGCGTGGTTGTGCGGTTCGGTGAAAAAACGGCCTTGGGTTTGAAATCCGACGGATGGCGTGTGCGCACGCGCGGTGACGCGTTGGTCGTGGCGCCGGCGGACGGGACGGTCAAATTTGCCGACAGTTTCAAGGGATTTGGCCGGGTTATCATCATGTCGCACAAGAATGGATACAATACCGTCATGACAAATTTGGGCCAGATTGACGCATTGGTCGGCCAAGATGTATTGGGCGGCGAACCGGTTGGGCGCATGGACCCGGACAAGCCTGAAATGTATTTAGAAGTGCGCCGCGGTAATGCGGCCGTTGATCCGGCCCGCTTATTCCGGGACCAGTAATTATTTCCAGTTTCCAACAAATCTTTTGTTATGTGTGTTATCCGTGGGCCCGGGGTGGGGCGTCGGGGTGCGCCCGTCGACATGCAAAAGCGTAATGCAAATATTGACAAATATATTTTTTGAACTATAATAACAATACATAAATCGGTACGGATTTAATTCCGCCATCCCAAA
>JAIDWS010000022.1 GCA_029059055.1 Alphaproteobacteria bacterium
CAATTAAACCAAATTATTAAGCACCCCATCAACAGGGGGCAGGGCCAGCCACCCAACCCACACCACAACACACACGCCGACCACCAGCCCCACGAAAAGCCCGGATTTTTAGTAACACACACCCGCAGAAACCCCAGAAAACCGCCATTTTCGACCAATTTTGGGCAAATTTTGACCATTTTTGGCCGTTTTTCGGCATTTTTTGATATTTTTCGGCGTTTTCGCGGCCTTTACAGCACAACAGAACACCAAAAAGCAGGTTAAAGCACATTATAACAAACAGAACACATCATATTGATTACAGAAATATAATTAAAAACACATTGTCGCGTTCGATATTGACCGGGACCCCGCACAAGTGCGCATTCAGTTGGCCGCAATTGTGCGCCACATATGTCAAATGTTGCCATTTGGCCGTTGGCGTCACAAATGCAACAAATTTGGGTTTGCGTGTTGTCAATGGTACGTGTTGCGCAGCGGCCGGCAGACATTCGTATCCATGACACAACCACGGCCACAACAATCAAATAACCAGGATACCAATTTCCAGCACGCCATTCATATGACGCAGCGACCAAACAACAAATTCCAACAATAACGACACACAGCGACGCGCCACAAAACCCAACGAAACGCCGGCGCGTCCGCGCCGCCACACAAAAACCGCACAAATGGCCGCGCTTCGTGACTTTGGCCAATTATTTTCGCGACCAACACAAACACCGGTCGACCACCATGACAAGCAACCACCACGCCACCACGACAATATCAACACCGCGCCACCGCGACAACATGACGACCAGCAAGCCGGGCGCATGGAAAACGACACATACGGTTACAGCGTCGTATCGGGCGATAAAATCAGTTTGTCGCGCACACTGACATCACAACAGCAACAATATAATCACCAACCGTCACACGACCACCAGCCGACACCAACCGAATAAAATCCGGCCACAATTGCATATTTTCCGCCCTGTCATAACACAAAACTATACATAATATAAATTATGCGCCTTTTGGGAATGGCGCCCTGTCATAAAAAATGCGCCGATTATTTTATGGTGCGCATACGTCCAACGCACCCGTTTTTACCCAACAAATTCCCCCGGACGGCAGTATAGCCTATAAAACAATAAAAAAGTTTTAACAAATGATTATGCGCCATATTTTACAACAAACATTAACATAAATTCGCCCGTTTTTGCCTTCGCACACACCCGACGCCGCCAACCGCGCCAACATCCGCCCATTTCCGCCCATTTTTATCAAAAAAGCACTAAAAAAAGCAGGACGCATGCGCCCTGCCTTGCCCATTCATCTGAACTTTACAAAACCGATTTATCCCTTTGTTATTTTTTTGATTTTTGAAATTTTACCCTTGGCAATTTTGGTCAGTTTTTTGACACTTTTTTCCAAATCACTGTCGCCGGGCGCCGCCACCTGGACCGGCTTTACCGCCGAACAACAATTCGGACACTTGGTCGCCGCCACATTAATCGCCGTTTTACAATATGGACACGTGCGCGTGGTCACCGGTTTTTTCGTGCGAACCTTGTTCATCATGCGCACAAACAAGAATATCGCAAACATGGTGACCAGAAAACTGACCACCGTATTCAAAAACACCCCGATATTCAGCGTTGTCGCACCCGCCGCCTGGGCCGCGGCAACGGTCGGATAATGCACGCCCGCCGCACCGCCACGCAACACGACAAACCATTGGGAAAAATCCACCCCGCCAATCAATAGACCAATCGGCGGCATAATAATATCTTTGACCAAAGAATTCACAACACTGGTCATCACACTGCCGACGATGATACCAACCGCCATATCAATCGCATTACCACGTTCCATGAATGCACGAAAATCCTTGAAAAAGCTCATTTTTTCTCTCCTTTGTTTTGGTGTTTTTCGATTGCGGTCAAAACCTTGCCCAATGTTTTACGCAGACTTTCATCCCGGGTCTGGACCGTAATGTCCGCCAACGCATACGTCCGATACCGTTCATCAATCAGCTGGGCCAATATTTTCCGACTGTCGGCGTTTAATAACTGCGGACGCGTATCGCGAAAATTTGTTCTTTTTACAAGCAGTTCCAGGTCGGCCTTTAACCAAACTGTCAATGCCTTTTTCAGCGCCATTTCACGCACCGCCGGCGTGATAAAGGCCCCTTCGCCGGTGGAAATAACCTTTAACGCGGGCGGACTGTCCAACAGGCGCGCAATCACACGCTGTTCCACGCGACGAAATTCTTGTTCGCCGTACATGGCAAAAATGTCCACAACACTGCACCCGGCCGCCGCTTCGATTTCTTTGTCAGAATCCACAAACGGAATCCCCAAACGCCGGGCCAATGCCCGCCCTACGCTGGTCTTGCCCGCCCCCATCAATCCGACCATGACAATCGGCCGATCTAATAAAATTTCTGATGCTAAACTACTCATAATACCCGCATCATAGCAAGCCCCACCCACACACACAATAAAAAACTGGCCAATCGGATTTTTTACAAATAACCCCGCCATGCGGCGGGGATTTTAATTCTTGTAATAACAATTCGACGTATACACATACGAACCGGTCGCGTCCGACCCGGACGTTATATAACACCCCGTAATCGATGTTGTGCCGGCATTACTGTTGCCATTTGACGGACACCGGGTACAGCCCGACGTTCCGTTCGAACTGGTCCCATAATACCCGGCCGCGCAGCGATACTTTTGACTGGACGCCCGGACATCACATGCACCATTTCTGGCACAGACCCGGGTCGTCTTTTCATACCCCGTATTGCCGGCCACCCACGTATCAGAACAAGACGAACAACTGTACGTACATGTCGATGACGTACACGGTTGACACCGCCCACCGGCACAATAATATTCATATCCACAATCGCTGTTCGTGTAACATACGCACGGGTACGTTTGCGTATCGCATGTACACGTACTGGCATCAACACAGCCCAAAAATCCACCATCGGACGTTTCATAGTGCGCCAGCATTTCCACACACGTCCCCCTGTTCTTACAATCTATGTTTGCGCCGTATGCGCCCAACACCGGCACCGACATGATGCCGCACACCAACATATATTTTTTCATTTTCAACCCCTGTTGTTGTTAAACAAAAAACCACCAAATACTTGGTGGCCAGGAGGTTGATGACAATTACTGGAATTGTGTCGCGTATTTTGTGTTATTCCGCGAACCCTCCTGACCAGGGGCCAGGGGGTTATTTTTCGTCACAATATAATAAAACAGGCGCCTTTTGCGCGCCATTTGAACATATTCCGACGCCAGTATCGGGTCATCACACCCCATCGACGGAACACCCGCCGACAAAATTCATTATATCCCCGCACCAGACGTATTGCAACCACAAAAAAACGGGCCGCACGGCCCGTTTTTTATTCCATATTCGCCAACTGTTCCAATTGGTCCGCCGCAATCAGCGCATCAATCATTTCGTCCAGGCCCGCGCCCCCCGCCAAGATGTCATCCAATTTATACAGCGTCAGCTTGATACGATGATCCGTTACACGCTGTTCCGGGAAATTATAGGTACGGATTTTTTCACTGCGGTCGCCGGAACCAACCATACTTTTTCTTGAAGCGTTACTTGCATTCATTTGTTCAAGACGCTGTTTTTCGTACAATTTGGACCGCAACACGGACATCGCCGCAATTTTATTTTGCAACTGGGACCGTTCATTTTGACACGTCACCACAATCCCGGACGGAAAGTGCGTGATACGTATCGCACTGTCGGTTTTATTAACGTGCTGGCCACCGGCACCCGACGCGCGAAAGATGTCGATACGAATATCTTTGTCTTCGATAACGACGTCGATATCTTGGGCCTCTGGCATGACGGCGACAGATGCGGCACTGGTGTGGATACGACCGCCGGCCTCGGTTTCGGGGACACGCTGAACCCGGTGAATCCCGGATTCAAATTTCATACGCGCATAAACGCCGACACCCACGATTTTAAAGACAATTTCTTTGTACCCGCGCAGAGACGTGGCATTTTCTTCGATAATTTCGATTTTCCACCCCTGGCGCAGCGCGTATGATTTATACTGATTAAACAAATCCCCGGCAAACAGCGCGGATTCTTCGCCACCGACACCGGCGCGAATTTCCATAATCGCACTGTTGTCATCGGCCGCGTCCCGCGGCAGCAATGCAATTTGAAGTTTTTTTTCAATATCCGGCAATACTTTGTTGAGTTCAGCCAACTGTTCCAACGCCAACGCTTTTAATTCCGGGTCATGCTGCATTTCTGTGGCATCCGCAATTCCCTGCGTCGTTTGAAAGTATTCCGCAATCACCGGCAACACTTCGTTCAGGCGCGAATATTCCTTGGACAGCTTGGTCAATTCTGCACCGGACACTGTGCCGGAATTCATTTGCGCTTCGATTTCAGCGGCGCGATTTTGAATATCTTTTAATTTCTGTTCAATAATCATCTGTTACATTCCCATCAGTTCAATTGCCGCCGACAACGAAACCGTCTGTTGATTTCCGGTCTGCATATTTTTCACGGAAACGGTTTGATTTTTTACTTCATCTGTACCAATTATCACACTGAATCCAGATTTTATTTTATCGGCGAATTCAATTTGATTTTTAAATTTCTTATGCGCATCCAGATACGGCACCGCGACAATATTTGCCCCGCGCAATTCCGCCAAAACAGACATCGCATACGGCACACATTCATCGCCCATTACCAACACCGCCGCATCAATGGGCCGCGCAAAAGACGATAAATCAATCTTGTTTTCATCCAACAGCGCCACCATCAGCCGGGAAAAACCGACCGCCGCACCAACGCCGATAATTTTCGTTTTGGAAAATTTAGACGCCAAATCTTCGTAACGACCACCGCCGCCAACCGCCCCCAGTTCCGGGAACCGCGTCAGGAAAAATTCAAACACCACCCCGGTATAATACGCATGACCACGCATAATCCCCAGGTCAATTTCTGCGTTATTGACGCCCATGGATTTCAACAAATCCATAAAACGTTCCATATCGGCAATCGCCGAATCCAGGTTGTTATTTTTGTTCAAAAATGACTTATACCCGTCTGTAAACACTTTATTTATTTCATTTGCCACATTTGCACCAACAACATCTGTTAATGCGCCGACAAAATCATCCAGTTTGTCTTTTTTATCAATCAAGACAAACGCATTGCGTGCCGTCGTCGCATCCAGCCCCAGATATTCAAACATGGCGTTCCAGAACCGGCGATTACCAATTTTAACCACCGTCGGCCCAATAAATTCCGCCACAGATTCATAGACGCGCGCCAACGTTGCGACAATTTCCGCATCATAATTTTCCGACAGCGCCCCCACCCCCATGATGTCCATGTCCATCTGGTAAAATTCACGATACCGACCACGTTGCGGACGTTCACCACGATAATTGCGTGCGAATTGATATGCCCGGAACGGAAACACCAAATCATTCATGTGTCCCGCAACATATCGCGCCAACCCAACCGTCCCGTCATAACGCAGGCCCATTTTGGTATCACCCTTTTGAAACAGGAACATTTGGGTTTCAATTTCGTCCCAGTTGTCTTTGTCCGTCAGAACTTCGGCCCGTTCAATGGCCGGCAAATCCAGGTGATTAAACCCCGCCGTACGCAACACCCGCTGCATCCGCGCGGCACATTCGTCCACACAGCGTTGCTGGACCGGCAACAATTCAATAAATCCCGACATTGGCTTGGTTGGCTTTAAATCCATGGTAAAAATCCCTACTCTTTTTTAATCAGAAAAAACGATGACATATTTTATGTCAATTATATCACAGAATATAAAAAATAGCTAATACGACGCCCGGCGGGCGTGATGATGAACGGCAAAAAACATGGTCTGTTTTAACATCCCATTAATTTTACCGTGATTTTATCACTTTGCAACAAAAAATGGCGCCATTGTTTTTTTGTGCAATTAACGCGAATAATAACAATCACCCGTATATGTCCCGGATCCCGACGTATCCGAAAATGACGTGCCGGACGACAGATAACAATCTGTAATAGACGTAGCACGACCACCAAAAGTCGTGCCACCATCCGGACAATCCACACAAACACCAGAAGATGGATACTGCCCATCCAAGCATATTTCCTGTAAGGGCGGCCGGATTGTTCCGCCACCACCGCCCGAACACGTCGTACAACAGTTATTCAATCCCCACACCAGGCAATTTTCAGGATGGCCATCACATTGCATGTCATAAGGACAGGTCAGCGTTGCCACACCATGCGCACCGCCGCACATTATCATTGCCACCCCCCAGACCAACATCAGTGATTTTTTCATTCAAACTTCCCTTTTGTTTATTTCATTAATGAAAAACCACCAAAAAATTTTTCAGGTGGTTGGAGGTTCGAAACTATAAACTAGAATAGTGCTGCTTATTCGATATATTCAGCCGCCCTCCAACCCGCAATAACGGATGGAGTTTTTATCGTCACACCGGACGCTAGTTTAATGGGTTTCGACACCCACCCCGGGAACACCCCTGGGGCAAATTAAATTATATATCAATTGGGATTTATGAACAAGACAAAAGTGCGCCGTCACAGATATTGATGCAATTGCGCGCCATTGGTTGCCAACCACCGCTTGGCCCGTTCCACGCCAAACCCGTACAATTCACGCACAAATGCCCAAAATTCCGGCGAATGGTCCATATGACGCCGATGCGCCAATTCGTGCATCACCACATACCGCATCACGTCCGTTGGCGCAAATGCCAATCGCCATGAAAAAGATATCGTCCCGGTTGACGAACAACTGCCCCAGCGCGACGTCGTATCACGCAACGCAATCCGCCGCGGCCACAGTTCCCGCGGCGCACCGCGCACCATATCACGCACGGCGGTCATAAATTCTTGCTTTATCACATCGCGCAGACGGCGTTCAAACATATCCGCCCCACCCCCGATATACAACGTCATGCCGTCGGCACTGTAACAATTGCCGCGACGGGTCGGATCATGGCGTACAACCACACTGCGCCCCAGATAATTTAAAACCATGCCGTCATAAACCCGGACCTTTTGCGGGGCGCGGACAAAAATGCGTTCAACCCACGCGCGCTTGCGTTCCAAAAATCGCAATGCCGCCGATTGGGGCGTTAACCACGGTTTCGATATGCAAATTTCACGCCGCGGCACCGTGCGGGGCCGCAAAGTTATATTGCGCAGCCCCCGGCGCGTTGTCACGACAACCGGGATACGTTCGCCCGACGATGTTTCGAATACCAAATCCGACATGATTATTTTAAAAATTTTGAAATTTCCCGGACCAATGCGTCTGTATCAAATCCAAACGCACGATACACATCGTCCCCCGGTCCCGATGCGCCAAACGAATCAATACCAATCGCGGCGTCGGCAAATTCAAACCATGGGGCGGTGGCGGCCGCTTCGACAGATACGACATATCCCGCCAATATGCGCCGACGATATTCTGATGACTGCATCCGAAATGCGGCGACATTGGGCATACTGACCACTTGGACACCCGATAATTTCCGGGCCGCGGACACCGCCAATGGGACTTCGGCACCGGTCGCAACCAATGTCATCCGTACCCGCCGGGTCTGCGCCGGATAAATCACATATCCGCCACGCATCATCTGGGCCGTATCGGGCGTATCAATTTGCTGAATCTTTTGACGCGACAAAATAATACACGACGGGCGCGTCACATCCCCCAGTGCCGTACGCCAGGCATATACAACCTCAGCCATGTTACAGGGACGAAAGACATTCAAATTCGGCATTAAACGCAATGATGGCAACTGTTCAACGGGCTGGTGCGTGGGCCCATCTTCGCCAACAGCCACACTGTCGTGGGTCAAAACATATACCACCGGCAATCCCGACAGCGCCGCCAAACGAATACTGGGGCGCATATAATCACTGAACACCAAGAATGTTGACCCGTATGGCCGCAATCCGCATGTGACCAGACCGTTCATAATCGCGCCCATGGCATGTTCGCGCACACCATAATTGATAAAGTTCCCGGAAAAATCGTCCGCCGTAATATCACGATGCGATTTGGTTTTGGCATTCGTGCTGGTGGCCAAATCTGCACTGCCCCCAATCAGGCACGGTATCGCCGCCGCCAAACGTTCCAGATACATCCCCGACAATTCACGGGTGGAAATTTCCGCCGCATCCACCGTCGGCACATCCACAACCGGCACGGCACCGGCATCAATGCACGGTTTATCTTCGGCGCGACGCGGCCGCCGCCGGGCAACCGTCGCCCACAATTTTTCGCCGGCCCGCGATGCGTATTCAGCCATCAATTGCGCCATTTCCGCATCCCCCAGTGCCAATCCATGCGCCCGTGGCAATCCGGCCAAACTGGACCCGGCACCAATGACGGTTCGGCATTGGACAAAGACCGGCCCATTGCATTGTCCGGCGCGTTCCAGCGCCGCATTTAACGATTTAAAATTATTTCCATGCGCACTGATAACCGTCCAGCCCGCCGCCGCCATGCGACGCGGGATATTCACGTCTGTCTGGGCGATGCCATCAATACTGATACCATTGTCATCCCACAACAAAACCAAATTATCCAATTTGTAACGACCGGCAAATGCGATGGATTCGTTGGCCACCCCTTCCATCAAATCGCCATCGGAACACAGGCAATAAACACGGGCGCCCGTCCGGCGGATTTTGGCCCCCATGGCGATGCCGACGGCATTGCCGATTCCCTGGCCCAGGGGGCCCGTGGTTGCAGCCACGCCGTCAATTCCCAATTCCGGATGCCCCGGCAAACCGCCCAGCGCGCGAAACCGTTCCAAATCACCGATATCGTGCCCCGATAATTTCAACACGGAATACAGCAGCGCACTGCCATGTCCCGCCGACAGCACGAATTTATCCACCCCCAGGCGCAGAAAATTTGCAAAAATTGTCGTTACAATATCGGCCGCCCCCAAGACGATACCGACATGCCCACTGCGCGATGCGCGCAACGCCCCCAGCGCGCGCGAACGCAACGCCCCGGCCATTTCTTGTAATTGTTTGGATTCGTGTCTCATTTTATGGTATTATACCACAAAACAGGTGTATTTAAAATGCTAAAAATATGGACAGACGGCAGTTGTTTGGGAAATCCCGGCCCCGGTGGGTGGGCATTCCTGGCGACGGACGGAAAAAATATCGCGGAACGTTGTGGTGGCGAAGCAGACACCACCAACAACCGCATGGAATTGATGGCGGTGCTGCGTGCATTGACGGCGGCGCGCCGCCACAGCGAAGTGGAAATCCACACCGACAGCCAATATGTAAAAAACGGCATGATGTCGTGGGTAAAAAATTGGAAGCGTAACAATTGGCGCACTGCGGACAAAAAACCGGTCAAGAACCAGGATTTATGGATGGCCCTGGACGCGGCCGCCGCCCAGACAAAAATTCACTGGGTCTGGGTCAAGGGACACGCCGGCGAAGAATTTAACGAACGCGTCGACGAATTGGCCCGTGGCGCGGCCGCAGCATTAAAGAAATAAACATGACCAAAAAAAACGTATTTTTGCAGGCCGCCCGCACATTATACCAACGGGCCCGACCGGCCATGTGGCGGACACTGTATCGCACCATGCACACCATACGTTACAGCCAGGATATGTCGACATTTTGGGCGGCATGGGAAATGGGCAAGATTGGCCTGCTGATGCATCAGCGGGGACGCAGTTCCGCCAAAGTGGCCCGTGAAATCCGCAAATATTTGTTTAACGCATTGATTGAAAACGCAGACCATATCACACCGACAACATATCATTTGGCCACATTTGACCAGCGTTATCATATGGTTATACAATTAACACAACATCTGCATGCCCAAATGTCTGTGGCGCACCCGGATGTTGCACCATCATTGACCAGCGTCACATTTCGCCCAGACCAGGACGGCAATAAAAAGAAATGGTGGCAAACGGACGCGTTATACAGCCCGGCCAAGAAACAAATTGTGTATTACACACACATCCTGGACCATTCGTTCAACGACGTTATCAATACAATCATCCACGAATACACGCACGTATTACAGAACGCCCGCCACAGTGCCATGCCCAACTTTATCTTGGAATTCCAGGCAAAACACCCCAAGGCATATATCAAGACGCCATACATCATCCGGCCCGATGAAAACGAAGCATGGCGCATGGGCAGCTGGATCAGCCGTAATTTCGACAAACACTTTTTCACGTATCTGGAAAAACACGCACGCGAATAAAAACGGGGGCGTCGCCCCCGTTTTTATTGTTGTTGTTCCGATGTCGCCCCCCGGAATCCCAAACCAACAATGAACATTTCCACCGAATCTTTGCGTGATGCCGGCGGTTTGATATGATGCACCTTGTCAAAATTTTCTTTGAATTGTTTCAGTAATTCGTTTGTTGTACCACCGGTAAACGATTTGGCCACAAACGTGCCGCCCGGCTTTAACGCGCGCAATGCAAAATCAAACGCGTATTCCAACAACACCATCTGGCGGATATGGTCGGTTTTTTTATGCCCAACCGTGTTCGGCGCCATGTCGGACAAAACCACATCAACCGTCCCCCGCCCCATTTCGCCGGCCGGCAGATTCAGTTTTTCTTCCAACCAATGCAATGCGTCATCGGTGGTAAAATCCCCCTGGTAAAAATCCACCCCGACGATGGGCTTGATTTCCAGCAAATCCATCGCAAAGATTTTGGATTTTGGAAATTGGCGGGCGATATATTGGGTCCATGACCCGGGTGCCGCCCCCAAATCCACCACCACCTGGCCATTGCGCAGGAAATGAAATTTATCGTTCATTTCAATCAGTTTGTACACCGCACGGGCGCGATAGCCTTCTTTTTGGGCACGCGCAACGTACGGGTCGTGCGCCTGGCGTTGCAACCACGCGACAGACGATTTCTTGGCGGCAATTTTTTTGTTCAGTATCTTCATTTTTGCTTTTGGTGCTGTGCGGCCATCTGTTTTTTGACGTGATTATAAAACCCGCGCGCACGGTATAACGCATATTCGGGTGTTGCCAACTTGAATTTTTCCCCGTCAACACTGAACATACATTTTTCCGTACCGTGATGAACGTATGTCACCGTCAATTCATAGCCCTTTAACATCTGGGCCTGGTCCCGGCCCGGCTGAAAAACCGGCACCGGTTCGGTAATACTGGCAACGGACCAGTCAAACAATTTTGAAATTTTGATTTTCATGGCTTACTGATTTCCCCCTTGGGCGGCTTTCATTTTTTCCATCACAGCTTCCATCCCGCCCATTTTTTGTAACATGGCCATTTGCTGTTTCATTTTGGTATACTGTTTAATCATGTGTTCCACATCACGCACCGTGCAACCGGCGGTTTCGGCAATGCGCGCCTTGGCATTGGCGAAAATTTTATCCGGTTGGGCACGTTCGGCCGGTGTCATGGCTTCCAGAATCTTAATCTGGGCATCGACACTGCCGTCTTTGATTTTTTCTTTCATGGCGGCGACCGCACCGGACATCCCCGGCACCATTTTCAACAGACCGCTGAAATTGCTCATTTTTTTAATCTGTTTCAACTGGGCCAGCATGTCATTCATATCAAATTGGCCGGACATCATGCGCGCGGCGGTTTCTTTCATACCGGCGGGCATTTTTTCTTCGATTGCGGCCATATCTGCGGCATTGTCCATTTCCGGGGCGTTGCCCGCTTTCTTTTTTCCAAAACCAAACATACGTCTTACTCCTTGGTGTTCACAAACTTATTTCTTCTTTTTATCAGCAACCAGATACTTTTTCAAGTATTTCCCGGTCAGCGATTCCGGATTGGCCACGATTTCTTCGGGTGTGCCGGCCGCGATAACGCGTCCACCCCCACTGCCCCCCGTCGGCCCCAGGTCGACAATCCAGTCGGCGGTTTTAATCACTTCCAGATTATGTTCAATAACGATGACAGTGTTACCCTGTTCGACCAATTCATGCAGCACCGACAACAGCATCTTGATATCTTCGAAATGCAGCCCCGTCGTCGGTTCGTCCAAGATATACAGTGTTTGCCCGGTACCGCGCGCGGCCAATTCCTTGGACAATTTGATGCGCTGGGCTTCGCCACCGGATAAATCCAGGGAACTTTGCCCCAGTTTGATGTAATCCAGCCCCACACGCTTTAACAATTCCAGTTTACGCGCGATTTGCGGCACATTCACAAAGAACCGATATGCTTCGTCCACGGTCATGTCCAAAACATCCGCGATGGATTTGCCCTTGTACTTTACCGCCAACGTTTCGTCGTTATAACGCGCACCATGGCATTTGTCACATTCGACATAAACATCGGCCAAGAAATTCATTTCAATCTTTATCTGGCCGTCACCCTGGCATGCTTCACACCGACCGCCCTTGACATTAAATGAAAAGCGTCCCGACGTGTATCCACGCGCCTTGGCTTCGGGTAATCCGGCAAAGAAATCACGAATATTGGTAAACACGCCCGTATATGTGGCCGGGTTACTGCGCGGGGTGCGCCCAATGGGCGACTGGTCGATATCAACCACTTTGTCGATATTTTCCATCCCGCGAATAATATCGTGGGCGCCGGTTTCCATCTTGGAATTATACAGAACGCGCATCATCGCCGGATACAGCGTATCCAACAATAATGTCGATTTTCCCGACCCCGACACCCCCGTCAGTGCAATGAATTTCCCCAGCGGAAATTCCACATCGACATTTTTCAAATTGTTTTCACGGGCCCCATGAATTGAAATCTTTTGCCCGTTGCCGGCGCGGCGCTGTTTCGGGACATCGATTTTCTTTTTCCCGGACAGATATTGCCCGGTCAGTGAATTTTTGTTCTTAATCACCTGGTCGGGGGTGCCGGCGGCGACAATATTTCCACCGTTCACACCCGCATTGCGACCAATATCCACCAAATAATCCGCGGCGCGCATGGCGTCTTCGTCATGTTCGACAACGATAACCGTGTTATCTTTGTCACGCAGCATTTTCAGCGTATCCAACAATTTGTCATTATCACTTTGGTGCAGACCAATGGACGGTTCGTCCAACACGTACAATACACCCGACAGCCCACTGCCGATTTGCGACGCCAAACGAATGCGCTGGGCTTCGCCACCGGACAAAGTCCCCGACATACGCGACATCGTCAAATACCCCAACCCCACGTTCTGCAAGAATTGCAGACGGCTGGTAATTTCGCGCAGAACAATGCGGGCAATATCGTTTTCTTTTTGGGTCAAATGATTGGGCAAATCCATAAACCATGCCAGCGATTCGTCGACCGACATGTTACACGTGTCCATAATGTCCAACCCATTGATTTTAATGCACAGTGCCTGGATATTCAGGCGTTTCCCGTGACATACCGGACATGCTTTCTGGGATTGATATTTCGCCAGTTCCGCCCGCATGGATTCAGATTCCGATTCGCGCCAACGCCGTTCCAGATTCGGAATGACGCCTTCGTACGGTTTTTCATATGTGAACCCGTTCCATGTAATTTTAATCGGTTCGTCACCGGTTCCGTACAAAATTAAATCTTTCTGTTCCTGGGTCAATGTGTGCCATGGTTTGGCCAATGGAATCTTGAATTTTTTATGCAACGCATCCAACAGATGGTCATATTGGGACAACATCCCCCCGCGTGACCATGGCGCAATGGCCCCATCCAGGATTGATTTGGACGGGTCCGGAATCACCAAATCCGGCGACATGTTCAATTGCATCCCCAACCCGTCGCACGCGGTACAGGCGCCGGCCGGCGCGTTAAAAGAAAACAAGCGCGGTTCAATTTTGGGAACGGTAAACCCACTGACGGGACAGGCATAGTTTTGGGAATACAAGATATCTTCGCCCGTGTCCAAACGCCGCACCAGAACCGACCCCGGCACCAGGCGCAAAGACCCTTCGAATGACGCATACAGACGGGAATAAAATTCTTCGCGGTCGGAATCCGATACATCGGCGGCCGGCATCGCCAACCGGTCGATTATCACGAAAATATTATGCTTTTTATTCTTGTCCAGCGGCGGCACAGACGACAAATCGTACAATTCACCGTCGATAATCGCCCGGCTGTACCCCTGTTTAACCAAGAACGCCAATTCCTTGCGATATTCCCCTTTGCGGTCACGAATCAGGGGGGCCATAATATAAATCTTGGTTCCGGCGGGAATTTTCATCGTCCAATCAACCATTTCGCCAATGGTCTGGGACTTAATCGGCAACCCCGTCACAGGCGAATGCGGCACCCCGATGCGCGCCCACAGCAATCGCAGATAATCATATATTTCCGTCACGGTTCCGACCGTTGAACGCGGATTTTTGGACGTGGTTTTCTGTTCAATGGAAATTGCCGGGGCCAAACCTTCTATCATGTCAACATCGGGCTTTTTCTGCATATCCAGAAACTGGCGCGCGTATGATGACAAAGATTCGACATAACGACGCTGACCTTCGGCATAAATGGTATTGAACGCCAGGGATGATTTCCCCGACCCGGACACGCCGGTAAAGACCACCAATTTGTTTTTTGGTATGTCCAAGTCAATGTTTTTAAGATTATTTTCGCGGGCGCCCCGCACTTTTATCGTATTCATGATTCTAAATATAGGTCAAAAAACGACAATTTCAATACAAAAAAAGGGCGAAATTTCTTTCGCCCGGAACGGAAAATTTACCGATTTTATTCCGCGGTGGTACCGGCGGTGGCCATCAAACTGGCCGGTGCCATGGACACCCCGGATTTACGCGTATGGTCCGCACCCAATTTTGGGCCCAATTTACCGTCAACCCATACGTCAATCCCGCCGGCATTGCCAAACGTCCCCTTGTACTTGTCCCCGGCGGGCACATAATACACATCGCCCGGCACCAAAACCCGGCTGAACACGGTGTTGCCACGCCCATCTTCGATTTTGACCCAGGATTCCTGGGCGGCCTGTAAAATAACGTCGGCACTTTCACGGTTTTCCGTACCAAAACGTTCACGCACCGCCAATTTATATGCCGGTTCCGACACCGCCATCACCGGGGTATCCACCACAACGGGCGTATCCGTTTCCGCCGCCGGTCGCAGGGCCAATGTCAACCCCACCACCAAAATCACCAGTGCCACCAATCCGGCCGTCAACCACATCCAATATTTGCGCCCAAACTGTAACATGCGGGCCCAAAATCCGCCACGTTTGACCGCACCAGCGGGGGCGACGGTTTCTTCGTCATTTTTGTCCCCGGCCGCATGAACATCCGGCAACAATCCCATTTCACGTTTAATCTTGGTCACGATTTCTTCGGGATTCAGCCCCAATTCCATCGCATAATTGCGGGCAAAGCCCAATACATAAACCAATTCCGGAATCTGATGATAATTACCGCTTTCCAGTGCTTCTAAAAATTCTTCGCGAATACATAACTGTTTGGCAATGGTGGGAATTTCACGCTTGCGTCGGCCGGTTGTTCTGGCATTGCGCAGCATTTCCGCCGCCGTCATTTCAACATTGTTTTCATTCATTTTCATCCATCCTTGGCAATAATATAATAATCGTGATTTTATGATAGAATCTATTACCCCGCAACGCAACCCCAAAATTCAGCAATTGCCGCCCGCAGCACATTTTCATCTGTTATTTGGTTAACCCGGATACGAAATTCAGTCGCATTTTTCAATCCGGCCGAATACCATGCCGCATGTTTGCGAAACAGTGGCACACCTGTGCGCGGTCCATAATAATCCAACACCATATCCAAATGGCGCAACACCACCGCCCCAACATTTTCCGGCGCCGCCGCCCCATTGGCCAATTGCCCCAACAACCACGGCCGCCCCAGCAATCCGCGACCAATCATGGCCCCGTCATACCCCAAATCTTTTACACGTGCGACATCATCCGCATCGCGAATATCGCCGTTTGCAATAATGGGAATGGGCGTTTGGGGTTTGACCGGCAATTGCGCCGACCCGACATACAATTGGGCCCGCGTCCGGCCATGCAATGTGGCAAATGCCGCGCCATTATCGGCCGCAACGCGAATTAAATCCATCCAGTCCTGATGTTCATCATCCCATCCCAACCGCGTCTTTATCGACACCGGGATTTGCACAGCGCGCGCCACCGCCCCCACAATACGTCCCGCCAACGCATGGTCGCGCATTAAAAATGCACCGGCGCCGGCGCGCGTGGCCACCTTGGGCACGGGACACCCCATATTGATATCAATCCATTTGGCGCCGTTATCCTGTAAAATTTTGGCGGCGGACGCCATTAATTCGACATCGGCCCCAAAAATCTGGGCACCGACGGGGCCTTCGTCCGCGTACGTATCAAAATTACGCAGACATCCCCGATGCGCACCCACCAACGAATGGCACGAAATCATTTCCGTCACCATGGGCGCATTGGGCGCAAATTCGCGCATCAGACGCCGAAACGGCTTGTCCGTGATTCCCGCCAGGGGTGCTGCAAAAATTTGATTATTATTGTCAAACATTTGTGCTATAATGCCACCGATGATGGAAAAAATCAAAAATTTCTTTGGCTTTATCGGTCGCGCATGGCGTGGCGGCATCCGGGGCAAGGCGGGCGTCCTGTGCGCGGTGTTCGCGGCATTCATGTTTGTGCGCATTTTCTGGGGCGATGTCAACGTCCAGAAATTTATCGTCAATATATGGCGTCTGAACGCGGAACAGGAACAGCTGGCCGCGGAACAGGCGAAATTAAACACACTGAAAACCCACATTGAACTGTTACAGGGGTATTCGGCGGACTATGTCGAAGAATTGGGATTAAAATACCTGAATATCGGCGACCCGCGTGCCAAAATTCTGAAAATTTAATTCAGGTAAACAATCACCGCATTCAGATACAGCGCAAACAGCGTCCAAATCACATATGGCCAAACCAGATAACCGGCCGTCCGGTCAATGCGGCGAAACACGCGCATCATCCAGATTGCAACCGCCAACAACAGGGCGCAAATCACCAGACTGACATCCGCCAGATGCAATCCAAAGAACGCATATGTCCACCCGGCATTTAAAATCATATGGGCGCCAAACAGTGCATACGCCCGACCGCGCCGGCCCCCGCGCGGGGCGCGAATAACCCGATACAACGCGATGCCCAACAGAAAATACAGCACCATCCACACGATGACAAAGACGATTCCATCCGGCGTCAATGCCGAATGGCGCAAGTTATCGTACCAGCATCCGTTTTCCCCCGTCACCGGAAACAGCGCCGACGTCGCCCCCGGCAGATAAGACAAAAACATCGCCCAAACAAATGTCAAAAATTTTTTCATATATTTTTCCTTTGCCCCATTATACCGCAGTTTCCCCCAAAACGTCATAGGAACGATTTTCCAACAAAAAACGCCCGACAACGGGCGTGCGGGGCGTCACAATACACCGGCCATTTTGGCATACATGCGCCATATATCGACATATGGCCCCACCCCGCCCCAGGGCTTGTCATTACCGGCGTAATGCAAAATCGTATAATTATAATAATCTGTAATTAAATCCGCACGCCCCAGCCCCGCCTGTTGATACGCCGCGATATAATTCCCCGGCCCCATTTTCGCCATCCGATTAAAGCGTATCGATACATATTCAATCCGGCCACGACAAACGGAATTAATGACATCTTGGTCAAAATACCAAATGTTGCGCGTTTCACGGCGGACACGCTGCATACACTGTTCCGTCCACCCAAAGACCCGCATTTCACGCAAATTCATCACCAAAACGCCACTGTTGACATATTCGCATTTATCCACCATGGCCCGCAATCCGTATTCTGGATAATGCGCAAATTCATCGGGATATTGTTTTTCCACCGCGGCAATGTTCACATCGCGCACCGCCCCGATTAATCGACCGACCATCGGCGTACGCCACAATTCGCGCAAATCACCGGCAACAATGATATCGGAATCCAACCAAATGATTTTCCGCACCCGGGGCAATAATTTCGGCAAAAACAACCGGGCCATGGCCGCGCGGGGAAATCGCGCCCGTCCATCGTCATAAAATTGATGTGACAGCGCGTTGCCGTTAAATTCTACAAAATGAATCCGGGTCCGGCGCCCGGCCCGACGAACAATCTGGCGAACCAAATCCCGCATGGCGCCATGCACATTTTGGTCAACCAGACAATACACATGATACCGCACGCCGCGCCGCGCATTATGGGCCAATGAAAAAATCGCCACCGCCGTTTGCAACCACAGATTTTCATCAAATGCAAACGCAACATTAATCCGTACCATGACCATATACCAAATGTAATAAATATTGCTTGAACAAGAATAACCGTGCAAAGCGCCGCATATGCCGGGGCAACATTTTAATGTGTCGCGCATGGGCCAATAACCGACGGCGCAGTTGCGGTGCCATGATTGATTTATCCACATTGATTTCGTTCAATTCGAAATCCACAATGCAGCGCATCAAATTAAATATCACAGAATTCAGAAAATACCGTGGCAAAGCCCTGTTTTCATCAATGCGTTCAATTACTGTCAACAATTGGTCGACCCGCCCCAGCGGCCCTGCCCCGCGGGTCACAGAATCACGCCAAACGCGGTGATACAGAACGACCTGGTTAACCTGGACCATCAATGGGCGCATGGCCAACACATCCAGAAACCACAATAAATCTTCATTGATTTCGATATTTTCCGGGAACCGAATATGTTTAACCATGTCCGCACGATACAAACGACGCCATGTCCATGCCACGTTATAACAATATTTGGGCAAATCTGTAAACAGATTTTCGTACAGCAACACATTCACCGCATGCGGATTGAACACCGCCGGCAATTTGGGCAACCGAAATTCGGCATGGACAGTGGTGGTGCCACCTTCAACAATATCGGCGTTTCGCATTGACGCCCCGTGCAACATAATTTCAAATGCCGCCGGTAACAACATGTCATCGGCGTCCAAAAACGAAATCCACTGGCCGGCCGCCATATCCATTCCCACGTTACGCGCCGCCGATACACCGCGCCGCGATTGGTATACAGATTTGAACCGTTTGTCACGCCGACAATATTTTTCAATAATCGCCCGGGAATCGTCATCACTGCCGTCATCAATAATGATACATTCCCAATCGGTCACGGTCTGGTTTAACACAGATTTCAGACAGTCATCCAGATACCGTCCATTATTGTAATTCGGAATAATCAGGGAAATATTCGGCATCAGCTTAGATATGGGCATGTATGTGAATCAAAGCATCCGCTGTTATCGCACGATGCCGCGACATAGACCCGGCAATCCGTAATACTGCCACCCACGGCATATGTGTTACGGTACCCGCGCAACCCACTGTAAAATGGACATTCATATTGGCATATCGACCCATAATTATAACTGTTATAACATTGCAGATTGTCCCCGCCATGCGAACTGACATAGCGGCAAGAACACGCATTTCTGCTGGCACTGCTGTCCAACATATATACGCGGCGACATTTTACCAAACTGCCGTATTGCGAATCACAGACTTCGTTACCGCGGTCAAATGAAAAGCAATAAATTTTGCTGCCGTTATTACAACTGATGGGGTTATTCAGCGCCCAATAACACGGATAATCGCCATAATATTCATCCCCAGACAGACATTCACATGTACACGACATCCCGGATGTATACCCCGGACTGGCCACACAATTTGCATATAATCCGGCGCCGCATTGTTGACTGCATGCGGACAACTGGGTGTAATTACAGGTATCTGCGATTGCATCATTGACCTTGATAAAATAATTACACACCGAAATCAAAGCAACCAAAATACTGTGCACCAGTGCCGATTTTCTTGTAAATGACATATTTGCCCCCTGTATACGCCAATTGCCGTATCCAAACCACCGTTTGGATTAGGCATAAAATCACAAGAAAAAATGCAGAGAAAAACGGATTTTTTTCAAAAATAAAACCGCCGATTTAAACGGTGGTTTGCATTCAGCAGGGATTATATCAAAAAAAGCCCGCAATGTCAATATATAGATAGATGTTTCAGATTGATTTTTATCCAAAAGGATATATAATACCGACCGTGTATGCGCCCATAGCTCAGCTGGATAGAGCATCGGATTTCTAATCCGCAGGTCGCAGGTTCGAATCCTGCTGGGCGTGCCATAAATTTAAACCGGCCATTGGTCGGTTTTAATTTTTGCTGTACGCCCCAGGATTTGAACCGTCACAGGTTCGACAACAAGTTGGCGTTTGCAAGCCCGCGCCGCGAACGCCGTCACGGTTGCCCCGCTGGCATCACAGATGCCAAGGGAATCTGCTGGGCGTGCCATAAATTTAAACCGGCCATCGGCCGGTTTTAATTTTTGCTGTACGATCCACAAACAAAAACCGCCGCGATTTGCGGCGGTTCTGGTTATTCCGACAACATATTCTTCATCCGGCGTAATTCCAAATACATGTAAATGTCCGCCAACGCGTACAGCAACAATGTAATGGCCAAATAATATATCATTGTGACCGCGCCGACTGCTGGAAATACCAAAATCATCACCGCAATCGCGACCAGAATAACCGACACAATCAAACTGAAAATATAATGACCGAACCGGGCGCGCGCCATGTTGATGGAAAATACCAATGACTGGACAGCCTTGGCCAGGAATAAAATCGCGAACATATAAACCACACTGAATGGGAAAAGGCAAAACAGTATCCCAATCAACACATTCAACAATCCAAATGTGATGTCCAACCCACGGCTGGTCCCCGGGCGACCATCCCCCGCCAGCCCCACAATCGTGCGATATGCACCGAACGCCACCAAAACAATCCCGGCAACCAGCATGATTGTCGACAACGCCCACAACGGCCGCACAAACATAAACACCCCGATGGCGGCGAACAAAACCGCTTCACAAATCAACAGTGTCGAACTGCGGCTGTACAGGCGACGCACATACTGGGCGACGGTGTTATTTGATGCGCGGTATGCCCGCTGATTTTTCGATGCGGATGCCATGATTTTCTTTCCTTTGGTTAATATAATTTTATTGTACCATGAACCATACACAGACGCAACCATGGGCGCGTGGGTATTTATTCCGCCGCGCGACGCTGTAAATAATCATGCAACCCCAATTGCAGATAAATAATGCGACGCGTCCAACGGGGCCACCGGTAAAAGTGGGCCAGCGCACCGGCAATATTTTTCTTGGTGGAACGGTCACTGCGCGGGCAAAAACGGCCGTCGAAATACCAGCGTTTTTCCCACATGAATTCAATTGCGCGTAAATCTGCGATACGGTGCCGGTCCGGCCGACGACCGGACAACCGTTCATATTCCCGCAGAAATTCGCGATACAGCGGCCGATTGCGCGACAATGACATCAACACCAAATCACGCCAGCGTTCAAATATACCGCAATTACAAAAATCAAACACCCCGCACAAATTGCCGTGCGCATCCACAACGGAATTGATGCCTTTTAACCCCAAATGGACCAACGCCATATCCCCATCCGGGATATTGGCCACAATGCGGTTATAATGACGTTCAAAACAGTGCATTTGGCGACGGGACATAAATCTGGCGAAAAAATCCGCCACCCGTTCAAACGGGATATATGGTGACCCAGTACGCAATTCCGGCACGGCATGACACAATTTCGCGACGTCCACCCCGTGCAATTGGACCAAGAACCGTGCGCAACTGCGCGCCAAATTCCGCTGGCGACGGGGATGGAACATAAACGTGTGCCATGACCACGCATTACCCATAATCATCGGATGAATTGCACAATACGAATGACCGGCCGTAAATGTTTCAATCCGGGGGATATCGACCGATATGAATGGCCGAATATAATTACACACGGCCGATTCGCGCGTATACAGCGTCGGATTACGCCGTGTACACCGCACAATATTGTCGCCGACGCGCCACGCAACAGAATCGCTGCCACTGCCCACGATTCGGGGCGTATACCCGGGAAATTTGCGTTCAAAAAACGCTGCTAAATCTTCATTTTTCATTTTCCCTGTTCCCAACCATAATACCCAGGTTATCTGGATTTAATTTACCGACCGCGGACAAGACCGCAAAGAATGCCGCAATCTGATTGTGCTGGGCCCGGGCCAAAGACACCCGGGAATTCAGCAATTCTTGTTGTGCATTTAACACGTCCAAGACGGTACGCCGGCCACGCTGTTGTTCTTCGCGGATACCGTCCAACGCCATTTGATTTGCATCAATACTGGCGCGGGCGGCGGATATGGCAACGCCCTGGGCATCATATGTGTTCCAGGCCTGGTACAGGTTTTCAACCACCACGCGGCGCGCATTGATAATCTGGTCTTGGATACCGGCGACGGTATGGCGAACCTTGTCGGCACTGGCGAACGCGGTCCCGCGGTCATACAGGGGCAATTTCAGATAAACGCCAACCCGACTGTCACGCACGCGGTCCACAATCGGCAAATCTTCGAATTGCAAGACAGATGCCCGCACATCAACCGATGGCAAAATGGATTTATACGCCGATGTAACGTTTTCCTTGGCCGCGGTTTCCTGGGCGTTCAGGGCAACGATACTGGGGTGATTTTTTATGGCATATTCTTCGGCACTGGCGGCGGATTCCGGGAACAAGTGTCGCATTTTATCCAAATCGATATCATCATACGAATCCATCAATGTTCCGTATATCCGGCGGAATGTTTCCAGACTGTTATCATATTGGGCGGTTGCTTCGGCCAATTGGTATTTGGCCCCGGCCAAACGGGCAGACGCCTGGGCGACATCGGTCTTGGTCAATGTCCCGACACTTTCGCGCGCCACGCACAGGTCGTAATATTCCTGTAATACGCGTTGATTGTTTTTATTTAATTTCAATACTTCGGCCGCGTTCAGCACATTGATATACGCATTAATCGCAGATAAAAACACATCCTGTTGGGTGGCGTACAGAACCGCTTCTTGGGCGGCCAACATGCTTTTTGCGGCCTTTATCTGTGCCATGATGGAAAATCCCTGGAATATATTTTGTTGGGCTTCGATTCCGATTTGCGTCGGTTCATAATCAAACGTTTCCGACCCGATTTTGGTACGTGAAAAACCCGTGCCGGCCGACGCCCCGACATAGGGCCGCGATTGGGTCCGGGCCAGGCTTAAATCCGAACGCGCCGCATCCACCGCCGCACGTTGCCGGGATATAACGGGGCTGGTGTCATAAACAGTCTGTAACGCAGAATACATGTCTGCATGTGCCGCAGAACACATCAACATCATCCCCAGAAAAATCAAATTGCGTTTCATGGATAAATCCCCCCTTGCTTTTATAACGTTGTTTTAAACCGGCGCACCGCAAAGACCCATATCACCGCCCCCGCCGCCAACTGCGCCGCCGCATGACGGGCGAAATATGCCCAATCGGGTCCTTTTAAAATAATATTGCGCACCAAATACGAATAATGACTTAACGGGTTGACATGACTGATGACCTGTAACGCGCGCGGCATATTTTCGGTCGGAATAATCGCCCCCGACAGCATCAGGGCCAAAAACGCCACAATGACAATGCCCAACATCGCCTGTTGCTGGGTCTTGGTGAATGTAGACAGCCATACCGCAATGGCGCATCCCGGCACACAAAACACCAAAAATGCCAATCCCAACATCAACCCAGAACCCACAAACGGCACATGAAACATCCACACCCCAATCAGCATCAATGCAATCATGATAACCAGCGACAATACAACATATGGGATGACTTTGCCCAAAATGATGTCATATTTTGAAATGGGGGCCGATATCAAAGTTTCCATTGTTCCCATTTCTTTTTCTTTGGTGATGGCGATGGTTATCATCATCATCAATGATATAAAGATTAAAATCGCGACCAATGACGGCACCATAAAGAATTTCGTATTTAATTCCGGATTAAACAAAACACGCACGTCAAACCGGATGGGGGTGGTCGGCGCGGCATGTGTCATATCGCCCAGGGTGCGCATCATAATCCCCTGTAAATATGCTTCGATATTCTGGGCCTTTAAGATATTGATGGAATCAATCAACACCTGGACTTCGCCGGAACCGCGACCCAATGCACGGGTCAATCCCCCGTCCGGCGCAACCAGCGCGACATCCGCCCGCCCCGATTGAACCGCATCCATGGGCGTCATATGATCGGGAACGACGGCCGGCACAAACCAGCCCGACCCCAACGCCCGGTCATAAATCCGTTCCATAACCGTGTCACCGGGCGCATTTGACACCACCAATCGCAGATTATTCGCCTGCATCGTGATGGCGGCCGCCAATATAATCATTTCAACCAACGGCATTATCATAATCGCGACAAACAACACCGGGTCACGCACCAGGCCGAAAACTTCTTTTTTAAAAAATCCGCGCAGTGTCTGCATCATTCCAACGTCCTTTTGAATCGCAACAGGCACGCCGTCAACAACACCGCCGCAATGCCCGCCAATGCGGCAAACGACGACCACAGATATGCAATGGAACTGCCCTTTAAAAACTGGTCACGGGTGATATCAATGTAAAACCGCGCCGGAAACACCGCAGAAATATACTGATACGCGCGGCCCATGTATTCGACCGGAAATACAAATCCCGATAAAATGACTGTCGGCAGCAATCCAATGACACATGCGTATTGAATGGCGACCTGTTGATTATGTGTGGAAATGGAAATATACAATCCCATTGCCAAATATCCCAAAATAAACAACAGCGTCCCCAGTACCAGTGTCAAATAATTGCCCACGAATGGTACGCCAAACACCACGCGCGCCACGATAAAGACCAATACAAAGCCCAAAAAGCTTAAAATCGCGTACGGCAACGTTTTCCCCAGGATGATTTCCAGCGATGTCGCCGGGGTCGACAATAACATTTCCATGGAACCCTGTTCCCATTCACGGCAAATGGTTAATGTCGTCAACATAATGGCGACCAATGCAATAATCACCGCCGATAATCCCGGCACAGAAAACCACCGGGAATTCAATTCCGGATTAAACAGATACCGCACACGCATCGCCGGATTTTGCCGCGACATCGATTGGGGGATGTCATGAATTTTGAAATACGCGCTGCGATTAATAATGGTCAAATAATTCATAATGGCCATAATCGCCGAATTGTCCGCCCCATCGACCAAGACCTGGACCGGGGCGACACCGCCACCCAAAACATTTTTTTCGAAATCCGGCGGCACCACAATGGCCGCACGGGCCCGGTCTGTGACAATATCGCCATGAATATCACCGGGGTTGTCCAACGGATACGTCTTGAAATAATCAGAACTGCCGAACGTGTCAATCAAGCGCCGCGAACTTTCCGTGCGGTCATTATCGACCCAGGCCAAATGAATGGATTTAATATTAAATTCAATCGAATTGCCCAGAATCAAGACAATCGTCAACGGCAACAACAACGCCATAATTAACGTGAATGGGTCACGCATAATATGCTTAAATTCTTTGGAAAAAATGGCCAACGCCCGGCGCCAAGAAAATCGCTTCATCTGTTATCCCCTTCGACCAGGCGAATAAACACATCTTCCAGGGACGGCGGAATGGATTTAATATCAAAATCCCGCGCATATCGGCGGATTTGCGCGGCCGCATCCACCCCGTCACGAAACCGGATATGATAATGGCGTCCATATGGTTCAAACATATCCAGCGTATCCGGGTCCGGCATACGCGGATTTTTGATACGCGGCGTAAAGTTATATAACGTATCGCCAAACGTTTGACGCTTTAAATTTTCGGGCGTATCAATGGCGATTAATTCGCCCGACCGCATCAGTGCAATACGGTTACAGTTTTCCGCTTCGTCCATGTAATGTGTGGTGACAAACACCGTTTTTCCGGCGGCGGCCAATTCGCGGATTAACCGCCAGAATTGCTGGCGCGCGACGGGCGCGACCCCTGCGGTCGGTTCGTCCAGAAAAATAATCTTTGGATCATGCAGCAATGACACGCACAGCGCGACTTCTTGCTTAATTCCGCCCGGCAGATTTTTAACCACCGTCCCCAAATCATGCTTGAACCCGATAAAGTCCAACAAACGCGCACGCCGTGCCGCATAATCGGCCGCCGACAATCCCCGCAATGCCGCCGCAAAATCAAAGTTTTCCCGCACCGACAATCCGTCATACAACGTGAATCGCTGGGACATATATCCGACCTTTTGCTTAATCAGATTTTCTTTGCCCGGCGTAAATTCCGCCCCATCGATAATAACGCGACCGGCACTGGCCGGCAACAGACCGCACAAAACGCGAATCGTTGTTGTTTTGCCCGCGCCATTTGCCCCCAAAAATCCAAATATTTCCCCCGGCGTCACACGAAAAGACACGTCACGCACGGCAAAGAATTTTCCAAACTGGACCGACAAATGCTGAACATCAACAATGGGGGCCGTTTTACGCATGCTGAACACCCCCACGCTTTAAAAAGAATTCATCAAAATTGGCACACCGATTTTTCTTTAACAAATCACGCGGTTCCCCCACCCCCAAAACATTGCCGTTTTCCATCAAAACCACCTGGCTGCATCGTTCGGCTTCGTCCATGTATGCGGTCGACATGATAACCAAAATTCCCTGTTGCAATGCCGCATGCAATAAATTCCAGAATTCACGACGACTGATGGGGTCCACACCGTTGGTCGGTTCATCCAACAACATAACCTTGGGCGAACGCAATAACGCGCACATTAAACCCAATTTTTTATACATCCCGCCGGACAAATTTCCCGCCGGCATATCCAGAAATTTATCCAATCGCGCCAAATTGACCAATTCCGCCTTTTTCCGGCGATATTCATCCGGGGCAATGCTGTATAATTTTTGAAAGAAATCCAAATGTTCTTCCACCGACAAATCGGCATATAAACTCTGGCTTTGTGGCATATAGGCAATATGTTGGCGAAAATCGTCAAAATCAACCGCACGGCCATCATTAAAATACGTCACATCGCCGCCGTCGGTCCCCAGCAATCGCAACATCAACCGAAACAGCGTCGTCTTACCCGCCCCGGCCGGTCCAATCACCCCGTACAGATTGCCGCTGTGGAAATTCATCGACACGCCGTTCAAAGCCGGCGTGTTCTTGAACCCCTTGGACACATTGGAAATACGAATTTCTATATCATTCATCGATTAAATTACTTTCGATTGTCATCCCGGATTTCAGGGTTAAATTGGGGTTATCAAACTTTACCTTAATCCCATATACCAGACGGGTTCTTTCTTCGCGGGTTTGGACGTTTTTGGGGGTAAATTCGGCCTCTTCGCTGATTTTAATAATGCGACCGGGAAATGTTTGATCGGGCGCTTCGGGTAACAGGCCTGTGACAGATTGCCCCACGCGCAATTTATGCAACATGTCATACGGGACATAAAAATAAGCCCAAATATCATACGGATTGGCCAGCGATATCAACGCCGTACCGGGCGCGACGACTTCGCCAACTTCGCGGAACTTGGTCATAACCATGCCGTCAATGGGCGATTTAATCTGGCACCAATCCAGTTTCAAATCATTATCTTGCTTATTACGTGTCATGACATCAAATTCTGCCTGGGACAGATGACCTTTGGCCTGTAATGCGGCGGCGCGTTCATAATCACCGTCAATTTGATGGGCCAATACCTTGTATGTATCACAGCTTAATTCCATTAAAACCTGGCCGGATTGTACGGTATCACCTTCGATAACATATTGGTTGGAAATATCAGATGCCACACGGGCCGACAAAATCACCTTGGTCGTTTCCAGCGTCCCGGCAAACACAAACGGACGTGCCGCAATCATACGATGAATAACAAATCCCCCGACAACAACCAGCGCAGCCGCCACCGCGACGATGATAATAACCTTTTTCTTTTTCGGCGTTATGGGCTTCATATTTTTCTCTCCTGTTTTATCCCGAACGGGATAACATTCACATACATAATGATTATGGATTATAATTATTACATAATTTTTCCCTAACCCAAATAAAAAAAGCAGCCTCAGGAATATTTTTTACTTGCCCCTCAAAAATAAAATCGACCCGGATTGAAGTATAAACGCGCGCCAGCCCGTCAAATATTGCAGACAGCATGCGGTCTGTTTCTTTGTCGATGGCATTACGATAAAACACATCGGCGGATTTATTGCGTATAATCGACGGCATCACGCGATACCCGCCCGCGGCACGTGCACGGGCGTTTTGACGCTGGGTTTCGGTCATGAATTATTCCCCACCAAAGAAAAGATTGACAACCAGGTCGGATTCTGTTATGCTGTTATCAACTCCCTTAGCCAGTCCGGATTTGTTTAGCCGGTCGCTGTTCGCTAAGGGTTTTATAATTACATGGTCATAATACAGACGACCGTTTGAATCAGACCGCACTGTCAGTCTTACATTTTCTGGCTTATCATCAATTTGAACAGGGCACTTGATTGTATAAAAAGCGTTAACATTTTGCCTATCGCGTTTATCGTCTTGCTTTTCGATGATGGTTCCGCGTTTTATAATATCCGGCAAATATGGAAACAGTTTCAGCTTGCGCGCGTCGGCACTGAATGAAATCGGCTTCTTATATCCACCCATCGAAAACTGGACATCGCCCAGTTCCGGATGTCTTACCGTGGTGCCGGCCAGATTCTTTTTATAGTAATCCACCGCAGCGCTGCGCAATTCACCGGGCGTCATATTAAATCCACCCAGTTCGTTGCCGCGCACGGCGATGGCGCCGGTGTCCTTGGCGCCAAATTTACCGTCCGGTGCACGTGGGTGGTCGGATTCTTTCCAATCGGCGTTGGACATTCCGAATACATCGGGCAGTCCGCCCCCATTCGGGTCGTCGTCCGGATAATCATCCAGGCCCGACGCCATATCATCCAGCGTGATTTGGTCCAAATGGAAATCTTTGAACGATTTTAACCATTCAAAGACATCCGCCTGTTTCGCCCCCAATTCAATCAATGAACGCGCCACGTCGGCATACGACCGAATGTTTTCCGCGCGTTCTTTTTCGCTGGATTCTTCCAGCGGATTAAACACGTAATCGGGGAATTTGACATATCGGCCCGTAATGGTCCCCGCCACGATGCCAGTTGCAGATTGCTTTCCTAATCAATTTTGATACAATTCGGAGGAACCGAATGCGGCAACAATTGGAGTTGTAGATTGCTTTCCTAATCAGTTTTGATACAATGCAATATTGAATATAAGGGCACACTGTGGCGTTGTAGATTGCTTTCCTAATCAGTTTTGATACAATAAGTGAATGAAAAATTTACCTGTGGATTTAGTTGTAGATTGCTTTCCTAATCAGTTTTGATACAATATAAAATTCAAACAGCACTTGCTGAATGGGGTTGTAGATTGCTTTCCTAATCAGTTTTGATACAATGCAACCTAGCAGAATACTGGGGTGTAACCAGTTGTAGATTGCTTTCCTAATCAGTTTTGATACAATTCGTCTTTGCATTTCTCTTGTGCTTCCAAGGTTGTAGATTGCTTTCCTAATCAGTTTTGATACAATGAAAAAACGTTTCTCTCTTCTCTTTTTTGTGTTGTAGATTGCTTTCCTAATCAGTTTTGATACAATTTATCCGCTGTTTCATCCCCCATCTGCGCAGTTGTAGATTGCTTTCCTAATCAGTTTTGATACAATTCAATGAACTTTTGCTGAAAAGCGTACGCAGTTGTAGATTGCTTTCCTAATCAGTTTTGATACAATTTTTGAAAATAAATTTTATCAGGTATGGGTGTTGTAGATTGCTTTCCTAATCAGTTTTGATACAATTATGAGCATCATCAAATTGATTCGCGAGCAGTTGTAGATTGCTTTCCTAATCAGTTTTGATACAATTCAAAAACTGAATTTTTTTCAGTAATTGGAGTTGTAGATTGCTTTCCTAATCAGTTTTGATACAATTTGGTACAAACATATCAAACAACCAAAAATGTTGTAGATTGCTTTCCTAATCAGTTTTGATACAATACCCATAAAATAACCCGCTGAATACAGCGGGTTATTTTGCAATCTCTTAAAGAAAAACTAGAACATAACAAGTTGTTTTGCCCCTATCTTTTCTTGTTTTTTCGATTCGCCAACCAGTATTTCCATATCGGCAAATTGTTTTTCTGTAACTGTCATCAGTCTAACACTGCCGCGGGGCGGAATCAAGCATTTTAGGCGGCCAGCATGCTTTTCAACCTGTGCCATTCCCTTGCAAATCCGCGAATAAACAGACAGTTGCATCATATAGTATCCGTCCTTTAACAAAGCATTCCGAAATTTAGATGCCTGTTTTCTATCTTGTTTTGTTAGTGTTGGTAAATCAAAAAATACTATCATTCTCATAAATCGTTCCCCATATTGCGCCATTACTCATAATCCCCCATAACCAACATAGAAGATTCAAAAACCGGTAAATTTAATAAACGACAATCCTTTTGCCTGAATGCCTTGGCCAATGATGCGGACATCATTTCTGCACATTTAAGCAGGGATATTGCTTCGCCATCCATATTTGCATTACACAACAATACTGATATTAGTTTATTTTTTAATTCTGGTGTTAAATCCGAATAATCAGACAAATCCAACTTTGCCACACTATAATCCACAAATGGCCGCAATGGTTCCATCATGTCATCAACCAAATTAAACTGATTTAATTGATTATCATGATGAATGCCAAAACATGGCAACAATCCAGATGCAACAATATTGCGCGCAACACAACCACGCACAATGGCATATCCATAATTCAGCGCTTTGTTTATCACATTTGCATCATCACGGCGCGAAAAATCACCGAACAACAACCGCCAATAGAGTTGAGCCGCATAAGCTTCGCGATTATCGCTATCACCGCTTTGTACACGTTTTGCAATTTCGCCCAGCGCATTTTGCCTTCCCAGCGCATATAACACAGCAGATTGATTTAAAATTTTCTGTTGCACAACTGATTGCCATACGCGCTTTTTTAATGGTTCAGTGGCCGCGATTTGAATATGGGCCATTTCTGAATAGCGCGAGTTATCATGAAACGGAAAAAAAGTTCCCGACGGCAAATGCGACGCATCACAGGTCAACAAGACGACATCATTTGCCGCGAATTCTGACAAAACGTGCCCTGTTAATTGTACAAAGCCCGTTTCCAAAACAACGACCGACAAGTCCTCTATCGGAATCGTTGTTTTGGTGTCATCTGATTCATAAAATAATTGTTTTTGCTTGACTGATAATTTACACGGTTTCGTTAGTTGAAGGATTCGCCACCCCATTTTTATTCCTTTTAGGTTGCTTCCTTCCTTTTCTTTTTTCTGATTGCGGCTTTATGGCACAGACCGGCGTCCGATGTTCACATTTTACTTCATTCACATCGCCCAACACGCCAATATGAAATTTTTGTAAGTTTTTGAATGTATTTATGTCTATTTTTTTCTGACTATCGCATTTTTCCAATTCCACCAATGTTTTTATTTTCTTTTTTTCTTCCACTCCGCCACGTTTTTGTTTTTTCTGTGCTTCTATTTCAAAAATAATACCATTTTCACTGATTGCAATTAATTTTCCGTTTTTAATCTCAGAAACCTTATACAAAGTATTTTCAACTTTAATAATATCATCAGGCTCAAACGTATCTGTTCGAACAGAAAATCTTGCAGAATTATCTAAACTTCTAATTACTAATTGAGATTGGTTAGAGGCCGCCGTACACTTTACGACATACCCCTCATATTCTATCTCCGATTTTGTCGTAATCTTGATATAATCATCCTTGTGCAATGTCATAACGAATTCATAAGTATCGTCAATGGCAACGGGCTTTTCCGCCTTGGCTGGTTGGGGATAGAATATATCTTGGCGATTTTTATCAACTGTATCCGCAACAAATATTGGAACAACCACATACTTGCCGTCTTTTTTAAAGATATCCATGCGGAACATATTGTCTTTATCCGCACGTCCACGTGGCAAAACCATACTACCTTTACCAGATTTTGGCGAATTTATAGTATCTTTATGCACCGAACCCGTTGCCTTGCCACGTACCGTACGCGAAACAAATACATCATCAACGGACTGCAAGACATCCGCCCGAAAACCATCCCATGGCTCTCTAACATTCTGCTTCAAGTTGTCCCACCAGGGCCGCCCTTTCTCATTACGTTTATTTTCAAACAAACCGGATACTGTTGATAAATATTGCACCATTCCTGGCGTTGCACAGGCGATAACAATGGCGTCCTGGGCATGATGCCGGTCTGATTCTGTACGCGATTTTGTCAGCCCCCACTGACCGCGTAAATAATGTGTCAATGCCCCGGCACGCACATCAACCCGCAAATCTGGGAACGCGGTATTTAAGACTTGTTTGACATATCGTGCCGCATATGCATTGTCATGCTCATTGCGTTCACGAAAATCCTCTTCTGACGCATCAAAGTCTTTATTCAACAGATTATGCACTTTGCGGGTTCCCAACCCCACTTTGAGTGCAGATACACGCCCAGCAAAATCATCCCAACGTGCGGTATTGCCAAAATATTCATACGGTGTTTTATTGCCTTTGGCCTGATTTTCTGTATATTTGACCAAAACCTTGTTCATATATGAATTATCCAACGATCGTGAATACGGTAAAATATGGTCAATTTCGTAACTATCCAGATGGGCCAAATCAATCGCTTCGCCAGAATACATGCACTTTCCATCTTGATCACGATACAGTTTATATTTTACTACATCTTTGGCTGTGGCCTTGCGTCCCGTCAACGCTTCATACTCTGTCCGGGCACTATCATTTTTATCGCGATTTTCATTTTGTTGGCGTTCGATTTTTTTACGATCGTCAAAGTTATTCTTTAATTCGCGCCCTACTTCTAAATTCACACGGTCCGGGGTGCCGTATTTACGAACCAGCGCATTATACACCTTGCGAAACTGGGCAACTGTACGATTAACAACCGGGACACGCGTCCATTCTGCAATCTCTGCGACACATCCATTGTCTGCCTTTACTTCGCCAGATATTTTGCTTTTAAAATCATATCCGGCCGCCGCACACGCCTTGTCATACGTCAGTCCACGCATCATTTCCGGCACAATTTTATACAAGGCCTGTAAAGACAGATTTATAAACTTTGACGTAGATAGCGTCTTTAATTCGGCAATATGCTTTTCAGGCACCTTTTTTCGACGCAATTCTTTTTCGATTGCCGCATCATCTTTCTGGGTTGCAATGACCTTCATAATCCGGTCCAGCATTTGAACATCCGACATATCGGCACTATCCAAGATTTTCTTTAATTTATGCCATCCGGCCATGGAATAAAAGGTTTGCGTTTCTTCCTTTACACCGCGAAAAGCGACATCGTGCCCTTTCCATATTTTATTACGCAGTGTCTTGTACTTAACAGTTTGGGTCTTGCGCAATAAATCCAGAATTGCAGCACGTTCTTCATCATTCACAGAACGCACGGCGCCATCGATAACCATTTTCATGTTATTTATACGGGTCAACGCCACAAACAATTCTGCCGTCGGGGATTCTTTTGGCGCACGCAGACAATTGGGTTCCAATGTACATCCGCCGACCATTTTGCCAACCGACTGTATTGGACGTACACGAAATGCAATTTTCTTATATTGTTCGCGCAATTCTGGGGTAAGCAGTCCGTATTTCTGCTGGGCATCAAAAATCAAATCAAGTTCCCGTTCTATTTCTTCCCGCGGAATTGAGTTATCGTATACGCCATCACCATTGCGATATTTTTTCGCGCCATCGCAATTGTTTTTGTAAATCATCTGGGCCATCGTCTTATATTCACCCATCCGTTCACGATTCCGCGCAATGGAAACCAGTACCTTTCCGGTTTCTTTATCATTTTCTTCTGCCGATTTTCGCATAGATTTATATCCGCGATGCTTTGCCATATGAATTAACACACGCGACAGTTCGCGTGATGACAATTTACGATAAAACACATCTTCTGCGCGCAACGCCCAAACATCAACGTCATCGGCCCCAACAACAATATTTTGATTACCAAGTCCACTATTTTCCAATAATGTTCGAATTTCTTTCATACGTAACGCTTTTCTGCGCAGCGCACGACGAATTGACCGCTTCTCGCGACGCGGCGCCGCCAATGAAGAACCATCCTTAGGATTTTCCGCGACACTAAAAATACGTACACCTGACTGTTGAATTTTTCCCACAGTGGCACGTCCCATCTCTGGATTATTATTTTCTTTCTCTATATCAACAACCGCCCAACCGATACTGGCAATTCCCAAGTCAAAACCGAATACACGCATATTGTAAGCCTTTTTCTTGACATTTTAATTCCTATCACTACAATTGCAATGTATTTCTAGATATTATGGACTGAATTAGGAAAGCAATCTACAATAAAGAAATACTCTGTGGGGCTCTGTTGGAAACAACATCCTCTACCGCCCGCTTGTCGGGCTTTTTTTATATAAAGAAACCGCGACTTGGAATTCTGATGGTCGGGGCGACCATAAGTAGTTGAGAACAAGCGCATTAGCGCGCAATTCGAAACGTTACGAATGCCGCGTAGTCCGGCGCACCCAGCGCGACGAAACAAGCGACCTGTTCGAACACAAACCATTGGTTTGTTGTTCGGGTTCAGGATTGTCACAACCAAATTTAATAAAATGGACACCATGCGGTGTCCATCTTATTAAACATGGTCGGGGCGACATGATTCGAACATGCGACATCTTGCTCCCAAAGCAAGCACTCTACCAGACTGAGCTACGCCCCGAAATCCCCGGAATTATATCAATAAAAATATCAATTGCAAATTTTTATCTGACATGCGCCACAAACCGCCGGTTTTCCCGATTTTTAAATTGGGACAACCCCCATATTGACATTTGCAGTATTCCAGCCCATAATAAGAAAAAATTCATTCAAATTTCTGCTTAAACAGGCGTGAATATGGCAAAAATTAAGGTTGTTTTTTGTATTCCAAATATGGTTATTGGCGGCGTTGAAAACGTCTTGGTCAATACTGTAAATGAATTGATGCGCGATGACAATCTGGATATTGCCATTGCATTGCATGCGCCCGTACGCGAACCGGTCCATCGCCAATGGTTGGCCGCACATCCCCAGATTCCGGTTTATACGTATTATCCCCTGTGCAACTGGTTCGAAGATATGCAGAAATACTGTCGCGTATTTCCATTGAAACCGCTGCGCAAAATCGCGTTCAGTCTGTATAAAAAATACCGCCGCATGGTGGCGCGATGCACCCGGCCCTTTGCCGATGCAGATATTTTTATTGATTATAAAAATCTTAGCTTTTTCAAAGAATTACGCAACGCGCACGCCCCACGCATTACATGGGTTCATGGCCCGGCGGGATATTTGTGCGACAACGGATTGGCCCCGCACGTTAACATATACGACCATATTGTCGGATTAACCGATGATTTCGTTGCCGAATTTTCGCATGTCATTCCCGGATATCGCGGGCGTGTCACGCGCATATACAATCCGATTGACGGGGACAAAATCCGTCGTATGGCGGCATGCGGCACAACACATCCCGGTCATTATTTTTGCCAGGTATCACGTCTGGACCCGGTCCAAAAAGATTTAAAAACATTGTTGGGCGCATTTGATTTGTTCTGGGGCGAAAATGGTGCACCGGATGTTCAATTGGTCATTGTCGGCGATGGCGCCCAGGCGGACGAATTACAACAAATGGCGACACAATTGCCCAGTGGCCGCAACATCATTTTCACCGGCGCAACATCGAATCCATTCGGATTTATGGCGGGTGCAATGGCGACCATTTTGGCCACCCGATACGAAGGGTTGCCAACGGTTCTGATTGAATCCGCGGTTTTGGGTGTGCCGTGCATTTCGTCCGATTGTCCCAACGGACCGCGCGAAATATTAATGAACGGGCACGCAGGATTATTGTTTAACGTTGGTGACGTGCGCCAATTGGCCGACCACATGACGGCAATTTGGACCAGCACCGCAAATACATTGGAATTGGCCGCCACCGCGACAGAAAACCTGGTCCGGTTTAATCCGGCGACAACGGCATCACAAATCACCCATTTGATAAAGGAATATGTAAAATGACATCCAATAACGCCCCATCTACAAAGCGTCTGTTTATTTTTGCTGCGTATGACAAAGCCGATCTGATTGACGACACATTGCTGTATTATCTGACCGCGCTGTCCCATTTGGGTCATATTGTGTTTACCATGGATAACAATACGCCCGAATCCGAAATGGCCAAACTGAAATCCATTCCCAATATTATTCACGCCAATGCCACCCGTCATGGCGAATATGATTTCGGTTCGTATAAGCGCGGATATAAATGGGCCAAAGACAACAATATCTTGGGCCAATATGACTGGATTTATATGGTCAATGATTCGGTTTTGGGGCCATTATATGATTTGGGCCCGATTTTAACAGAACTGGAATCCCGCGGCACAGATTACGTCGGCATGGTCAGCAACGACCCACAGTTATTGCCGACACATATTCAGTCTTGGTTTGTGGGGATGCGCCAAGCGGTGGCAACATCAAAATTCTTTGACGATTTTATTACCCAGGTCGCCCACCAAACAGACAAACAATTCATCGTATATAAATACGAAATTCGTATGTCGCAATTAATGGTCGACAATGGTTATACATACAGTGTTCTGTATGAAAATCATGGGGCTTTGCTGTATACCAATCCGCACCAGGCAATGAAAATCGGCATTCCATTTGTAAAAAAAATGGCACTGGGGCATTTATACGAACCCCAATCTTTATACACATTCGCCCCGGCAAAACTGGTATCTGCAATCATGATGTACGCGGCGCGCCACAACATCAGCATGGTCCAAGAAGCCCAATTGGCCCCATATGTCAAACGATTTCGCATGACAATTTTGGGCATTCCATTCTTTACCATTTATACCCAAACCGATATGGCCCGAACGGCATACAAAATGTATTTGTTTGATAAAGTTCCAATTTTAAAAATCTGGTTCCAATCCAACCCGTTAACATCCAGCCCCCAGGAATAAAGTAATGCCAAAGCCAAAAGCTGGTGTCGTATACACCTGTATCACCAATGGATATGACAATCTGATTCAACATACATATACCAATCAGGATTGGGATTACGTATGCTTTACCGATAATACCAAGTTGTTACAGCGCAACCGGGTCGGCATATGGCAAATACGTCCGTTGGCGTTCAGTGCGTCTGATCACACGAAAAACGCCCGCTGGCACAAGACGCATCCGCATGTGCTGTTTCCCGAATACCAGGCCAGTTTGTGGATTGACAGCAATGGCGACATTTTAACGCCGCATATTTTCGACCTGGCAACGCATAAAAATCAGTCATTGATGATACCGTATCATTTTAGCCGGGATTGTATATTTGACGAAGCGAACGCAGTCGTCAAATACCACAAAGACAGCCCAGAAAACGTGAATAACGTTGTATATTATCTGGAATCAAACCAAATGCCCCGAAATTATGGCTTAAACGAAACAAATATTATTTTCCGTCGCCATCATGACCCCAAAATCATCCATTTGATGGATTCATGGTGGCACCATATTGAAAATTATTCCAAACGCGACCAGTTATCATTGTCATATGTCTTGTGGCGGGCGGGAATTGCGGTGGCGGATATTTCGTTCCCCAACGCGCGCACAGACATCCAGAATTTCGCATTTATTACCCATACATCTGATGTCCGGCGGCAACGGTGGAAATTATTTGTAAAAATTCGGGATTCAAATGGACGGCGTCGTATTTATTGCTGTGGTATTCGTATTTTTACATACCACCGCAAATGCGCATTCTAAACAGTCGGGGAATAATTCATGAGCTTTGTGAAAAAATATTGTCAAAAACGGCGCCAGAAACGTATGCTGCGCAAATTTTATAGAAATGGCAATCATGTGTACCTGGTCACCGAACAGGGAACCCGCATAACCAATCCGTCCCGGGTTCCGGGCCTGTATGTCAATGCAACCGGCACCAACAACACCATTACAATTGAATTGCCAATCAAGATTGACAAGAAGCTGACAATTGCCCTGACGGACAATGCAACAATCAGCATTGGTCATCATGCACATTTTTCCGGCCCCAGCCGTATCAGCAAAAGCCGCGGCAGCGCCGAAAACCACGTCCATATCGGCAATTACTGTGGTTTTGGCGAATGCATCATTGATATTACAGACCATGGCAATATTGATATTGGCAACAACGGGATGTTTTCATGGGGCATATATATCAAGACCGACGACACGCATCCTGTGTTTGATGCGGCGACCGGCGCCGTATTGAACCGGTCCACCGGAATATCCATTGGCAACCATGTTTGGATTGGGATGTACGCCACCATTTTAAAGAATTCGATTATTGCCGACAATTCCATCGTCGGCGCACACAGCGTTGTGGCCGGAAAATTTACGGAACCAAACACGGCCCTGGCGGGCAATCCCGCCAGGGTGGTAAAAACCGGCATCAATTGGTCCGGAAAATCAATCGAAGATTATTGCGCACAGAACCCGTAAACCGTCCACACCTTTAAACTGGTGTTTGCATTTGCAGACAGGTTGCTGCTGTTCAATACATTACATTGTGCCAAAAAGCCGGTTGTCGTCACATCACGAAATCCGCATACATAAACATTGTTATTTGCAGATACGCATGTGCCAGTCATCAAGATATGATAGGTGCTGTTCATCATTTCCACCGGTAATGTAATGGCGGTTTGCTTGGTCTGGCCGCCCTGTTCGACCCACCCGCTTTTGTATTTGCGAAACCAAATATAACCATTTTCCGCTGTGGGGGCCTGGCTGTCCACGACAAAATCGTAATTATCCGGGACGCTGAAACCGTCGGGAACGTCGTCCGCACGCGCCAATGCCACGCCGCCCGGCGTTTGCCCGTCATGCACGCGCAAGGTTTGGTTGGTTGTGTCCATGGTGACTTCGCCTGCGGCCCCGACAAAGGATTCGTGTTCGGTCGCACTGCCGCGACGTAATTGTATTTGTCTGCTCAAAATAATATCTCCTGTTTGCTGGGTGGAAATGGCATTGATAAAAAAATCATCCGCGAAACGGATGATGTCCCCAATATGGGCGTGCAATTCCCACAATAAAAAAACCGACGAATGTTCCCATTCATCAGATGAATTTAGTATACCATAAAATCGCAAAAAACACAAGTCCAAAGTCTTTGGCCACCCTGCTTTGCGCATTTTATGCTTGTCTAAATTTATCAAAATTTCTATCATATGATTGATGTCAAAGATTTTGGTATTTTTTATCGCGACGATAACGGCACTGGCCGGGGGGGCGCATGCCGTTACGGCACGGACCGCAACCACGTCCGCCGCACGCAGTGCCATGAACAGTGCCGCCACCCCGACATCGGCATATAATTACAATTACATGTACCCGTATCTAAGCAACCAGATGCGTACGGATTTAAACCCCGGCGTCACCCCGGATTTGTCGGCCAATCCCATCAGTGTGATTACCCGCACCGAACAAATGAATCCCGGTCGTCGGGTTGTCCCGCGCGCCGCCACCACATCACGCAGTGCCACCGCAACCAATTCGTCCGGGACGGCGACAACATCTGCGGCGGTACGGGCGGCCACCACGGCGGCAAATTCAGCACGTGCGGCAACGGCGTCTGCGACAACGACGCGTGGGGCAACATCGGGCGCAAACACGTCCACCAATGCCCGCGCCGCGGTCCCCACCGCAACGTCCGGCGACACACGTCGTGTTGTTGCCCGTGGCAATACCCGCACCACATCCACCGCACGCAGTGCGCGTGGCGACGCATCATATTTGGCCAGCGCATCCGACGCCACGGCCATCAATAATTCCACCACGGTGTCTTTGCCGGCGTCACGCTGTCTGGCGGATTATACAGAATGTATGAATGATTATTGCCAGCGTGAAAAAACAGAATATAACCGCTGCTATTGCAGTGCAAAATTGGCCCAAATCGACGCACAGTACCAGCCTGCTATCGACAAACTGATTACACAGCTGGCGCGATTACAGGGAATCAATCAATGGACTGATGCGGAAATGAATCAGTACTGGATGGATACCGTGGGCAAATACACGGGCGATAATTCCTGGGTGAACCTGGACAACGCCCTGGACATCAACTGGGCGGATACCGAAAGCCGCGTGCGCGGCCAACAGGCATTTGCCACCGGTCATGATTATTGTGTACAACATTTGCGCGGCTGTTATTATATGGCATCCAACATGCGCGATGCGTACCGTTCAGAAATTGCACGTGATTGCGCGACATACGAATCGTCTTTGCAGCGTCTGCAACGCGCAATCGAAAGTTTAGTGGAGACTTACAATGAATAAATTTTTGGGTATTGAATACGGCCGCGCCGCGACGGCCAAAATTGTCATGGATGGTCCGGCATTGGGTCCGCGCGCGGTGCGCGATATGTTCCCGAACGCCGAATGGACATTTGTCACCGCGGACGCGGTTGATGCCCAGACATGTATGGCGGACCGATTTGGCGATGCGTTCGCCGTTCACCAGAAAACATATGCCGCGGTACCCCGCGACCGTCATATTATGATTGGCGGTGACCATTCGGTGAATTTCGGGCATTTTGCGGCCATCGCCGATCAATTCGCAGACACAGACGTCTGTTTGGTCTATATCGATGCGCATTTGGACATACACACCCCCGAATCCAGCATCGCCCAGGCATCCGGCGCCCCGCACGGCACCAATGTGCGCGCATTGCTGGGGGATGGGGATGCCCGCTGGTTGGGGATGCAGAAAAAATGCCCGGCGTTAAAACCTGAAAACCTGTTTTATTTGGCCACCCGTTCGTATGAACCGGCGGAAATTGAATGCGTACGAAACAATAACATTTGGATGCGGACAACCGACGAATTAAAAAACCCGGACCAATGGGCGGCCGCGGTCCAAGAAATCCGCGCCCGCATCGGCAATCGCCCGTTTGTCGTATCATTTGATTTTGATGCGATTGACCCGGCACATTTTACAGATGTATTGGTCCCGGAACCAAACGGCATCAGTGTTGACGCAGCCGAATTTTTGACCCGCGCGTTCAAAGACGCCCACAGCTTTGAATTTGTGGAATACGCGCCGCGTGGCGATAAAAACACGGCTGATTTGGCAAAAAAATTGATTGGTATCGTTGCCAACCAGTAATGGGCCCGCGGATTGCCCATAAACGCAAAACCGGTGCAAAATTATCTGCACCGGTTTAAATTATCACGTAACAACGCATTCATTTCCGGGGGTAAAAATTCGTGGTATTGATAATAAAACATACGCACCCCATCAGCCACATCATATTGCTGGGCATATGGATGCGGTTGTTCCACGACCAATCGCACGGCATCGAACCCACCCCGGCGCCACGCCCGGTCAATACAGCGATAAATCTTGCGCGCCCGATATGATATCCCGGCGTACGCCGTCGGAAATGTATCCCCAAAATCAATCCGCCGCCCGCAACGGTAATTGCGTTCACAGACCTCACTCAGACGGGTGGTGAATATTTCATATCGGTTGCGCCGTATCCATCCGTCGTTATCATCCCCGCCCCATGCCGACAATATATACGGATCATGGAACAGTGACGCCATATACACCGGATTATTGTGGCGCGGTTCGGCGGCATATGCCGCAAACGCCGTCGGAATTTCATACAGCGGCCCATGGCGACCATATGCGCTGGCACCATTTGAAAAATAAACTTTTAATGCGTAATCACATTTGATTTCCGGGAACGACATCTTGCACACGTATCCGAACGCGCCACGCCAAACATCACTGCCGCTGCGGCCTGGTGCGCCGCGATACGAAATTCGGCACGACGTTCCAAACATTGCCCCAATGGCGGGCAAATCGTATTCACCATCTTTCTGGGCCGTGCGCAAAGCGTACCCATTATCGACCAGAAATTCTTCCAATGCGTTGCGGAACCACGTCGTCACCACCGCGACATCCGCCGGTTTTAACCGCGCCACCAATTCCGGCGGTAACGCCCCAATCCGCGGGTCCACATCACATGTTGCCAGAATGTTTCGCAATTCCATCGGCGTGCGCAAATAATGATGCCGCAACCAATGCGTCAACGACACATGCCGGGTTTTTGGCGCGGGGCGCCGTTCACACGAAGATAAACGTACAGTATTCACGCCCAAATAATAGTACAAAAACAATAAATGTCAACCACCTAATTCCGCACACATGCGATTATGGCGATAAATATTGCGCGCCAAATCATCACTGATGACATCCCAGTCTGTGGCGCGGCCGAAAATGGGCTGGCACACGGTCACCGCGCACGTATTATTCGGCAATGGTGTATTTCGCGCGCAAGATGCGACGAATATCAGCAACCCCGGTATGCAAAGCTTCCACATTAATTTCCCCCTGTTTTTGAATAATTTGTGTATGCAGAATTTGATTTTCTGCGGCAACATGTTCCCGGCAATTTGCACGTCCCAGCCGATTTCCGGCAACATAGGCCGCATAAACCACCGCGCAAACGGCCCCCACGGCATAGATATGTTTCATGTTAAAATCCTGTTGTGTTTATTTCCCCATTATTTTATACTTTTTATTGAACCCACAGGGATGTGGGTTCGGGACTTAGAAAATCCCAATCATCGCGGTGGCATGCCATCGTAATCCGACCAAAATGCTGCGATTTTGCGGCATATGTTACGTCCCCGACGGGTATATATCCGGCCGGGAAGCTGTTGGTTATACAACAAGATGCCCCGGGCATCCAAAGGCCAACAGGGTCTTTCGATGATTGATTTTTCTAACTTCCCGACCACCAAGAACACTGGTGGTTTTTGTTTCATACAAAACAAAAGGGATGAAAAATCATGAAAAAAACCGTCTTTATCATCGCCATGTTCATAATGGCAATCGGCTGCGCCGGGGCCAGCCATGCAGCGAATGAAATCATCGGCACCACCTGTACAGAATCAGCATGGCAAAGTTGTCTGACCAATTATGGCGTGACATATGATTCCAGCTGTTCAAATTCCGCATGCAGCCTGTGTAACAATCGGTCATCGTCGGCGGGGCTGACGAATTCATTCGGCATTGTTACCAGCACAACATACAGATACGAAACCAATTGCCCATCATCATATGGCGGCACCGCCACGTGCAGCTGTAAACAAACCAGTTCGTCATACAAATGTGCATCGGGTTATTACGGCACAGCGACATCCAGCACCAGTGGTTGCACCGCATGCCCATCAAACGCGACATGTGCCGGCGGTAATAATTCCACATTTTCCTGTAACAAGGGATATTACAAAGACGGGTCATCGTGTTCCGCATGCCCCGGCATTGGTACATCCGCCGCCGGCGCGACATCGATATCATCATGTTACATCCCGGCCGGCACGACGTATTCCGACAGCACGGGTGGTGGGGAATACACCGCCAATTGTCCATATTAAAAAATCCCCCGGATGGGGGATTTTTTTACTGATTCATTGAACCAAAGAAATCCGCATTGGTCTTGGTCAGGCGCAGTTTATCCAACAAGAATTCCATGGCTTCCAACGTTCCCATGGGATTGATGATACGGCGCAAGACATACATCTTGGACAGGATATCTTTGCCCACCAACAGGTCTTCTTTGCGTGTGCCGGATTTGGTGATATCAATGGCGGGATACACGCGTTTATCCGACAATTTACGGTCCAGAATAATTTCGCTGTTCCCGGTCCCTTTGAATTCTTCAAAGATGACTTCGTCCATTTTGGACCCGGTATCGACCAGGGCTGTTGCGATAATGGTCAACGAACCGCCACCTTCGATATTACGTGCGGCCCCGAAAAAGCGTTTTGGACGCTGTAACGCGTACGCATCGACGCCACCGGTCAAAACCTTGCCGCTGGACGGGACGCATGTGTTATACGCACGTCCCAAACGCGTGATGGAATCCAGCAAGATAACGACATCCTGGCCGGCTTCGACCAAGCGTTTGGCCTTTTCAATAACCATTTCGGCGACCTGGATATGGCGCGCGGCCGGTTCATCGAATGTGGACGAAATGACTTCGCCTTTGACGCTGCGCTGCATGTCGGTCACTTCTTCGGGGCGTTCGTCAATCAACAGAACAATCAGCTTTACATCCGGATAATTGGTCGCAATCGAATGCGCAATGTTTTGCAGCATAACCGTTTTACCCGTACGCGGCGGCGCCACAATCAGACTGCGCTGGCCTTTGCCGGTTGGCGATATCAGGTCAATGACCCGCGCCGACAAACTGCGTCCACGGTCTTTGTCATCGACCACTTCCATTTTCAATTGTTCATCCGGATACAGCGGCGTCATATCGTCAAACGACACGCGATGGCGCAGTTTTTCCGGTGTATCCCCGTTGACGCGTTCAATGGTTTCCAACGCGAAATAGCGTTCGGATTCGTTTTGGGGTGCCTGAATCTGTCCTTCGACATAATCGCCGGTTTTCAATCCGTATTTTTTAATCAGTGCCGGTGACACGTACAAATCATCCGGTCCCGCCAGATAATTGCTTTCGGGGGCGCGCAGAAATCCAAATCCATCCTGCATCCGTTCCAAGACGCCGTCACCAATCAGTGTGACCTTTTTATCCGCGGCGTGCGCGCGCAGAACGGCAAAGCGTAATTGTTGCACATTCAACTGCGACGGATTTTCAATTCCCATGTCTTCTGCAATTTTCAACAGCTGCTTGGGCGATTTTGCCTTTAATTCATTTACATGCATTTAATATGGTCCTTTTGTGGAAGTTTTCGGGGCGAAACAGTCCAAACTGTCCCCGCAGAGATATTTTTATTATAAACCATTTTGACAAAAAAGTCAAGGCAAAGCCCCGGCGGCGTGTTTTTTCCTTGCATTTTGGCGTCAATCCTGCTCAAATCAATCATAGATTAAACAAAAAAGGAAAGCGATTATGGCAGGCAGCATTAATAAAGTCATTCTGGTCGGCAACATCGGCCAAGAACCCCAGGTTCGCACAATGAACAGCGGACAAAAAGTGGTCAGTTTTTCACTGGCGACATCGGACCGCTGGCGCGACAGACAAACCGGTGAACAAAAGGAACAAACCGAATGGCACCGCGTTGTTGTGTTTAACCCGAACCTGGTCGATGTGGCCGAACGCATGTTACAAAAAGGCACCAAATTGTATATCGAAGGCGCCCTGAAAACGCGCAAATGGCAAAATCAACAGGGTGTCGACGTTTACACCACAGAAGTTGTCCTGAACCCGTTTTCCGGCCAGATGGTCATTCTGGGCGGTGCCAAGGCGATGGATGGCGGCATGTCGGGCGATTATGGCGCCGCGCCTGCCCCGGCCCCACGCGAAGAAATTTCGGTTGCCGAAATCGGCGATGACATTCCGTTTTAATGGGATGAAACCATACACGCGCCCGCGATTGCGGGCGCTGTTTTTTTATTACATTGCAATCATACAATTTTCACGATATAATACGCATGTCGCCGGGTGTTCCGGCGATGGGGTGTGATGACCCGTGTGATAGCGTCGGAATACTGTCATATGGCGCGCAAAATGGCGCCTGTTTTAATATTTCGATGAAAAGAAAACTCCTGAAACCCATTGGGTCAGGAGGGTTGCGAATATATTGAATAAGCACACAATTCTATCAATTGTCATCAACCTCCTGACCACCACGAAAATGGTGGTTTTTTGTTTAACAAAGCATCAGGAGATTGAACATGAAACAAAAATTAACGGCGATATTGACATTGCCGATATTATTGGCATTGCCAACCGACCGCGGATACGCCGCCGGTGACGTTGGCACAACAATAAAATGCAGCAACGATGCCAGATGTACAAACTATGTCGCGTCCACATACAGTTATGGGGGGACAAAAGAACCCACAACCACACTATGCGATACCAATACATATGGATATTGTTGGCTCTGGGGCGACCTGTGCGTATCAAACGGTTTCGGTAATGATACACCGGGTTACTGCACCCAACGCTGTGCAGAACGGGGTTACGATATCTTGGTCTATGACATGAATAACAATTACGAATGGGGATGCGCCTGTGTTCGGGATACATCATTCCAAGAATGGCAAAAATACAGCACCAGACGTATGCAAAAATATACCCCCACATACCGCAACGACATGACCGCTGGGAAATGCACCGTCACCGCCACCCCGACCGGCGAATATCGATGCGCGGCCGGATATTATGGCACCGCAACATCAGAATCCGCCTGTCTCGCATGTCCCACCAACGCCACATGCAGCGGGGGAACCACATTTATGTGTAATGTCGGCTATTACAGAAATGCCGCCAAAACCGGATGCACCAAATGTCCAGACAGCAAAACCGCCGGCTTGGGATGGGACGCCAATGGAAATGGGGTTGCGGCCGTGGGCGGCGGTGATGATATCAGCTGGTGCGCCATTGCATCTGGGACCGTGTTACACGATAACACCGGAACGTTCATTGTGGACCCCGACAATGAACTGACGGATGGGTGCGAATATTAACACAAATCCACCCAAATGGGTGGATTTATGATTGGTCATTTAATAAGTTTGATATTCGCATCCGTCATTCGCGTCATCGGTAATGACAAATGTGCCGGTGGCGTCATGCAGCACCGTTCCCGCGGGAATACTGCACCATGACAATTCGTCCACACCACCCACGGCGGCCACGCCATTTCCATTGGCATCCCATCCCAGACCGCCCGTTTTGCTGTCTGGACATTTGGTGCATCCGGTTTTGGTGCTGTTGATATAAAATCCGTCCTTGCATGAAAATGTGGAATTATTTCCACCACGACACGTCGCGTTTAACGGGCATACGGTGCATCCGGTGCGGTCCGATGTGGCGGTGCCATAATATCCGGCCGCACATCGATAATTATCGGTGGTGGTGGCGGTGACGGTGCATCCTGCGCCGGATGAACCGCTGGAATATGTTGGTTTATATTGCCGCATGTACCCACTGTTGCCGGCAACGGCGCGCCATTCTTGGAATGACGCGGATTGAAAACAGGCACACCCCCATTCGTAATTGTTATTCATATCATAGACCATAACATCATAACCCGCATTTGCGCAGTTTTGGCTGCACACGTTATATGCGTCGTGGCCGGAACCATTTCCCAGACACACCCCATCCCACAACCAACAATATCCACTGCCACCAGCGGTACATGGCGCCGTTGTGGTACTCTTGTCACCAAATTTGTGATAAGATGCGCCGACGTATTTTGTACAACTGTCCGCATACGCACATTTTTCCACGATATTCACTTCCAAACTGGCGGCGTATCCGCGGCCGGTCGGCAATGCCAATAATATTGGCAATGTCAGTATCGCCGTTAATTTTTGTTTCATGTTCAATCTCCTGATGCTTTGTTAAACAAAAAACCACCATTTTCGTGGTGGTCAGGAGGTTGAGAACAATTAATGGAATTGCACTGCTTATTGAATATTCAGCAGTCCTCCTGACCCAAAAACGGGTATGTTCAGGAGTCTTCGCCGGCACATATCAAAAACGGCGCCAATCGCGCGCCATCATGGTATTCCGACGCCATTAAAGAGGTTCTCACGCCCCATCACCGGAACCCCCGGTGACATAATAATTATATGCCGACGGTGCAGTTAATGCAATACAAAAAACGGGGGCCGCGCCCCCGTTTTTTTCATCCGTATCAGAATCTGTACGAACCGGATATCTTAATCTGATGCAACTGCATTTCCGTATTATATTGATACCGGTAATCCAGACCAACCTGGACCCCGCTGGCCGACAGGATTTCCACCCCGCCCCCTGCGTTGGCCCACAACGGGTCCAAATCAATGTCATATGTGGTATACCCGCTGGCCGGTGCGAATTTGTATTTCGCGTGGTTCGGCGCACCCAGCAAATCGTATTCCACACCCACCGACAGATACGGGCGAATCTGGAACCACGGCCCCGGATAGATACGCTTTTGCGCAATCAACGAATACCCCGGTGTCAACATCATGTATGCATCGGATTCCAATTTCATGTAATCGCTGCCGGCGGCCTTTTCGGTGACAGAAAATCCCGAATTGACGCCCACACGTGCATACAGATTGCCCACCAGATACTGGTTCAACCAATCATGCAGCAATCCCCATTCCGACGTCAATGCGAACGCGGTACCACTGCCATCGATGGACGCGACATAATTCTGTTCGCGCGACACATCCAACAGGTGCAAATCCAGATATGCGTTTCCATACAGACGCATCTTGGTCCCCAATGTCTTCATCAAATATCCGCCCAGGCCGATGTCTGTATCCGCCACGTCAACCTTGACATGTCCGGCGATATGCTGGCCGGGTTTATAGCCCAATTCCATGCTGTCGGAATTGTCGGACGACATGTGGGACACGCGGCCGGTCACACCCAAAATCAGTGTCGGATTTTCCTGCCAATCAAAACCACCCGATACGCTGAACCGGTCGCCACTGACACGTTTGCCATCGGATACGCGCTGATTAAACATGCCGAAATCCGCATCCAACCATGCCTTTTTCAAATTACGGTGACGATTCCAGATGAATTCGTCGAACATACGATCTTCGAAATTGCGGAAATTGGTATGTTCGTTCATCACGATATGACCCGCAATTTGTTCGATTTCACGCGGCTGGAACAAACGGCTGAACCGGGCCAATCCACGACCATCGCGCGATGTGTTGTAATATTCCATGCGCTGATACAGTTCCTGGGCCATTTCCGCCATGTTTGTGTTTTTAAAGATTAACGGAATCGCTTCAATCGGTGTCCGGTTAAAGAATCCGGTCTGGGCCAATTTACCCGCAATCAATTTGTCCAATGCCCCCGCAGAAACATGTTCACCGGTGGTGTGGTCGCCTTCGCGGTCAACGATGGGCTGAATCTTAAAGACTTCGACCGGGCCACCGAAACGCGGGTCAAACACGATGTAAATGCTGTCCGGCACGCCGTCGCCATCGGTATCACGGACCGACAGAAACGCCGGCAAATCCAACCCGTCAACGCTGCCGTTATTACCGGGCTTAATCGCGTCCAGATAATCAAAGCACATTGAACCGTCCGCATTACAGAACTTTACGAACAAATTGCGCATCTTTAACGCCAATTCTTCCAGGCCGCCGTCCGCATGCACCAACCAAATGGCATCGCCCTGGTCAACCATGTCAAAGATATCAATGCCAATTTGCGGATTGGTCAATGCCCCACCGTTAATCGACGTACCCAAATCTGTAACATTGGAAATGAATTTCCCATTGACAGAAATCAAGGGTTCCGCCCCAACCGGATTGGTAATCTGGCCCAATGTGTTGTCATTGTTCAGACTGACCGATGCCCAATAATTGCGGGTGGTCGCCGCCGGCGGCATGATGGCCGCGTGCAACAAACTGTCGGTGTCAAACGTATATGCACCACCAACGGTCATTTCTTTTAATCCCACAAATCCAACGCCACCGGATACATCACCATCCACGTTAACCGTCAACCAATTGTTGTTGATTGTGCTGTCTTTGCCCTGGGCATAGACACGCAGATGTGATGCCAAAATACTGCCGTGGACATCCAAATCACTGGTGTTCAGGGTCATGCTGCCGGATTTTTGCTGAATCCCGTTTGTGATAACGTTTGATGCCGTAATGGTGTACGCATCCCCAATAACATTCGCATCACCCGCAGACGCCGATGTCATATTCTGTAACAAACGTCCCGCCAATGTAAACGCCCCGGTCGAATTCATACCCTGGCCCAGCAAAGTTGCCGAACCACCGGTCAATGTAAAGCTGGTGACGTTGGCCAAATCCGCCCCCGAATCCAGCGTCATTGTGCCCGCCATCCCGTTCACAACATCCAATGTCATGCCGTTTTGTGCGGTCAATGTCAATGTACCCGCATTCGTGACGTTGGCGGCGGTAATCGTTTTGGCCGAAATATCGGCGTCTGCGACGCTGACAACAATGATGTCGCCGGCAATCGTCGCCGCATCTGCGATGCGGTAATCCGCCGATAAGCCATTCGCCCGGAATGCCCCGTCAACGACCAAATTCTGGGCCGTGACGACCGAATTGTTACGCGTAATATTCAATACGCCACCGGTACCGCCAATCCCACTTTGGACCAAATCGCCCGCCACGGTAATATTATTGGTCGCGGTAATCGTATTAACGTTCAAATTGGCATAACCACCGGTTACAGACAAATTATTCAGATTCCACGACGTCCCCGTCACATCCAACGCGCCCGCCGTGGTCGACACCGCCGCAGACTGCATCGTGCCACCAGACATGGTAAATGCCCCGCTGTTGGTGATGCTGCCGGTATTGATGGGCCCGGAATTCTTGGCCGTGATGGCAACACTGCTGGTGTTTGTAATATCTTGGGTTGTGATGCTGGCCCCGTCAATGGTCAATGTCCCGGAATTATCAATATCATTGGCCGATGTCACCGCACCGTTGGCATTGATATCCAATGTTCCCTGGGCATTTTTAACCAGCCCCGCCAACGTCACCGCATCACGCGAATTCAACGTCAATTTGTGTCCCGACGATATCGACATACCGCCGGCAATATTCATAGAACCACCGTTTCCGGTTGTGGCCAATGTGACATTGGTCGGCCCCGTGATAACCATACCCGACGTCGGGTTTGTTCCGTCAAACCAGATACCGCCCGCGATATCAATGGCGTTTGTATTTGCATCCGACGCATCAATCGTGGCATTTACCGACGCGGATGACCCGTGCAAGATAAATTTGCCATTGCCGCCCAGACTGCCGACATCAATGTCCGCCACCGCCAGGTCGATTACCCCGCCGTCGCGCGCCGTCAACGCACCGGTTACATTCAAATTGGTGGCCAGATTACCGCCAAAAATCAATGCACCACGATTCGCCGCGGTGACATTGCCACCCACGTCCAGCGTTTGCGCATCAAAGCTGATGGTGCGCGCCATATCGTTTTCAATTGCGGAAATATTGCCGCCAATGTTAATTGCGTCGGTGGCCGTCATGACAAAGGTCTGGGGGCCGCCCGCCGCAATATTCACATTACCCGCGTCCAGAACCGGTGTCGCCGCCGCCGTAACATCACCCGCGATGTTTGCCGTGCCGGTAATGGCGATTTCATGCGTGGCGTCGCCGATGTTCAAATCACCGCCGGTTACATTCAAATTATTGGTCACAGATACCGACCCGGTCAACGCAGTCAAATCCACCACGCCGCCCGATACATTCAAACCGCCCAGCGTTACCGCCCCGCCGGTCTGGTCAGACCCACGGATGGTCATGGTACCGTCGGCATTTGTAACCACGCCGTCAATTTTAATCTGGCGCGATTCAATTTTCATTGTGCCACTGTTGGTGACGGTGCCGGTAATTGAAATATCCCCCGGCGTATTGGTATACGCATCAATCGCCATGTTCCCGACGTTCGACACCGTATTCAAGGCAATTTTTTGCCCGTTGATGTTCATGGTGGCCGTCGTGCTTTCATTCGCGACCGCACCGCCGACCGTTATGGTCCCATCGGCAATTAAATTCGTGGTTCCATCCCCACGGGCGGTCACACCCTGGGCCACATTAATGGTACCGGCACCGGCGTTGGCGGCGGTAATATTTAAACTGGTACCGGAATTGGTAATGGAATTGGCTGTAATCGCCTGGGCGGCCAACATCATATCCGCATTGGCGTTTGTATCCCCGTTGATAATATCCGTCGTCAGGTTTAATTCCCCATTGCGCACGCGCACAATAAACGAATTCAAATTATTTGTAAACAATGCCAACCAGTTGTCATCCGACAAATTGGTCCCGAATCGCAATGTACCGGTATCCAATTCAAACGTATTGGTATTCGGCATTGTGGTCAAATCGAACCCATTTTCCAGATATGTTTCACCGGTAACGTTAATGGCCAAAATCCCCTTGTTCACCAAGGATGCGTCATTATGCGCCGAATCGGTCCCGGCCACGTTCAGGGACGTACCACTGATTTTCATTGTGCCGCCATCCGAATCGTTTTTCATGGTCCCGGACACCGTAATGGCACCGGCACTGGTGATTGTCATGGACGCGTTACCATTGGCATCAATCCCAGAATTTTCCACACTACCCGTCACATCAATTCCACCGGTGGTTGTGGTGATATTCATACGTCCCGCCTGGTTTTGAATACTGCCCTGGGCGATGATATTGCCGGCGGTGATATCGGTATTTCCGGTATGCGCGACAACAAAGTTCCCAGACGCGTCTGTATCCGCCAGATAGCTGCCATTTGTATATTGGCCCATAATCATTTGACCGGCGGCATTGATGGTAACGTCGCCCTGGTCATTGGCCAAAGTTCCCATTTTAATCGTATTGGCGTTAATGGCCAACGTACCGGCATTGGTCACACTGCCGGTGCCGGCGGTCAAGACGTCCCCGGTCCATGTTCCGACCGTTAACGCATCAATATTATTTAATGTCAATGACCCCTGGTTATCAATACTGCCCAGGGCGGCATTAATCGCGGCCACAGACGTATTGTTGGGCAATTCCAGGGTCAACGCGCGACCATTTAAAACGCGCAATACGCCGCCAACCGACAGCGCGCCTTCGCTTTGCAGTGTAAATGACAGATTGGTATTCGTCGCAATCAGCAATTGCCCGGTATCGGCACCAATATAATCTTGGCCGGCAATCATATCACCGGTAACAGAAATACCGCCGGTCCCCACAACCACACCCGCGGGGGTTTGGTTATAACTGTTCCCCTGGATAATCACACTGTCGGTGTAATTAATGCCCGCCTGGTCCGGAATTAATCCGTCCGCCCCGGGTTCCAAATAAACAGGCGCCGCAACTGCACCAACCGGCAACAGGCAGCAAACAAAAGAAATTAGCTTTTTTATCATATTTTTTTGTTTAATTCCGATTACAATTGTGCTTACATTATGGCACATAATTTGTTTGTTAGCCAAGCAAAAAGTAATCGCAAGGTGTAAAAATATAGGAACAAGGAGAAAAAAGTATGTTTTCTATTACAAAAGTTCACGCGCGCCAGATTATGGACAGCCGTGGAAATCCGACCATTGAATGTGATATTGAATTGTCCGGCGGGGCGTTTGGCCGCGCGGCGGTCCCCAGTGGCGCATCCACCGGTTCGTTCGAAGCGCTGGAATTGCGCGACGGCGGGAACGCATACATGGGCAAAGGCGTTTTGACCGCGGTCAAAAACGTGAACGAAATCATTGCCCCGGCCATTATGGGTATGGACGCGTCCGCCCAAACGGCATTGGATGAAAAGATGTTGGCACTGGACGGCACACCGAACAAAGACAAACTGGGCGCGAACGCGATTCTGGCGGTATCGATGGCGGCGGCACACGCGGCGGCAAATGCAAAAAAAGAACCGCTGTACAAATATATCGCATCCATTTATGGCAACGCGAATCCGGTCGTCTTGCCGCGCCCGATGATGAACATCATCAACGGTGGTGCGCACGCAGACAACGGTCTGGACGCCCAGGAATTTATGATTATCCCCAACGGCGCACGCGACGAATTCGAAGCGATTCGCATGGGCAGTGAAATCTTTCACAATTTGAAATCTATTTTAAAGAAAGGCGGCAATTCCACCAACGTCGGTGACGAAGGCGGCTTTGCACCGAATTTCCATTCTTGCCGCGAAGCGCTGGATACAATCATCGCCGCGATTAATGCCGCCGGGTACAAGCCGGGCGACCAGGTTTCCATCGGTTTGGACGTTGCATCTTCGGAATTCTATCGCGATGGCGTTTATAAATTCGAAGGTCAATCTTTGTCCGCAGACCAGATGATTGAATTCTATGAAAAACTGATTACGGATTACCCGATTATTTCCATCGAAGACGCCCTGGCCGAAGAAGATTGGGATGGTTGGAAAAAACTGACCGAAAAAATCGGTGGCAAATGCCAGTTGGTCGGTGACGATTTGTTCGTGACCAACCCGGCCCGTCTGGAAAAAGGTATCCAAAACGGTGTTGCCAACGCCATTTTGATTAAGGTAAATCAGATTGGTTCGTTGACCGAAACTTTGCGCGCCATCAAAATGGCCCAGGATGCCAAATACGGTGTTGTTATTTCCCACCGCAGTGGTGAAACCGAAGACACCACCATCGCGGATTTGGCGGTGGCGACAAACGCCGGTCAAATCAAGACCGGGTCCATGTCCCGCACCGACCGTATGGCGAAATACAACCAACTGATTCGTATCGAAGAACAGCTGGGCACATCCGCGAAATACGGCATTTAATCACACACGGGGCGAATGCACCCATTCGCCCCGAAAAAAAACGGCCCACACATGATTTACAACATCAATATTTTATTACTAATAAAATATACGATGGCGACAGCCATCGTACTGGGGATTATGTTGGCGCCGGCATACCTGGCCCGCGTTGCAGGCCGGGGAAAATACGACATGTTGTTGGTCCGAATTTACAGCTGGCTGTTCGGGTGGACCGGTATCGGTTGGTTGATCGCCCTGTTTTGGGGCATCAAAAAATAATCCCGCCACGGCGGGATTATTTTTTTATTTATCTGTGTCCCACAGACCAAATCGCGTAATATAATTGAACGATATACCGATGATTATATTACTGCCATAAACGTCGGCACCACGCGATTTTGCCAAACGATACTGGACATACGGCCCCATTGTGAAATTGCCCCACAAATTTGTATCCATGCGTAAAACCGCACTTAAATCGCGTTCCAAATCCGTGCTGACATACCGGGAATAATCCAAATATTCACGATAATATCCATTGGTTGATAATTTGACGCCGTCGCGAATTTTGTATTCAACGCGCCATCCCAATTCCACCCCCAGTTTACTGGTCTGGGCATGGGGAAATGTGAAATCATATTCATGCACGCCGGCCAAATACAAGCTTTTCAACACATGGTGGTCAAACAAAGAAATCCCGGCATTCGAACGAACAATATTTTGGCGCGGGTCACCAACAAATTCTGTTTCATATTGCACACCGACGGTCGGTCCAAACTTAAACCCGCCAAATTCCCAACATGCGTATGACAAATCCGTGGACAGCAAAATTTTGTCTGCGTTTTCGTCCGATGTTTCCGGCCCGTCATACGGTTTCAGGGTTGTCTGGCCGTATTCCATAAACAGGCTGTTATCCCATTTGAATTTGTTCTTGCGATATTCCAGCGCCATATCGCCAATTCCCTTGATAAAATCTTGGCTGGTGGCTTTTAATGCCTGGATGGGCGAATCCGTATATTCTGCGGTATTTCGTACCTGGGTTTTGGACAATTCCAACCCAATACGACGGATATTCAGGAATAAAACCGTTTCACGTGCCTTTTTCGCGGCCGCATCTGCATCAGCCGCCGCAGTTTCATCCGCCATGGCCATGCACGGCATCATCAACGCCATAAAAAATAAAGCTATTTTTTTCACTTCCATTTCCCAATCCTGTTAACCGCGCCAACCATAGAAGCGATTATATATAATGTCAAGATTTTTGTCCGCGCACCGCGGACAATGCGCCACTATTGCTGGCGCCACAGACGCAACGTCCCATCCATGTCCGCATACCGCCATCCGCCCGCCGCCACAGACGCCGTGAATGCCGAACGGTTGGACGCTGGAATTTCCACAACCACCTGGGGGCCGGAAATACGACGCGTATACATTTCAATACCGTCATTGCGCGCAATGGATTGTAAATTCACCCAATCACCCAATCCATTGGCCAGATTCACAAACACCAATGTCCGGTCCGCAGATGCAGAATCACCCAGCCAATTGGGAATCCCGTTGTCATTTAACCAATTCTGTGCGGCAACGCGTTCCAGTGTCATCGTAATATTTGCGGAATACGTCGTTGCAGATTGCTGTTCATTATCAATACTGGACGATGTGATTAAATACGTTAAATCGTTATCGGGTGCGTCTTTTAACAACAAATCCAATTGCGACGTATCCGAATATTGCCCCAATACGTCACGCACGATTTGACGGCGTGCTTCGGCCATGGCCATGTTTTTTGCCGTCGCGGCGGTATCACTGGTCACATTTACGGATGCACGGCCCGTCATGTTTGGTGCCGCAACGGCCCCGCCCGCAACCAGACAAACACATGCTGTTACAAAGTTTCGCAATATTGATTTCATGTTTTCTTTCCTGTTCCGCCCCACCCCCAGACGCCGCCGCCCACACGTGCCAATGGCGCGTGTGGGCAACGTTTTTCAATCGGCATCATCAGAACCGGGCGTTGATTCCGACGCGAATCCCCATAGATTTATAGAACGATTCGATTTCACCATTGGATTTGCACACCCATCCCGGACATTCGGATTGCAAATTCTTGATATTAATCGCAACCGGGTCACCCGTTTCTGGGTTCAACATGTCGTCTTCCCGATTGTCCCATTTGGTCGTCAACAAAGTATTATAGATATTCATATAATACGATTCGTTCAGATATGTTTTTGCATCGGCGTCACTGACACTGTAATAATCATATGTCAGTCCCACTGTCAACATAATGCGGTCGGTTAATGCCGTTTTCCAGTTTGCGCCCAAACCAAAGTGAATGGCACTGCCGATACCGGCTTCGTCTTGGACACTTTTCGGGTGTTGCCAGTCAAAGCGGTACGGTTGGTCACCTTCGGCGCTGTAACCGGGGAAACCCAATTCAACGTGCGCATTGACCGCGTTATTCTGGTTGATATCATAATCAACATCCATCGCCAAATACGGCCCAGACCACACGACATCATACGAATGGCTGGTTCCGGGCTGCTGATAATAATATGTCCCGGCGGTACCGATATGTGTTGCCCCCGCATGAACCGGTAACTGGTCGCTGACAGTGTCGCGCCAAACAACAGACTGTTTCCCATTCGCGTCATAGAAAATAATAATCGGGTCGCACTGAACTTCGTCACTGCCTTCGACCTTGAAACAGGCCGCCGTGTCAACCGACAGACCGTAATTCTTTTTGGTTTCCAGATGATATTTCAAATATCTGAATCCGATTGACGGTGTGATTCTGGCATTCCCCCATTTAAAGAAATCCGTCAACCCAAACCCGATATTAAATCCCAGCATATCGCCGCCATCACTGGTCCCGATGGACAACGCATGGCCCAGCTGTTCGCCGATAATGTTGTTATTCTGGTCAATCCATTGGGTGATAAAATACCCACCGTTGGAAATATCGTCGTCAACCATGGTGGTTTCGCCGGCCTGCATACCGTACTTCAATCCGGCGGTCACCTGCATCGCGGTATTGCCCGCGCTGAAATTATACCCCCCGGACAAATCAAACACGTTCCAAGAAATATTGTCATAGTGCAAAATACTCTTGGATTCGTTCATTTCAAACTGCCACTGGGCGGATTCACGTGAAATCCCGGCGTCGACAAAGAAGCCCTGTTTATCCTTGGCCCCGGCGGACGCAGTACGCGACGTGGACGCATTGCCGGTCGATTGGGTCCGCGATGTTGTCGCCGCAGCCGTGGTCGGACGCGTCGACGCATAGCTGGAATATCCGGCCTGGGTCGCGGACGGATTGGTCCGTGCATACCCGGTGGTCTGGGCATATCCGCGTTGCATCTGGCTGTACCCGGTTTGTGTATATCTGGCCTGGGGCGACTGATACGCGCCGGTATAATATGTTCCCGCGGCGTTCGCTGCGCACGGCACCAGCACCGCCAAAGAACACTTGAATAACATTTGTGGTAGTTTTTTCATGTAACAATCCTGCCTTTCTATCAGATGTATTTTATCACAAAAAGGTTGAAGAAAAAAACGGTTTCTTGTAATATTGCCCCAGAAAATTTATTTTCCCACGTGCGGGTATGGCGGAACTGGTAGACGCGCCACTTTGAGGTGGTGGTGGGCTTTGCCCTTAGGAGTTCGAATCTCCTTACTCGCACCAGATATTTTTACATTTTTTTCTGCTTGCCCCGATTTTCATAAATTTGCTAACATCCATATACAAAGGATGAGAAAGATTCTGAATTTTTTCGCCATCTGCCTTGTCCCGCTTGCATTCCAGGCGGCGCGGGCCGATGATGCCACCGATGCTGCACGCGCGGCAACGCGGCGCAATGCCGCAACCACGGTTGTCGCCAACACATCCACCCGCCAGAAATCAACCACCGCAACAACGCCCGCCACGCCGGCTGTATCGCGTACGGCCACCACGGCAAAAACCGCCGGCACGGTTCGCGAACGTACCACCACCACATCGGCCAGCCCGCGCAGCACCACCAACGTCGTGAACGTCGAATCCCGGTCTGCCATTACGGGTACAACCGCCCCCCGGACCGGAACCACGGTCCAATCGCGGACATCTGTAACGCCGACCCGCACAGTTATCCCGGCGCAAACACGCACCGCAACGCCGGTGCGCGGCGCGACATCGACCACGACCAATATCAACCGGTCTGCCATCACGCGCAGTGCGACGCCGACGCGCACCACCACAACCACCACCACCGGGGCCCGCCGCACAACCACCGCGGCCACCACCGCCCGCAGTGCGACCGCCACGGCGGACGCAGACGCCCGCGCGGCGATTATGAACAAAGATTACAAGACATGCCGCGAAGTTTATTACAACTGTATGGACGAATTCTGCGCGAACAAGGACGCCCAGCTGAAACGTTGTGCGTGTTCATCCCGCATCCATGAATTTGACAGTGTGAAAAAGCGTCTGGACAATGTCGAAGAAAAAATGCTGGATTTCAGCCAACGCCTGTTGACGGTCAACATGGACAAAGAAGATGCCGAAGCGTTATTCAAAGCCACCGAAGGTGAATTGGCATTCCAACAGACCGACACATCCGCGTCCAAGAAAATTCTGGATGAAATCGCGAAAAAATTGCAAACCGGAACCGCCGATTCCCGCACAGAACAAAATTTAAGCGCACTGTCATGGTCATTGAACACAGACGCGGCGTTTGACAACATTGATTCCATGCTGGGGGCATCCACCACCGTCAAAGAAGGAACCGCCCTGTACAGTGCCGCATTACCGGTATGCCGCGAAATGGCGATGGAAGTTTGCGACGAAGACGCATTATCTTTGGCGCAAAGCGGGTATTTAATGATGATTGAACAGGATTGCACCACCGTTGCCAAGGCATACGAAACCCAAACAGACCAGGCCCGCGAAAAAGTCCGTGAAAGCAGCGCTTTGTTGGACATGTCGCGTCTGGACATTTATCAGAAACGCAATTCTGACGACATTTTGACATGCAAGAAAAAGATGCTGGACATGTTAACCAATTCGACGGTTTGCGGCACCGATTTGGGCAAATGTCTGGATACCACGGGCCGTTACATCGACCCGTCAACGGGCGAAGCATTCCTGACCGAAAATTTGGTTGATTTGGCGAACCTGATAACCCGCCCCAGCGGGGATGAAAAATGGACCACGGCCCCGGGCAACGACCGGTTTGTCACATATCTGAATTCCAAAAAGAAATATTTGGAACCGGCCATGGAAAATTGCCAGGACATTGCCGACAGCGTCTGGGATGCGTTTATCGAAGACGCCCTGGCCCAGATTAAATTGGCCCAGGAAAGCAAATTGGAAGACATGCGCCAAAGTTGTACGGCATTGACCACACAATGTTTGTCGGATACGGCACAATCGCTGGCGGATTTTGATGCACGTGCGCTGTCTATCTTTGGGGTCCAGGCCGACAAAACCGTCAAAGAAATGTGTAAAGAGGTTAAAAATGCCTGTACGGCGTTATTGGACCAAACGGGCGACACCAATTGGACCGGCGGCATGACAGATATTGCGACCGACACGACATACGACACCCTGTTGCGGACATGCCGCGAAGTTGGCCGAAACTGCATCATCCAGACATGCAAATCCATTTCCGGGAACTTTGGTTTGTGTGAAAACATCCAGACATCCATTAACCGTAAATCCATTATTAACCGCACGGCCTGCTGGCAAGAAGTCAATGATTGTGTTGCGGCGGCGGGCGACGACGCCATCAAGAACATCATGGAACGCCAAACCGGTTTATCTGCTGCCCGGGATACCAATATTAATGCGTTTTATAACGAATTATATGGTATGAATTGGGTCATCAGTAACAATTTGAATAAATGCGAAGACAACCAAACCTGTATTTATGATATTTGTCAACAGTCCAATGCGTGCAACAGCCTGGTCGATACAACAACGGAATGTTTGGTATGCCGCCTGTCGGAAAAGATTTGGGGTAATTGCGAACTGGATCCGTTGACCAATCTGAAATCCCAGGAAAACCATAATAAAATCTTGGACACCAATGGGGAAACCCTGTTGTCTTGGTTTGCCATCAACACCGGCACCACCAATGCCCAGGACAGCTGTCGCGATACATCGTGCGGCATTGGATATATCGCATCATATGATGGCAGTGGGAACGTTATCTGTGTGGACAAGGCCAATTATACCGACGGCGAAGAACAATTTTGCCCCTCGTCCCCCAGAATCCAGGTTTCACAGGGCCTGCAAAATTGCTGTAACAGCAATATGACTGATTTCCACGGCAATTGTTGTACCCAGAAACAGACATCGACCCTGTCTTTTAATCCCGCCAAAACATACTTTGGCTCGGCCACAGCATCATCGCCTCGTACGCTGTGCCTGCCCAGTGCAAAATTTGTTTTAACGGTGGATAATGCCGGTTCGGCGGCATATAACATCAATACGCATTTAACCCTGGTTTGCACGGGAAAATTGGTGGCCGATGACACCGATGCCGACAAGCGGCCCGCAGATTATCCCAACGGGAAAACAGTTCTCTGCCAAGACGGCCAGTACGTCTGGGTGAATGCCCGACAGGTTGGCAGTTATGGATATTATTTCGCACCGAATTATGGAAAAACCACCGACAATGGCCCATTAAACTTTTATAACAGTGGCCCCAACACCGACGATGTTTGCACATGGTCCCCAACAGACCAAAAATGGTCCGGCGCATGCATGGAATCCGGTACCCCCCTCAAATGGCAGGTTGGCACCACTGGGAATTAAATCATATTGACAAAATCGATTTTTTTGTGATACATTAAAAAATGAAACAAAAAACAATCCATTAAAAAAGGAGGATAACATGCGTTTCACAAAAAAATTCCCAATTAACCTGTCCCCAAAATATTTGGCCATGCTGATGCTGGGCGGCGCATCATTGTTTGCATCATGCGACAAAGAAAACGAACCCCCGCACGATGTGGAATTGGTATTTCTGGAAAATAATCTTGAAAGTAAATTGGACCCGCGCTTGGAATGGGAAGAATTTATTAAACTGGTGGCAGACCCGTCGGTAAATAATATTTATCTGTGTGCTCATGAACGTGGTAATTATGAAGCCAGTATCCCGAAAAATATTGCCAATATGCGCAACTATTTTCACGACAGAATCTATTTAGCCCCCCATCGCATTTTTGGTCGTGGCAATTTGAAGTTTAAGCCGGGTGTAATTCCCGAAGCAGACAGTCTGTGGTTCGTTCAACAGGGCTGGACTGTAAATCAACATTTGTTACAACAAAAACAAAAGTAAAAATCCGGCATTCCGCCGGATTTTTTGTTTGCTTTTACTGTGCCTTTTATTCTAATATTTGCATGAGATGAGAAAAATTTTATTAATTCTTTTATCCGCTTATTTTATCCCCATCATGACACCATCCGCGCATGGTGCAACATCGGCACAAACGTGTGGTGATGCAACCAAGCAATCCGAATGTCCCGCCGGTTGTAGATGGCATACAACATCCGGATGCCTGCAGTGTACTGGGAACACATACAGTGCCAAGGGCGCCACAAATTGTACATCATGTCCAGACACCCACCCATTGGCACCAGACGGCGCGACCAGTCAGTCCGAATGTTATAAAAAATGCGCGGGCGAAACCATTGACAACGGAAAATTCAACGATGATGTAATTGCCACCTATGATAATGAATGTAAGCCATCATGCGATAGCAGTGGAAACTGCAACTTTACATGCAGTACCACCCAAAACGATGTCTGCACATCCTTTACCCCACAGAATGCCCAATGTGTATCTGCCATTACAGCATGCACCCCCGTACATGGTAAGGAAAACACCGGGATAATCCTAACAGTACTCGCTAACCTTCCGACAACTCAGGCATTTTGCTACGCTACATCACAAGCCTCTTGTAAAGAAGATTTCACTTTTATAGAATTGACGAAGCAGCCATTCCCATGTTCCACCCACACACTGGGGGTATGTTATTCAAACACGGTAAATTGCAGTGATAAGTTGGGGGCACCCGACAGCAATGGAAGAATTGATGGTACCGCAGAAATAAACAACGGCAAGTATGATTATTCCAACTGCACATGGACTGTCACCAATGTGGAAATCACCAACGGTACAGGAAAAAAAACATGTAAATACAAGGGGCCGGTCCCAGATATTAGTACCACCACAAAACGGCCCACTAACGAAGCAGACTGGGGTACCTGTACCACTGAGGCAACCACTTGCAACACCGGCTTTTGCAAAGATAACACCCAATGCATCACCCCCAGAAAAGGGTACTATGGCGATCGGTATGATTGCCAGAAATGCCCCGCGGGAACGACAACTGCTGCCACCGGCGCAACCACACAATCCGACTGTATCATGACACGCGGTGCAAACGGGACAAAATTTTGCGATGGCGCCGGAAACTGTTTTACACTGGGGGGGACCGGAACAATTCCATACAATCCCACAAACTGATTCCGCGTTATTATCCCCCGAATAAATCCAGGTTTTCTATTGCCGCATTGATTGCGGCAATTTGTGTATCGTCAAATCGGCCCAACACCCAATCTGCCGGCGACATCGGCAAACCCAATGTACGGGGATGGTCAATGCCAATGCGAATCCGATGATAATTTGGTCCAACGGCGGCATCAATGGATTTTATACCGTTGTGACCCGCACTGCCCCCACCCATCTTGCGACGGATGGCGCCAACCGACAAATCCAAATCATCATGAATGACAATCAAATTATCCAATGGAATTTTATAAAACGCCATTAACGGCCCGACCGCCATACCACTGTTGTTCATATATGTTTGGGGTTTGACCAAAATAACCCTGTGCCCGGCCAATGTCAGCGATGTGGTCAACGCATTTTTTTCTTTTTTCCAAACCGCGTCCGCGCCGGCCAAATGGTCCACCGCCATAAATCCGACATTGTGCCGCGTGCGCGCATATTGCGTCCCGGGATTGCCCAATCCCACCACCAAAACAGGTTTATTTTCTTGCATATATGTGACTCTTTTTTCTATTATAATATCACAGAAAGGAGAAAAATATGAAATTAAAATCTGTGGCGACAATGACTGTCATTTCCGCCCTGGTGGCGGGCCCGGCCAGCGCAAATATTTTGTTTGATATATATGCGGGTGGAACCGTGGGTATGGGTGGCGCAACAGTATTTGCCGATGGCCACACCGAATCCGACGGCGCGCAAAGCTATGGCGCGGTTGTGGGGGTGGATATCCCGGCATTTCGCTTTGAATTGGAATACGATTACCTGAATGATAACGACGCAACGATGCATGTTGGCATGCTGAACGCGTATTTCAAGGTTCCGTCCCTGGTGGTAAAGCCATATTTGGGCGTTGGCGTCGGAACGATTTTCGCGGGTGATTACGGCCATATTGATATCGACACATCCGCCGCATATCAGGGGATGTTGGGGCTGACGTTCGACATCCCGGTGGCACCGATTAAAATCGACGCCGAAGCACGCGCCCTGTACGCGCCGAACATCTTTGAAACGGTTGACGATATCAAGCCCGACATTTTACATTATGACCTGCGCTTGAAATTGCGTTACGTATTTTAATAACCAAACATCGGGGGCGCGGTGCGCCCCCATTTCGGATGACGACCATGCTGACACTGATTGATGGAAATTCACTGCTTTTTCGTGCGTATTACGGCGTACACAGCCGCCTGACGCGGGGCGACGGAACACCGACCGGGGCCGTATTCGGGTTCTTTAACATGGTGCTGCCGATTTTGGCGGCGGCGCGCCCCGATGATGCGTTTGTCTGTGTTTTTGACGCATCCCGCACCACGTTTCGCCAGGATATCTATCCCCTGTACAAGGCCAACCGGTCCGAAACACCCGCCGATTTAATTACCCAGGGAACATTAATCCGCGCCGGCATGGCGGCGTGCGGGATGCCGGTTCTGTGCATCCCCGGGGTCGAAGCCGATGATGTTATCGCAACCCTGGCGGCGGCGAACTGTGACAATCCGGGCGGCACGCGCATCATCACCAGTGACAAAGACCTGATGCAATTGGTGTCGGATTGCGTCTTTTTATACGACGGGATGAAGCAACGCGAAATCCGCGCCGATGGGGTTCTGGAAAAATTCGGTGTCCGCCCCGACCAGGTTGTTGATGTGCAAAGCCTGATGGGCGATTCGTCTGATAATGTTCCGGGCGTCCCCGGCATCGGCCCGAAAAAGGCCGCAGAATTAATCAATCAATTCGGCAATCTGGACAATCTGTACGCGAATTTGGCCGATGTCAAAAATGACCGCATCCGTCAATTACTGACCGACCATCGTGAAATGGCGTATATATCGCGCCGGTTGGTGACGCTGAAAACCGACGTGGATTTGGACGGATTGGTTATCCAACCGTTCCAGTTCAACACACCCGCCGCACTGGAATTCGTCAAGACCAAGGTCGAAAGCAATTCTTTGGCGGCAAAAATTGAGAAAGCATTCCCCAGTTCCGATTACAACGCCGCCACCCAACCGCCCGCCACAGAATATCCCGGGTCGGCATGCCCCATGGAAATGATTTTACCGACCGCGGACGACACGCGCACGGCCCTGGCCCCGCAAACATATGAAACAATTACAACCACGGCACAACTGGATGCGTTTTTGGCCACAGTGACCGATATCTTGGCACTGGACACGGAAACAACCGGCCTGAACCAAATGACGGATAAAATTGTCGGCATATCGCTGGCGGCAAACGACCATCATGGGGTATATATTCCCATCCGCCATCGGGGCGCATCGGATGATTTATTTGGCGACGGGGTATCCGCCCCCACCCAGTTGGATATCAACACCGTGCGTGATAAATTGTCGCCGGTTCTGACCAACCCCGATATTGTAAAGGTCGGCCACCATCTGAAATACGATTTCCACATCTTGGCCAACGACGGGTGGGACACAACCGCCATCCGCCCGTTTGATGACACGTTGCTGTTATCATATGCACTGCACGGGACATTGCATGCGCACGGGTTGGACGAATTGGCGCGGCGATATCTGAGCCATGAAAACATCGCGTTTGAATCCCTGTTTCCGCCCAAAACGCGGGACGCCGACCGCCGATTCGACACGCTGGACGTGGCGGCCGCCACACCATATGCCGCCGAAGATGCCACAGTTTGTCTGGCCCTGTACAAATTAATGCGCCCGCAATTGAATGCCGACGAAAAATTACGCCGGTTATATGAAACATGCGACCTGCCCTTGATGCCGGTATTGCTGCAAATGGAACGCGATGGCGTCTTGGTGAATCAGCCAGGCCTGCACCAGTTGTCGGGGGTATTTCACACCCAACTGGCCAAACTGGAACAGGAAATCTGGACGGATGCCGGCCATGAATTTAATATCGCCAGCCCCAAGCAATTGGGCATTGTGCTGTTTGATGAATTAAACCTGCCGGCGAACAAGAAACGGTCCACCGACGCCGATACTTTAAACGATTTGGTGGACGCGCACCCCATTATTGAAAAGATTCTGCAATGGCGTTCTATTGCAAAGCTGGCGGGGACATACGCGGACGCGTTGCCGCGCCAAATTGCATCCGACGGCCGCATTCATACCACATATTTGCAAACCAGCACCAACACAGGCCGTCTGTCGTCGCGGGACCCGAATTTGCAAAACATCCCGATTAAAACAGAACTGGGCGAAGAAATTCGTAAATGCTTTGTCGCGCCAGCGGGCCGCGTATTAATATCGGCGGATTATTCACAGATTCAGTTGCGTCTGTTGGCGGATGTGGCGGGCGTCAAAACATTTACCGACACGTTTAACAGCGGCGCCGACATCCACGAACAAACCGCCCGCCAAATCTTTGACATCGCGCCCGACATGCCTGTTCCGCGGGATTTGCGCCGCGCGGCCAAAACGGTGAATTTTTCCATTATTTACGGCATATCATCGTTCGGTCTGGCGTCCCAGCTGGGCGTAACGCGCAGCGAAGCCCAATCCATCATCAATTCATACATGGCGGGATTGCCGGAAATCCGGGAATACATCGAAAAAATCAAAGACTTTGCATTGGAAAACGGATGCGTGTACACCCCGTGGGGCCGACGCATTGAATTGCCGGATATCAAGAATCCGCGCATGCGCGCGTACGCCATGCGTGCGGCGGTCAACGCCCCGATTCAGGGATTCGAAGCCGACCTGATGCGGCGGGCCATGATTAACATCCACCGCAATGTTACAGACGCGGCACCGGACAAAATCAAAATGATTATGCAGGTGCATGATGAAATGGTCTTTGAATGCGACGCGGACATGGCGGACACATTTGCGCATCAAATCCGCGCCGAAATGGAATCGGTCGCCAAATTATCGGTACCATTATTGGCCGAATACGTCATCGCCCCGGTGTGGGGGAAATAATTACGCCCCCGCGTCCGCATAAGCGGCCGGCACGCGCACCAAATCATCGGTCAGCCGGGCGATTATTTTTACCTGGTCCGGCGTCATCTTGTACAGATTCTGCATAATGTGCATCAGTTTCGGGTCCTGGGTATATTCAGAATCGGCTTCTTGTAAAAATTGTCCCATGGGAATTCCGAGACATTTACACATATCATACAGACGTGATACTGCCATGCGGTTGCCCGCGCATTCATATTTTTGCACCTGTTGAAACGAACATCCCATCGCCGATGCCAAATCTTTCTGCGACAGACCGTGCCGCGCACGATGCAATGCGATTAATCGTCCCAAACGCTTATCAAAATCGGTTAAAACCGTGCTTTTTCCTGACATGCCGCCCCCATATTTATACATATAAAAATCCGCCATATACATATAAGGCGGGTTGGAGTTGAGAACAACTATAAAACAAATTGCCTGGCTTATTGGATATTCACCAGACTCCAACCCAACACAGGTCAGAATATTTTCACGTCACTTGACGGTTTTATAAGGTTTCTCAGGCCCCATGACATAAACCTATGTCACGAAATGATTATACAAGAATATTTATCAAAATTCTAAAAAAAAATTACGAACAAAATCACTTAAGTCGTG
>JAIDWS010000023.1:0-4711 GCA_029059055.1 Alphaproteobacteria bacterium
TTCCTGCGGCGTGGGGCGCGCGATTTGTGATATTGTCTGCAAAAAAAGGATGCAATATGGATAAAGCGCGCCTGGAAGCATTCAGTGACGGTGTCTTTGCAATTATCATTACGGTCATGGTTTTGGCGCTGAACGCGCCGGATGGCACAGGAATATCGGCGTTGGCCCCGCGGATTTCGATTTTTTTGACATACGTGCTTAGTTTTCTGTACGTGTCCATTTTCTGGATTAATCATCATTTGTTGTTGTCGGCGACGCGCCGCATCAGCCCGGCGGTATTGTGGGGAAATATAAATTTTCTGTTTTGGATGTCACTGGTGCCGTTTTTTACGTCGTGGGTGGACGAACATCATGCGGATATGGTGCCGGTTATGGCGTACGGCATTATCTTTTTGATGTGTGTGGTGTCATTCCGGATTTTACAGTGGACGCTGTTTCGTACGCATGATGCAGATGCGCCGATTGTGCGCCTGTTGCGGCCCGGCCAGCGGTCCAAGATATCCATTGCGGGCTTTGTCGTGGCGATATTGATGGCCGCGGTGCATCCGTATATATCGTTGGGGATATATGTTGCGATTGCCGGCCTGTGGCTGGTCCCGAACAAGCCCCTGGTGCGGGCCATCGGTGACGGGGATGTTTGCGGGCAAAATAAAAATGGGGCATGATGATTTTTCTTGTTGCAAAAGGAATAAAGTTAAGATAATATATCAGACGCCTGCGGATATGGCGGAATTGGTAGACGCGCTAGTTTCAGGTACTAGTGGCAGCGATGCCTTGGAAGTTCGAGTCTTCTTATCCGCACCACGTTTTGGGGTTGTAGCTCAGTTGATAGAGCGCTACGTTCGCATCGTAGAGGTCGTGGGTTTGAGTCCCATCAGCTCCACCAAGATAAGGCCGGCGAATTTCGCCGGTTTTTTATTCGAAAAAAAATCCCGCCGTTCGGCGGGTGTTTTTATTTGTTCAGATACCATTCAACCGTTTTTATAATTCCGGTGTCAAATGTTTCGTCTGCACGCCATCCCAATTCTTGTTCCAATTTGGTTGCGTCAATGGCGTATCTGAAATCGTGGCCGGCGCGGTCTGCGACAAATGTAATTTGGTCGGCATAGCTGCGACCGTCGCCGCGGGGTTTGCGTTCATCCAATATGCGGCAAATCGTTTTTACAATTGTGATATTATTGCGTTCGTTGCGGCCCCCGATATTGTATGTTTCGCCGGCGCGCCCCCGGTGGAAAATCAAATCAATTGCCCGGGCATGGTCCAGAACGTATAACCAATCGCGTATGTTTTCGCCCCGGCCGTATATCGGCAATGGCTGGTCGGTTAATGCCATGTCGATAATATGCGGTATCAGTTTTTCGCTATGCTGCCGCGGGCCATAATTATTGGAACAATTTGATGTCGTGACGTTCATGCCGAATGTATGATGATATGCGCGCACGATGAAATCAGAACTGGCCTTGGACGCGGAATATGGGCTGTTGGGGGCGTACGGGGTTGTTTCTGTAAACATGCCGTCGGCGCCCAGTGTGCCATATACTTCGTCCGTGGATATGTGATGAAAACGGGCATCTTCGTATCCGGGCTTTACGGTGCCCGGGCCGGTGTGCCAATGCCGGAATGCAACATCAATCAGATTAAATGTTCCGTTGATGTTGGTTTTGATAAATGCGTCCGGATTTTTGATTGAATTGTCAACGTGGCTTTCGGCGGCAAAGTGAATAACGCCGCGAATGTCGTGTTCTGTGAACAATTGTTCAATCAATTCGCGATTACATATGTCGCCATGGACGAATGTGTAATTCGGCATATCGGCGCATTCGGCCAGATTGTCCAGATTGCCCGCATATGTTAATTTATCCAGATTGATAATATGATATTCGGGATATTTCGCGGCAAAATACGGAACAAAGTTTGAACCGATGAATCCGGCGCCGCCGGTAACTAAAATTGTTTTAGACATTGAATCAGGGCCTCCTGCCAGTGTGGAATGGTGATGTTGAAATCTGATTTAATTTTTTCTTTGGACAAAACGCTGTATGCCGGGCGCGCGGCGCGTGTTGGGTATGCCGCGCTGGGGATGGGATTGACGTGACATGCCAGTCCCGACAATTTCATAATGGCACACGCAAAATCGTACCAGCTGCATACCCCTTCGTTGGTAAAGTGATATATTTCGCGCATACCGTCGTGAATGTGTGGCAACATGGCCACAATCGCCCGGGCCAAATCCGCCGCACAGGTCGGTGTTCCAATCTGGTCGCATACGACGTTTATTGAATCTTTTTCCGCGCCCAGTCTGCGCATGGTTTTGACAAAGTTATTACCATACGGGGAATACAGCCATGCGGTTCGTATGACAATCGCCGCCCGCGCATTGTCCAAAACCGCGATTTCACCCGCGCGCTTGGTACGGCCATATACCGACACCGGGCATGTCGCATCATCGGGGGTATATGGGGTATGGGCGGTGCCGTCAAAGACATAATCCGTTGATACGTGGATGACGCGTGCGCCGGATTTTGCCAGGTTTTCCGGCCCCGTTACATTTACGTTGTATGCGGCGTCCGCATCATCTTCGGCGCGGTCAACGGCGGTGTATGCCGCACAGTTTATAATTGTTTCAATGTTATTGGCGCGCACGAATTCACGCACGGCATCGGCATCCGTGATGTCCAGTGAATCTGAATCTGTCAAAATGGCGTCCGGCAATAATTTGGCCAATTCCTGGCCCAGTTGACCGCGACTACCGGTTATCAGGTACATCTTTTAATCCTTTGGCCATGCGGTCTTTTTCCGAAGTAATAATTTTATCGGCCGGAATGCCCCAGTCGATGCCGATTTCCGGGTCGTCGAATCTGATACCAAATTCTGATTCCGGATGATACAGATTGTCGCATTTGTATGCAAACACAGCAGTATCGCTGAGTACCGAAAAACCGTGCAGAAAACCGCGCGGGATGAACAGTTGACGCTGGTTTTCGTCGGACAGTTCCACGGCCACATGTTGACCGAACGTTGGCGACCCGGGCCGAATATCGACCGCCACGTCCAATACGCGCCCATGCAGAACGCGGACCAGTTTTGCCTGGGCATGGTCGCCGGTTTGGCAATGCAGACCGCGCACAACGCCATATGACGATTTGGACTGATTGTCTTGGACAAATTTGTTTGTTATGCCGTTTTTGTGAAATTCGGCCTCGTTATAACTTTCAAAGAAATATCCCCGGCTGTCTTGGAAAATGCGCGGTTCCACAATGATGACCCCATCCAGTGCCGTTTTAATAAAGTTCATGTTTATTTTCCCCTGCGACTTTGATTAAATAATTTTTGTAATCCCCGTCTTTCAGACCGGCAATGATTTCGTTTAATTGGTTTTTATCAATAAATCCGCGCCGGTATGCAATTTCTTCGATACAGGCGATTTTCAATCCCTGGCGTTCTTCGATAATCTGGACGAAATTTCCCGAATCCATCAGGCTTTTTGGGGTTCCCGCGTCCAACCAGGCATTGCCGCGGCGCATCGGCACCACAGACATCCTGTGTTCGGCCAGATACATGTTGTTCAAATCGGTTATTTCGTATTCGCCACGCGCAGACGGGGTCAGTGTCTTTGCCTTGGCCACGACATCCGACGGGTAAAAATACAGGCCCACCGATGCAAAGTTTGATTTGGGATTTTTGGGTTTTTCTTCGATTGATATCGCATTCAGATTTTCATCAAATTCCACAACGCCAAATCGTTGGGGGTCGGATACGTGGTATGCAAAAATGGTTGCATGCTTGCCCGCGTTTTTGGCAACTTCTTGTTGAAACCAGTGGAATTGGTCCCCCATATAGAATATGTTGTCGCCCAAAATCAGACAGATATCGTCACCCGCGATAAAATCTGCCCCGATTGTAAATGCCTGGGCGATTCCCTGGGGGCGGTCTTGGACCGCGTATTTGATGTTTAATCCCAATGTGTGGCCATCGCCGAATAACCGTTCGATGTTCGGTGTATCTTGGGGTGTGGATATAATCAGAATGTCGCGTATGTCGAATTGCATCAGTGTCGACAGCGGGTAATAAATCATCGGTTTGTCATATACCGGTAACAGTTGTTTGGATGTTGTTTTCGTCAACGGGTACAGACGGGTTCCACTGCCGCCGGCCAAAATAATTCCTTTCATCCCGGATATCTCCTTTCCTGTGATAAAACATATTGGGCATATAATACTATTTTTTGCAAGGATTTTTTTACTTGCACGCGGGGCCATATGCTGATAATATTTCATCCGCACACGTCGGGGATATGGCGGAATGGTAGACGCTGAGGACTTAAAATCCTTTGGTTATTGCAACCGTGTGGGTTCAAGTCCCACTATCCCCACCAAAGCAAACATTTTGGGAATCCGGATGATTAGCTCAGTTGGTTAGAGCGCTTCGTTCACATCGAAGAGGTCGACGGTTCGAGTCCGCCATCATCCACCAGAATAAAAAACGCCCCACACGGGGTGTTTTTTTATTCGTGTGTGGATACGGACGAGAAGCGTCGGTTCGGGACGCAGCGGGCATTTGCCCGCGCAGTGAAAGGGGCCCACCAAAATCACCAATCGTCCGCACGATTGGCATGATTTTGGATGGGAATATACAGTCCGCCATCATCCACCAGAATAAAAAACGCCCCACACGGGGTGTTTTTTTATTCGTGTGTGGATACGGACGAGAA
>JAIDWS010000023.1:4811-6038 GCA_029059055.1 Alphaproteobacteria bacterium
GCGTCGGTTCGGGACGCAGCGGGCATTTTTCGTGTGTTGCCAATCGGGTTATAGCCCGTCGTCCGGTTCACAGGCGAAACCGGTTACATAGTGATACCCCGGCATGCATGTGCAGTTCCCCGTATTATCATTTCTTTCTGTCATGCCGGGCAGGCATGTGCCTGGCAAATCCCGACCGGTATAATAAAAGCCCGCCGGTGTATATCTGCAACTTTGTTTGGTTACGTGTCCGTTTACGGTAACCGCGCTGTCGTTAAATCCGCCAAATGTTCCATTGCCCGGCCATACTGTTAACATTGCATCACATTCTGTTTTGGTCATTTTTCCAACCGGAAATTCAATGTTGCAATAGATATGCGCATTTCCCTGGGGAATGGTCAATGTCCCGTCCCGTTGTGTACATTCGTTTAATGCATCCAGATATGCCCATCGCATGATATATGCATATGCATTGCCGCTGATTTGTTTCCCCGTGTACGAAGATTGTGATTGGGGCATGCCCGGGTAATATTGTCCCCCATGTTGTTGTGCCAGATTAATCATTTTCTGTGTCAGTGTGCGATTTGTGTCCGCGTCCCAAACCACGCACAATTTACCACTGGTGGATATCCGGGCATTTGGAATCGACAGACAGTTTGCAATGTCGCGTTCGCGCATATTCGTTTCATCCCCAATGTCGGGGCTATCCGGTGTCGTATTGGTTGGTCCCATAACGGTCGCCAGCCATGTGCGGATATCCGATAAATTCGTCCCGGTGTTGCTGTCGGTCAGACTGCGGCATGTTTTTATATGGGCCATGCACGCCTGGATGGCGGCGTTCTGGGATGTGCCGTATCCGTTCTGGTTGATACAGGCGGCCACATTTGCAACACATGATACGCCATACGCCCGAATGGCGTTTGCGCGCAAGACCTGTATCCGTGGAACTGTTCGCGCCAAATATTCCGTGATCAGCGGGTTGTTCGTGTCGTATTTGTCATTTTTCATAACACTGTTGTGACATTTTTGCATGACTGCGGCGCACGCGCCCTGGGGGCGGCCACGATTGTCCAATTTTCCAATTTTTGTTCGCAGATAATTTGATATTTCTGCGTCGGTTGGGGCAACCGGCATCGACCCCACGACGATTTCGCCGTTAACGATGTATTTACCGGTCGGATCCAAGCAGTTTTCATAATCACTGCCGCAGACAAAGTCATCCTGCATGCACGAATCCAATGCGTTGAT
>JAIDWS010000024.1 GCA_029059055.1 Alphaproteobacteria bacterium
GCACTGCTGAAAATGAGCAAGAAAGATTATCAGCGATGCGAACGCGGGGATGATTTGTTTGCCGAAGGCACGCTTCGTCGCTTTTTCCACGGGGCATTCGCATTGCTGATTATCAAACGCAGCCGCGTGGCATGTTGATGTTTTCGTTGTCATTGCGAGCCCCCGGCGAAGCAATCCAGTGAATAATGAACATTTCCGCTTTCCTGGATTGCCACGCTGCGTCCGTCTTCGCTGCGCTACGTCGCGACTTGCTCGCAATGACAAAGAAGACAAAAATCCCCCGGATGGGGGATTTTCTTAATCAACCGTGACGTTGATGATATCGCCATAGCTGCCGGCTTCATCGCCACCGACATAGCATGTGATATGCTTTCCAACGCTGTTCATCCATTCTTCGTACGCCGCACGCTGGTCCGCGTTCAGGCTGGATTTCTGGATGTCACCCACCATCTTGTTCAGCATGATGCCGCCACCGACGCCACCAACAACCGTACCGATTGCCGTACCAATCCACTGGTTGTTTTTTCCAGCGTTAGCAGACTGTGCATCTTTTTCAACAGCCGATTGACAGCTGGCTGATAATGCTGCAACAGCTTTATCCATACCATTTTCACCGTCTGTATATTTGACCGTGGTACCATCTATGGCTTTCAGTGCATTGATTCTGCCAGACATGTCAGCCAGACTCTTTTCATTCACCTTTGTCGCCATATCTTTCAGATAGACATAATTGCTATTATAACTTTTTTCGTCATAGATTTGACCGGCGATATAAGTGCAGTTCTGTTTCAATGTTTCAAACGATGTTTCGTTTTTGGCATTCGAATTCAGACCGGTCAATTTACCAAACACAGAACCGTTTTGGATACCATTGCCCAGGTATGCACCACCCAAACCACCACCGATGGCCCCCAGTGCGGTTAACCAATTGCGGGTCGTGCTTTGGGAATCACGCTTGCCTGCGACGGCGTCATTGGCAACGGCGTTCGCGATTTCTTCCAGCGCACTGGACGGAATCCAGCTGCCGCATGTGAACGTGTCACCGGTTGCAAAGTATGCCGTTGCCCAGCTTTGGCCATCGCGCAGAACTTCCTGAATCCGCTTGTCATCGGATTGGATGGTCACACGCACGCGGCAGAATGAACCATACAAATCATTGCTGGCGGCAAACTGGGTCGATTTCAGGCCATTAACCGAATAATTGGTCGGGACCTTGTTCGATTTCAGCTTTACCCACATGAATGTGCTGCCCTGGTCACGGTTACCCATAACACCACCGGAATTGGCCGACATGCACGCATTTTGTTCGCGGGTCAATTTGGCGTTATATTTCGCCTGGGCTTCTTTTTCCAGGTCATAAACCAAATCTTTGAACAGCGATGATGCCGCCTGGGATTCGACATATGTTGTATACGAAATGTATGCCGGTTTTGTGCACAGTTGGTCACCGCACATATCAACGTTGCAACGGCCCGTGTCAAATCCACCGGATTCGGCCGTGCACAACAGATTACCGTTGGCATCCATATCTTGGACCTGTTCGGTGGTGGCGGTTACCTTGGACGCGGCACCGGCATCAATCCACCCATCGCGTACGCTGGTCGCACCGCCCCAAGATGACGCCGACGAATTGTTCGCGATTCTTAATTTATTCCGTTCAATCGCCAGGTGTTCTTCGCATACAGATGCGTTTTTCACCGTATCCAGACACAGCCCCAGAACAATGGTGTAATCCAAAACGCCACCAACCTTGTTCATGGACTTATCAAACTTCGCATCGCCTGTATTGGTCAACGATGAATAAATATCCGTACGATTGCGGTAACAATTGACATAATCCGTCCCACACAGGTTTTTCACGCATCCGCTGGCGACGGCCTGGCACTGGCGCTTCATATTCGCGATGGCGGCATCGCTGTAATTCGTGGCCAATGCGGCATTCAGACTGGCGACCACGCCAATCGGGTCGTTTTCCGCCCCATCGTCATATTCCGGGAACAATGTGTCGAACGCGTCACCATTAATATATGCATACGCATACGGACCGGTTGTATTGGGATTGGCCGCCGCATATTTGCAGTACGCATCGGTATTGACAATCGACGCGCAACCCGTTTTGATTTCGTTATACGATGTTGCGTTGTTAATCGATTTATCACGGGAACCGAACACCTGGGAATAACAGGCCGCCCCACTGCCCCCGCCACAGACGCGCATGGCGCACGATTTGATGGTTTCCGTGCATTTCTGCTTTGCCTTGGTATCGAATTTATCGACCAAATCGGCAATTTTCGCCTTCATCCCCGCGTTCATACGCGCAGAATACGCTTCGTCATAAATTTCTTCTTGGTTGTCTTCGTCACGCAACTGGGAATTGGTCGGCATCGCACCATTGCCCAAGAATGTGGCATAGCAATACTTATTCGACCCAATGGTATCCAGGCACGAATTTTTGATATACGCAGAAATACCGGAACGATTGACGGTATCGCTGGACACAATATCATTTGACGCAATGGTTGCGACATCGTTGTTATTGATGGCTTCGACAATATTGACAATGTTTTGGGTGCTGTCTTCGTAACATTTGTACGGGTTGGTTGCACATGCGTTCAAGATACACTGGTCAACAACCTTGTAACATGTCGATACGGCGTTGACCGCGGCCAATGCCGCCCCTTCGGCAATCATTTCGCCGATACGGCTGGATGCGGCGGGCGTGGTGTTCGTGTTGTTCGACCCGAACAGTTCGATGATACCGTCGCTTTGGCAACGGGCCAACGTAGAATCACAAAAGACGCGCTGTTTTCTGAATTCTTTGTCCGTGGTGCACAATTCAAAGTCCGCACCGCAAACGCTGTCCTTGCGCAGACAGGATGTATAACGCTTGACACAGTTGGATGTGTCGTATTTGTTGGAAATGGCCGCACCGATAATCAATTGTCCCAGAACACTGCCGTCGGTGGGGTATGTGTAATCGGTTACTTCGCCATATGTATTCTTGGTCGCCACATTCGACAGCGCGGTCACCGTCGATGTCCCAAACAGACTGGATACGCCCGCGCTGGAACACTGGGCCAATGTGCTTAAACACTGGGGCATTTTGCCGTGGAACAAAACCTTGGTCGTGCATTCTTCGAAATTGGTGCCGCATGCGTCCCCACCCTTCATACAAGATGTGTACGCATCAATACATTCCGCATTCGCCAACAACGATGATGTCGTTGTGGTTGTCGATGTGGCGGTCCCATTAATATATGTGGTCATGGTCGGCATGCGCGACGATGCCGTGCCGATGATGCTGGGGCGCGCAGTCAGGCCAAAAACCGACGGCGCGACCGCAAAAACAGCCATAAAACCAATTGTTTTGTTCAGAAAAGACATCCGACTCACTCCATTATTAATTACTTTATTATACCACACGACAGCCGGATGACCAAGGAAAATATATAGTTTTTTATGCGTACTGGGCGTCGTCCAAAATGGCCTTTAATTCCTGCATATCGTCGGGCATGCGGGATTTAAAGTGCATCGGCACACCGGTCGTGGGATGGTTGAATTCCAGCACTTCGGCATGTAACATCTGGCCGTTGTGTTCCCGCAAAAATTCCAATAATTCCGGATTGCGCACCGACCCCAAACGCGTCGCCCCACGGCCATAGACCGGGTCACACAAAACCGGAAATCCATGTACGGACAAATGAACGCGAATTTGATGCGTGCGCCCCGTTAACAACCGGCACCGCAATAATGATACCCGGGAACGCGACCAAGTGTCGGCGACGGTCACTTCGGTATGGGCAGGTTTGCCCCCGGTTTTAACCATGGTCATTTTTTGGCGATTGCGCGACGACCGGGCGATGTTGCCGGTGATATCCGCACTTTCCCAATTGGGCAATCCCCACACAAACGTCACATATTTTCGCGTCAAATCGTGGGCGGCAAATGTCTTGACCAATTCGCGATACGCCGCATCCGATTTGGCAAAGACCATAACCCCACTGGTATCTTTGTCCAGACGATGCACCACGCCGGGCCGCGTCGCCCCGCCCAGTGCCGACAAATGCGTGTGGGCCAAAATATTCTGGACCAATGTTCCACTGTGATTGCCCGCCGACGGATACATAACCACCCCGCGCGGTTTGTTAATCACGATGATGTCATCATCTTCGTATAAAATGTCCAAATCAAAATCAGGCGCCCCCGCCGCGGTCGCATCCGTTGTCACCGGTGCCGGAATATCAACACGATAAACATCGCCCACGCGCACGCGTTCAGACATCTTGACCGGGCCGGCCGGGGTGCGCACAACGTCAAAGCGCTGAATTTCACTGCGCGAAAAATCCGGCATCTGGGTGGATAAAAATTTATCCAGACGCACGCCGGCATCGGACTGTGTTACTGTGAAAATGCGTTGCTGTAATTCAGACATTATCTAAAATCTTCCCAATTTTTGCCACGTGTGCATTTTGTCAAATCAACCGTAAATTCGCGGTCGCCCGTCACCGGGCATTCCAATATGCCGGTGGTGGTTGCCTGGACGGCATCCTTGGTCGCGTTGCGCCATGCAAAATAAATCTTGGTCGGGGCATGCACACACACCAAACGCAACCGCCCGTCCACATGACCGCGGGGCGATATCCAGATGCGAACACTGTCCGCTTCGCCATAACAGGGAAAGCCGTCCAGATAAAATAGAATCAATCCGCGGGTCCCGATAAGCTTCTTGTCCGGGCCAAAGTTCCCTTCGTATTGACCCCACGGCAATCCTGTGACCGCCGCCCAATCGGTGCTGGTGGAAAACAGACTGATACGCGGTGCGGGCGCCGGCGCATCGGCCGCCATCGCGCCGGCGCAGATAAACAATCCCATCAATGATAAAAACAAATGTCGCATCATCGCCCCCCGATTATTCCGTCATGTCTTTTAATTCCAATGTGATTTTTTTCACCCCCGCCGACGGCGACGACAACGTGTGTGAAAAATGCGCCACGCCCCCCGCATCCAGCAGTGTTGCCGACGGCATGAATTTCTGGCGGGCGACAACATTGCCGGCCGCATCGCGCGACACGACAATCAAATCCGGCACGCCCCAGATTTCATCGGTCTGGTTCGTGACAGTGCCACTGACGACCAAATGCCCAACCCCGGCGGCATCAACCACCGTGTGGATATCCGTAACCCGCGCCACCAAGGGTTGATTTTGGGCGGCGGCCACCTGGTGACGTGTGACGACAACAACGGCAAAAACCACCGCCGACAACAACGCGCACAGCGCCGCGACAAAAACCAAAAGCGTGTTCCTGTGCGATGGGGCCGCCACCGCCCATGTATGCCCGCACAGCGCACATTTGACAGGCGACGTCGGCGCACGGTCCAGACTGTATTCCGTCTTGCAAAAATCACAGGTTATTTTCATGATTGCTTTATACCACAAATTATTCCAAATTCAACTGGCGATATTTCAAGCGAACGCGGCGCTGGATTTCGGAAATCGCGTTCATGAAATCGGCGGCGGTGGCGTTCTGGTTCGCGGCCACATTGCCAAACAATTCGGCCGAAACCGTCCCGGCGACACGTTCCCGGGCGACAATCGCGGTCGCCATCTGATTTAATTCCATAAATGTGACGTCACGGAAATTCGCCACCCCCTGGGACGCATCCCAGAAAAAGGTCGGATTAATTGAATCTTCGATTAAATAACGCACGTACAAACGCGGCGTTATCGACCCGGCAAATGCGACACTGGCAAACACCGCATCAATGCGCCCGGCGGTCATGTCCAGATTCTGGTTTATCTTTAACACGGTTGCGCCCATGTCGGTCCGCACAGACAATCCCCCCAGTGTCAGATTTGTCACCCACAAATCATCGGTGGTAAAACTGGAAAATTTCCCCACATCGTTCAATGTGAATGTTCCGGCCACTTCCATCGAACGGGAATCCGACGACAATGCCCCCGACACAACGGCGGTCTGGGTTTCAAACTGGCGGTCGATGGTGGTACGATTTTGAAACAAGACCGTATCTGCGACAATCGTATCGGCCTGGAATATTTCATCGAATTGGGCCGCCGACGCATCAAAGAATTTTGCATGAATCACATTATGCCCCGCCAGATTCAGCGACGATTTCATCGTGGCATCCGACGCATTTTCCGACGGCACCCGCCACAGATATTTTGTATCTGCACGCATCCGCGGTGTCATATCGATAATGCCGTCGGGAATATTCAACCCCAAATCAACCGCATCGGTACGCCATGTTCCAAACGCACCGTACGCCCGATTATTTTCGACAAACCCCATATTGTCACCGCCCAGATTGATAATTTCCCGTGTCCGTTTGGGCGAAATATCGGAATCGACCAACACAACGATGCCCTGTAACGTTGGGGCCGCCCCGGCATCCACAGATTTCAAGACACGCAATTGGTACCGTGCGCCATGGGTATCAACCATATCTTGGGGAACACCGAATTCAACCAAATCCGCCAAATTGACCCGCGTGATATTTTTTCCCACCGGCGCCAATAACGCGTCTTGGTTATGCATGATATATCGTTCCAATGCCGCCTGAATCCCGTCCATTTGCTGGGTCAACGCGACGTTTTCCGCACGCGTCACCGCGGCCTGTTGATACTTAAAAACAAATGGGATAATAACCGCCGCCAGCGCAACGCTTAACATCAATTCGACCAGCATCCCCCCGCGCATTCCGGCATCTTGGGCCCGACCATCAAAATTCATCCCCGTTTGTTTCATTGCACGATATCCCCCACCGGTTGTGCATCTTGCCATGATGACGACATCAACGGCCCGAATTCATCACGCACGGGCGCCGACGGCAAACTGCCCCGGGCCAACGATAATTCTTTGAACGACGGGGGCGTGGTGGACGGAAATTTCCACGTCCCGATTTGTAACGGCGGGTTCGTCGAATACAGCAATTCACCCGATACCGTCAAACCAAAATTATCATAAAAAATCATTTCCTGGGCGGACAAGAACGGCGTATGCACCCCGTTGACACTGATGCCGTCAAACCCACTGATGGTGCGCAGGGTGTCTGATTTCAACGTTAAATCTTGGCCAACGTTAACCGAATTTATCACACTGGCACGGTCGGTGATAACGCGTCCGGTGGTGGTGAATTTTTCCCCGTTCAATCGGTCCGCCACCAATGTTCGAAAACCGGTCACATCACCCGTCACGCGCATGGCGCCCATTGACACGGCATTGCCGTCCATATTGGCCCCCGCGACAAAGAAAACATTACTGGCGGCCAAATCTTCGGCCGTGACAAAGACCGTCGATGTATCGTTCACACGGGCGGAATCGGCGGAAACCGTCCCAATATCATACAGGTTGAAATGCCCCATATCCAAATCGCGCATCATGACATTCAAATCATCATCACCCGATGTGCCGCGATGCAGATATTTCGATTTATCTTCGCCGGAAAAATCACGACTGACCCGATAAATCAAATCCCCCGGCGCGAAATCCGGTGCCGCCACCGCCCACGTATCGCCATATGCCACACCATCATCGCCCACCAACGCCGCATCACGTCCGATATGCCGCACGATTTTGGCCGTGCGCAAATCGGTCCCCCCCATGGGATATGCCAAATAAACATCCGTCACCGCCGCGCCGCGCACCACGTATTTATCAATAAATCCGGCCGACGCCGCGTCCGATATGGTGGCCAATTCATCATCACTTAATTTAATCTGGGCATAATCGGGCCAGCGGTCCTGGTTCATGCGGACAAAATTTAGCGCACTGTCGCGATTGGCAATAATATCACGCGCCATCGCCATATCCCGGATGTCATGACCGACGTCGGCCACCTGGCGATAAACGAACGGGGCCAAGACCACGACCACCGCCAACGCCAGCAAGACTTCCAACATACTGGCACCGCGCATGTCGCGCGCATCACCGGCGGAAAAAATACGCGTATTACTTACAACCACTGCGCCCATCCATCATACATTTTTTGATATCAATGCGGTGTTCCAAACGTTGCCAGTACACATATTGGCAAATCAGATACTGGGACACGGACCGCTGGTTATAAGATTTTCCCAACCCCGCAATAATCGACCGACAATCAACCGTATTTGATTCCGCCGCCGCGGGCCGCGCCAGAATCTTTAATTCACCGTTATCCAACGTCGTCAACAACGCATCGGGCAACATCGATGTGTCGGCGGGCCGGACATCAATTATGACGCGCCCCGACGCCCCATCCAACAACGCATCAGATGTTTGGTCCCGCAACGTGATGTTGGATATCGCCAAATTATCCACTTCGATACCACTGCGGGTATTGTATTCCAACGTATCGGGACTGATATAAACATCTTGGCCGCGCGACGCGTTGATAAAGGACGCAATTTCCAATGAATCAACCGAAAAATTGATTTTGTCCGACACCACGTTTCCGCGTACATTCCACCGTGGCGGCCCGGAAAAACCGGTACGTCCCGCCGTCATTGAAAAATCGTATACCGCCGCCGCACGCGATACAAAATTTCCCGTATCGCCAAAGCGCGATATGGTTTTCGCCGTAACACTGGCCGCGGTTAAAACCCCACGTGTGACGGTCAATGCGGCGGTGCCATCGGCACTTTGGAATGTGGTTTTTGTTGCGGATAAATTATCGATGTTGTTGCGCGTCTTGCGCCCGTTTTCAATGCCGACAATCGACAAAGTATCCGTTTGGGCGGTTTCAAATTCCCCATTGCGCGCAAATGCCGTACCGATATTATCGGTCACAAATCCCCCCATATCCAAATCAGCCAAGAACCCATTTTCATCCAAATTGGATTCATCACGGCGCACGACGTCGGAAAATTCTTCGTCCAACGGGACCGCCAAAACAACCGCATCATCGGTTGTGGTGGCGTAAAATCCCAACCGTCGTGCCATTTCCGCCCGTTGCAATCCGGACAATTTTCCACCCGCCACCACCAGGCGCGCCGAAATCAGATACGGTGTTTTTTCAATTTCCAGGGCAATATCCTGGCCCAGTGCCGTGCGCGGTACAAACCCCAGTGGCAACCCATACGGTTCCAACGTGTCGGCAAACGCATTGCCCGCCAACACTGTTGTATCATATGCCAACTGGCCCGCATTTTCGCGCACATACAATCGGGCGGCATTTTGCGCCGTTTCCAGTTGCTGGGTCACGGCAAACATTTGGGAATTTCGGTCACGGTCGGCCAGCTTTTGCGCGACCAACGGCATAAAGGCAAATATCAGTGTCACTGCCAGCAAAGCCTGCAATAAAAAGTTTCCGCTTTGGCGCGACAAAATCTTCTCCTCCTACATGGGATTCAGGATAGCATTTGAAAAAAAATATTGCAATCAGTTTTCAGATGCTTTATTATCCCAACCGTTGCAGGAATGACGGCGACAATGCCGTTTGAAAATGGTTACTTCCAAATAAAGAAAAAATATGCAAAACAAAAAAAGCCAGTCGTCTGTGGGTCAGATGATTCAACGTTGCCATAAATGGCGCCAAAAAAGAAAACAATACATGGACCAGGCACGCCAGACCGCCGACGAAATCGAACGCGAACGTCTGATGCAAACCGCCGAACATTACGGTCGCATCGTGGCCGCCGAACAGGGCAAAATCGATTCCACCCGCGACCCGCGTGACAAAACGCCGACCGTCCCGGCCGACGACGCGATGGCATCGGATGACGAAGATGCGGGCTTTGCCGATTTCGTGTCGAATTTGAAATAAAACTTATCACTTTAATTGTTGAAATCTGACTTGGTTTTGCTATGCTTCTGCAAAAGGAAGTTTTTAGCATGGATACCAGTTACACCGTTTTAGCCCGCAAATACCGCAGCCAGGATTTTCAATCTTTAATCGGCCAGGATGTCTTGGTCAAAACATTGACGACCGCCATCAATACATCGCGCATTGCGCATGCCTATATCTTTACCGGAATTCGCGGGACGGGAAAAACCAGTACGGCCCGCATTTTGGCCAAGGCTTTGAATTGTCTGTCGGGCGACGCCGCGACGGCGACGCCATGCGGCACATGCGAAAATTGCCGTGCGATTGCCGCCGGTCAACATATTGACGTATTGGAAATCGACGCGGCGTCACACACCGGCGTTGACAACATGCGCGACATTTTGGACGCGGCACAATATCGCCCCACCAATGGCCGGTACAAGGTTTATATTATCGACGAAGTCCACATGTTATCGACATCGGCGTTTAACGCATTGCTGAAAACACTGGAAGAACCACCGGCCCACGTCATCTTTATCCTGGCCACGACCGAAATTCGCAAGGTACCCGTTACCATTTTATCCCGTTGCCAACGCTTTGACCTGGTCCGTGTGCCGGTTGAAACATTGAAACAGCATTTTGCATGGATTGCATCCCAAGAACAGGTTGAATTATCCGACGGTGCGAATGAATTGCTGGCGCGTGCCGCAGACGGTTCCGTGCGTGACGGTCTGTCACTGCTGGACCAGGCGATTGCCCAAACCGGCGGCCATGTGAACGAAGCGGCCGTTTTAGATATGTTAAAGCGTGCCGACCGCGGCGTTGTCGTTGATTTTATGCGCACATTGCTGTCGGGCGACGTGGCGGCGGCCCTGGACAAATCGGACCAGATTTATACCAACGGGGCGGATTTGGCGATGTTGTTGACCGACATGATGGAATGGACCCATTGGGCCACCCGTATGCACCCGGCATTGCACGCGGGCGACGCGACCAATTCGCCATATACGGCGGACCAACGCGAACAAATTCGTGAAATTAATAAAAACGTTACATTAAACACACTGTCGCGCATATGGCAGGTAATGGTCGCCAGCGTCCCTGAAATGCAGGCCGCCGGCAACCAGAAACAATGTTTTGACATGTTAATTGTGCGCATGATGCACATTGCCGACATGCCGTCGGTCCCCGAATTGTTAAAGCAGCAAGTTGCCACCGCCGCCGCAACCATCCCGGCGCGTGATATCATGGCGGCGCGCAACAATGCCCCCGCCCCCCAACCGGCCGCACCAACCGCCGCCGCACCTGTGGACGTTGCACCGGCACCCAAACCGGCCGCGACGCTTCAAATCACCACCGCAGACCAGTTGGCCGCCGCCCTGCAATCGACCAAGGAAATATTGCTGTATTCATATTACAGCACGTATATCGAAATATCGGATTTCGCGGACGGCAAAATCGTGTATTTCGACCGCAAAGGCGACGCCGATTTCCCGAAAAAATTGGCCGCATGGTTACAAGACAAAACGGGGCGCGCATGGACACTGGAACGGTGCGACGCATCCCCGAACAAGCAAACCGTCACCGAACAAAAGAAAGAAGAACTGGCGTCCGACCCCATGATTGCGAATGCAATGTCGCTGTTTGAAAATGCGGAAATCGTCGGCGTATCGAAATAAGCGAAAGGAAACACCCCATGAACCAACAATCCGGACGGTCTTTGATCGAAGTCATCGGCATCTTGGCCATCAGTGCCATGATGGTCACCGGTGCGGTCACAATGTACAGCATGATACGCAATCGCCAAATTCGCACCATCGCGGTATCTGAATTGGAACAAATTGCGAAAAACACCCGCCTGTTGATGGCACCGCGTGGTGATTACACGGGCGTATCGGTTGATTATCTGGTCAAGGCCGGCGCATTATCCAACACCAAATCACCCCTGGGGGGGGACACATGGTCGGTAACCGCCGACAATGATGGCGGGGCGTTTTCAATTAACCTGACGGGATTAAGCCAGGGGGAATGTGATTTCTTGGTTGCGTCCAAAACCGACTGGGCGTCCCGGATGCGTGTCAACGGATACGAAATATCCATTGATGATTACTGTTTTTCATCGGGTGATAACCAGGTGTCCTTTATCGTGGAATAAGAATATCAATGATGCGGCTGGGCGCGTTTTTATTAACACTGGTGACGATGGCGTCATGCGCCACGTATCACAGTCCTGCGCGTGAAACATGGGGAACATATCTGCGTGGGGCATCCATGACCGACATGACGGAAATGTCGCGCGTGGCCAAGCGGCCGGTATACCTGGGGGCGGGCGGCCACCTGGTGACGGCAACCGAAAACACGGCGGCCGATTACGGGGATAAAATCGCCAACGACAACGCGGCGGCATTGAATTATATGGCGCGCCTGGAATACGCATTGTATGACGCCCTGCGGATGCCGGGCATTTCGGTCCAGCGTGCCGGCACAGACGTCATGATTATCATGGTCCGCGACGCATTGATGGAATTGGATGTGGCCGATATTTCCGCCGCAGGGGACGCGGCATTGAACACAATTGCCCGGATTTTACGCGAATATGACGCGACATTTATCGAAATCGCGGGATACACCGACGCCATGCGCGACCCGGCGGCGGCCCGGACATTATCATTGGACATGGCCAAACGCGTGGCGGTTTACCTGGCCCAGCATAAAATCAACACCGCGCGCATGTTTATTGTCGGCCGTGGTTCGACGCGTCCCATCGCCGCCCAGGATGATATCGGCCGATTGACCAATCGCCGCGTGGAAATCCGTCTGGCGCCGGCCCGCTGATGGGCGGGGGATAACTTTCCCTTTTCATTTCAAATTTTTGTTGCTATACTTTTTTCAACCAGAAAAAAAGGAAGGATAAATGGCAAATAAAAACACATCTGCGTCCGTCAATCCGGCCGCCAAGAACTATGCAAAAATCGGCATTATCGCCGCCATTGTTGTCGCGGTTGCGGCGGTTGGATTTATGGTGGTGCGCGCGGTTAATCATCGTGGCGGTGCCAGTGTTGAACAATCCCTGGCGGGGGTATCGTCGGATGCGGCCAACGGTGCGGCATTGCGCATTGCGGTAATCCGCATGGACGCCATCCAGGGCGAAGCGGCGGCATTAAAAGACCTGCGCAAGCAAAAGGAAGCATTTGAATCCAAACTGCGCGATGAATTGACCCGCGACCAGAAAGCCCTGGAAAAGGAAAAGGCTGAAATTGAAAAGTCCCAGGATGTTTTGTCCCGTGACGCATTACAGCGCCGCGTCGTCGATTATCAAAACCGCGTGACAAAATTACAGCGTGATTTGACCGAACGCGCCCAAAGCATCGAAGTCGCGTTTCAAAACGCCCTGAACGAAGTCCAGGCAAAACATCTGGACCCGTTAATCGAAGGTATTATTGCAAAAAAGAACCTGTCCCTGGTTATTGACGGCCGTTTTGCCCGCATCGGGGGCGACGCCCAGAATCTGGACATCACGGACGAAGTGATTTCGGCCCTGAACAAAAAAGTGTCCAGCGTTAAAATGGCCACGCCCAAGGGATTTTAATATAAAACATCCCAAACAAAAAACCCGCCGATGGCGGGTTTTTTGTTTCGTTCCAAAGCATCAAAGGGCGCCGGCCAAACCCACGCCCCGTTTTTGATTGCGGACAGGCGTAAACCAACACGCAACATGATGAACCGATACGACCGTGGGTCATAATCAGTCAAATGGATTATCTGCCTTTTTATATTCAATTACAACAGGCAAATGTTCCCAATGCAATGCCGTGGCCAAACCACGCCGCAGATACCGTGTGTACGATTCCGGAATATCCGACGCCCCGCCCACGTTAATCGTGATACGCATCGGATGACGCCCGGTCTGGGACGCAAATTTAATCTTCATCGGGCGTTTCAACCGCGACAACGGCGGCTGGCGGTCGGCAACCAATTTTTCCACAATACGGTTAATCAGACTGGTCGGGGCCTGGGCATTTGATAAATCCCACTGTTCATAAATACGCTTGAACATGTTTTGAACACCGGTTCCTGTTTCTGCGGAAATGGCTAAAATCATGGGCTTTATAATCTGGTGAAAAGAATTGGAAAACTGATGCTTTAATTTCAACAGCTTTTCATCGCGCAACGCCGCCGGCACCAAATCCCATTTGTTCAACGCCACACATAAAATCTTGCCCGCGTCATAGACACGTGCCGCAATCGACAATGCCTGGTTTTCAATATCGCGCGTCGCATCGACCATTAAAATGACCACATTTGCTTTGCCCACCGCGTCCAGCGATTTTAACGCCGACAACGTTTCCACATCGTCGGTCACGCCCGCCTTGCGCCGCAGACCGGCCGTATCCATCAATACGATATCACGCCCGTAAAACCGCAGCGGGATTTTCACCGTGTCGCGCGTCACACCCGGTTCATCTTTGACAATCTGGCGATTTTCCCCCAGCACCCGGTTAACAAACGTTGATTTTCCCACATTGGGTTGCCCCAACACAGCAATTTTCAAGCGCATATCCGTTTGCGCGGGCGCATCCGCCGCCGTCCCGGCAATCCCGTCCAAGAATTCATAAATCTGGGAAAATCCCCGCTTGTGTTCCGCCGCAATCAGGGCCGGTTCCCCAAATCCCAATTTATAAAAATCGTGCAGATTTCCCAAACGCTTGTCCGATTCCGCCTTGTTCACCAGCAGTAAAACCGGCGCCCGACTGTTGCGCCGCACGGTGCGCGCCCAATCCAAATCTTCGGGTAACAGTCCCGCCCGCCCATCAACCACGAACAAAATCGCATCCGCAGATTTAATCGCGTTTAACGCCATATTGGTCGAATCGGCGGCAATCCCGTTTTTGGCGCGTTCCAAACCGGCCGTATCAAATATTTCCCACGCGCGCGCCGACATCACGCCGCCAATAACATCGCGCGTAACGCCGGGCCGGTCGTGAACCAACGCATCCCGGGTTCCGGTCAATCCGTTAAACAGTGTCGATTTACCCGTATTTGGGCGCCCCACAATTGCCAGTTTCTTCATAACTTTTTCCATTGATTTTTTTCAATTATAAAGCAAAAATATAAATAATCAAACGGAGTGTGTCATGAAGCAAAAAATTAAAAAATGGGGGTCCAGCATTGTTACCATTCTGACCCAGCCAAAGCGTTTTTTCACAAAAATTGTTGCGGATGGCAATCTGGAAGAATCAATGTTGCGCGCATTTATGTATGGCCTGTTGGGCGGTGGATTGGTGTTGCTGTTGCGTTTGATTGGCGGGGCGACCATCACCATCGGCGCGGTATTTACGGCAATTATCGTTATTCCGGTTTTGGCGGTGGCATTGCTGTTCGTGATGGGCGGGTTATTGATGTTGGTATCTGAAATCACCGGCGGCGAACGCGATTGGGAAATCGCGATTAAGGGGTTGGCATCAATCTTCTTTATCTATCCGGTGATACTGGTGTTAAACGCCCTGGCATTTAATTGCACATCATTGTGGATTATCAGCCTGGTGGTGGATGCGTACGTATTGTTCCTGTTTTATAACATCAGTGTTTATTGCATGCGGGGCAAGCGGCATAATGTTTTGGTTGTGATGGCGATATTGGTTCTGTTCATGATCACGGTATACGCCACCGATTACCGCATCGGCTGGTTCATGTTAAAGAACACCAGTGCAACGCTGGCCTGTCTGTTATAAGATTATCCCCGCCGTATGGCGGGATTTTTTGTCGGGTGCGGGTGGGGATTTGGGTGCGGCGGGGGATTTTTTTTAAGACTGGGCACTTACTCTCTCTTGTCATTGCGAGCAAGGCGGTACGCCGCCGCGTGGCAATCCAGA
>JAIDWS010000025.1 GCA_029059055.1 Alphaproteobacteria bacterium
GTCTTAAAAAAAATCCCCCGCCGCACCCAAATCCCCACCCACGCCCGAACAAATAAAAATCCCCCGCGCATGGCCACAAAAAATCCCCGCCGTGGCGGGGGATTTTTTACAGTTTGGCTTTGACTTCTTCGACTTCGTAACATTCGACCCGGTCACCTTCTTTCAGGTCGTTGTACTTATCAAAACTCATCCCGAATTCAACGCCGCCAGATACTTCTTTGACTTCGTTCTTTTCGCGACGCAGTTCGCCGATTTTCCCGTCATAGATAACAACGTTGTTACGCAACAGGCGCACAAACGCGTCTTTTTTAATCGTACCTTCGGTCAGACGGCATCCCGCCACGCGAACGCCTTTGCCCACTGTAAACAGGGCGATAACATCGGCATAACCGATAAATGTTTCGCGCTTTTCCGGGGCCAATTTACCCGACAGAATTTCTTTGATTTCATCGGTGATACGATACACGACGCTGTGATACCGGATGTCGACGCCACCGCTGCGCGCCATATCGCGTACAACCGCGTCCGCGCGGACGTTAAACGCAATGATAACCGCATTGGACGCCGTGGCCAAACGAATGTCACCTTCGGTAATCTGACCGACACCCGCGGACAAGATTTCGATACCGGCCTTGTCCGATGTGATTTCTTTTAACATGTCGACGATGGCTTCCACGCTGCCCTGGACGTCGGCACGTAAAATAATCGGCAATGTCAATTTCTTGGATTCGTCGCGACGGGCGAACAATTCTTCCAGGGACGAACGCTTGATGGCGTTGGCCTTGTCCTTGGCCTTTTGCGCGCGGTATGCCGCAACTTCGCGGGTTTGCGCGTCTGTTTCCATCACGTGCAAATCATCCCCGGCGTTCGGCACCGAATCCAATCCCAAAACCATGACCGGCTGGCCGGGTTTTACGGATTTGACGCGCACACCCGCCGAATTAATCAGACCACGCACGCGCCCAAATGTTTCACCCACCACGAATACATCGCCAACTTTCAGCGTTCCCTGGCGTATCAGGATGGTGGCAACCGCCCCCAGACCCTTTTCCATTTTGGCTTCGACCACGTGGGCGACCGCCGGCATTTCGGGGTCGGCCTGTAAATCCATCATTTCGGCCTGTAACAGGATGGCTTCTTCCAGTTTATCCAGACCAATTTTCTTGGTCGCGGAAATTTCGACCGCCTGGACATCGCCGCCCATTTCTTCGACCTGGACTTCCTGTTGCAGCAGGTCCAGTTTCACTTTCTGGGCATTCGCTTCGGGCAGGTCGATTTTGTTAATCGCCACGATAAACGGTACGCCCGCCGCACGGATGTGATTAATGGCTTCGATCGTTTGGGGCATGATGGAATCGTTCGCCGCCACGACCAAGACCACAATGTCCGCCATTTGGGCCCCGCGGGCGCGCATGGCGGTAAATGTTTCGTGACCCGGCGTATCCAGGAACGTAATCATCTGGCCGGATTGTGTTTTAACCTCGTACGACGACACGTGCTGGGTAATACCACCCGCTTCGCCGGCGGCAACGTTTGCATTGCGGAACGCATCCAACAGCGATGTTTTACCATGGTCAACGTGCCCCACAACGGTAACGACCGGTGCGCGCGGCTGTAATTTTGCCGGGTCCGGTTGGCGTTCCATCTGGTCGGCGTATGGTTTGACATCCACGCGTTTGACCGTCGCACCAAATTCGGTTGCAATCAATTCGGCCGTGTCGGCGTCAATCGATTGATTTTGGGATGCCATCATCCCCATTTCCATCAATTTTTTGATAACGTTGCCAACCTTTTCCGCCATGGCCGCGGCCAAATCTTTGACCGTGATGGTGTCGCCCAATGTGACGACACGTTCAACCTTTTGCGGGGCGGAAAACATGGCGCGCGCCTTTTCCCGGAAACGTTTCAGGGACGCTTCGGACCGGCGACGGTTCGCCCCACGCAGGGCGATTTCATCGTCATCATCACCCATGACAATGTCATGCAGTGAAATTTTGCCCGACTTTTTAAAATCTTTCTGAGATTTCCCGAATTTATTGCCACGATTATCTTCGTCATCACCGCGATTTTTGGCACGCGGCGCCGCATTGGCAGCAAACGTCTTGGGCTGGGCAGGGGCGGTCGGCGCCACCGATGTCGGGGCGGATTTTTCCACCGGCTTTTCATCCGGGGTGGCCGCATTTTCACGGGCAGCCAATTGTTCTTTGACCTGTTCATATTCGCGGTTTTCGCGTTCGATTTCCGCGGCCCGCGCGGCGCGTTGGGCTTCTTCTTCGGCGGCGCGCTTTTTACGTTCTTCGTCACGTGCCTTGGCCGCGGCCAGAACCGCGCGCAGCTTTTCATCTGCGGCGTTGCTGCGGCTGGGGGTCGGGGTTGCCGGTTCATCACGCAATTCGCGCGTACCCGGCGCCACGACGCGGCGGCGGCGTTCAACAAAGACCGCGTCACCTTTCTTGCTGGCGACCTGGTCAATGGTCACGGATTTTCCAAGTGTTAATGTTGCCATAATTTAACCTTCTGTTATTTTCCGGGGGGAAACCCGGAAAATTATTCTTCGCCCTGGGTAATGCCGAATGCCAATTCGCGCGCCTTCATCACGACGCGGGCGGCCAAACGCGGCGACATTGTATCTTCACCCAGAATTTCAATCAATTCGTCCGACGCCAAATCGGCCAAATCCGCCAAAGATTTAATCCCGGCCGCACCCAACTGCATGATGATGGGGCGCTTGATAAAATCAAATCCCAACAAATCGTCTGTCATCCCCAGCGCATGTCCCTGGTCCAGATAATCCTGTTCGATTTTTGCCAAATACGCCTTGGCACGGTTTTGCAATTCGGTCGCCAATTCCGGATTAAATCCTTCGATGCTTTCCAGTTCGGAAATATCAACAAAGGCGATTTCTTCGATTGTGCGGAACCCTTCGGTAATCAGCAGGTGCGCAATCATTTCATCCACGTCCAGACCACGGATAAACAATTCGGTCTTTTCCTTGAATTCCTTGGCACGGCGTTCTTGTTCTTCGGCTTCGTTCATGACGTCAATGTTCCAGCCCGTCAATTGCGACGCCAAACGCACGTTCTGGCCGCGGCGACCAATGGCCAACGATTGTTGGTCTTCGTTAACGACAACGGCCGCAGTACGTGTATCTTCGTCGACGATGATTTTGGCAACCTTGGCCGGCTGCATCGCGTTGACGATAAATACCGCCGGGTCTTCGGAATACAGAATGACGTCGATTTTTTCACCGTGGCATTCGTTGATAACCGGCTGGATACGTGTTCCCTTAATCCCGACGGTCATACCAACCGCGTCAATGGACGGATCCTGGGTTTCGACCGCGATTTTCGCGTGGGACCCCGGCGCACGGGATACGGATTTGATTTTGATGATGCCTTCATAGATTTCCGGCACTTCTTGGACAAACAGTTTTTCCATGAACATCGGGTGTGTCCGGGTCAAGAAAATCTGCGGACCGGAATTGCTGCGCGCCACGTCCATAATCAACGCGCGGACGCGGTCACCCACCGCCAGGCGTTCGCCCGGAATCAATTCGGTGCCTTTGATATAACCTTCGGCTTTGCCGTTGATATCGACAAAGATATTACCGAATTCAATACGTTTGACCACACCGGATACAATGTCGCCGATATTGTCTTTGAATTCTTCGTATTGGCGCCCCTTTTCTGCGTCGCGGACGCGGCCGGTCATAATCTGTTTTGCGGTCTGGAATGCCATGCGGCCAAATTCCGGTTCCGGCAACGGATCTTCGACCGTGTCACCGACCTGGGGATTTTTGGCATATTTTTTCGCCTGGGCAACCGTCAACATGGTACCGGCATCGTATTCTTCGCCGGCGGCGGCGGGGGATTCGATAACAGTAAACAAACGCTTTACATAAATGGCCCCGTTTTTACGGTCAATGTTCGCGACGATGTTAAATTCTTCGCCGTATTTGTGTTTTGCGATTTTGGCAATCGCCGCTTCCAGGGATTCGATGACGATTTCACGGTCAATCTGCTTTTCCTGGGCCAAAGAATCAATCGCCAACAGCAAATCCTGGCGGGGCATAGAAACAAAAGACATTTGTTTTCTCCTTGTTTAATAACCTGTCTTTCCTTATTGAAAGAGCGGGGTTTTTCAACCCCGCCCTTAAAAAAACTTTTAAGAACGTTCAAATTATGACCTACGAATCGTCGGATTGCAAGAAAAAAGTCGCCCACCACAATATATTATATGAAATATATTTGACGCCCTGGGTTTTGGGCTTTATACTGCACATCATGAAAATTATCACGCATTATTTTATTCGGCAGCTGGTGGCGATTTTTATTATGCTGTTGCTGATACTGACGGGACTGGCATGGATGGTGCAAATCATGTCCATGATGAAGTTTCTGTTGAATTATGGCGTGCAATTAACCAGCTTTTTGGGATTAACGGTGCTGATGGTGCCGTTTATCGTGTCGATTATTGTCCCGTTCGTGACATTTATCGCCGTTATTTTTGTGTACAACAAAATGATTTCAGACAATGAAATCACCGTTATGGCGGCGTCCGGGATGTCCCCGCGCCAATTGGCCGCGCCGGCGTTGCGATTGGCGGCGGTGATGACGGGAATTCATTTGCTGTTAAATCTGTGGATTGTTCCCGCGTCCCAGGCACACTTTTATGATACCCAGTGGAATTTGCGTTACGGTCTGGCACATATGAAATTACAGGAATCCGCATTTACCGAAATGGCGGATGGATTGGTCGTTTATGTGGACAAGGTGTCCGGACACGACCTGTCCCAGGTGATGCTGTCCGATACGCGCGATGAAAAATCCCAGATGACCATCTTTGCGGAAAAGGGGAAATTAATCGCAACCGCCCGCGGATTGTCCATTGTCATGACCAACGGGTCGTTACAGGCATATGGCAACACACTGACCGCCGGCACATTCGACAGTTTTGATATGGATTTAAACGTCGCCGACAAATCCGGCAATTCCGTGTTCAAGGTACGGCGTATCCCGACAACAACCCTGATAAAAACCGTCGCCGCCCAAGACAGCCAGAAACAGCATAAACTGATGCTGGCCGAATTATGCACACGATTCTTGGGCCCGGTGATGAATTTGATTTTGGCCGCACTGTGCGTATTGATACTGTTGCGGTCATCGTTGTTGCGGCGGCGTGCCAGCTTTGCACCCGCGGTGGCGGTGGGCGCCATGGCGGCGGCAATGGCGCTGTTTATGTCGGCGTCGAATATGATAACCAGCCTGACGGAATTGGGATTGGTGGCGCTGGTCCAGGTGGTGGCGTTGGCCATGATAATGATTGCTTTGTCCAGAAAATGAAAAAACATGCGGCATTTTTGATGATGATGACGGTTCCCATGACGGGGATGGCGGCGACCATTGATATGGACGCCCCGAAAACCATCACGGCACCAAAAATTGAATACGATGTCAAATCTGAAACCATCCAGACATCGGGAAAAACCGAAATCACCAATACATCGGGCCAACGATTAACACTGACGGATTCATACCTGTCGAAAACCGGGGACAGCATTTCCGGCCAAGATATTGAATTATGGTTGGGAAATCATGTATATGTGGCGGCCGACCAAATCGACCGCGACGGGGATAAAACGGTCGCATATGACGCCATGTTCACCGCGTGCGACGGATGCGACAGTTTTGGCAACGCATGGGAAATTTCGACCACAAAATTCGTCCATAATGCCGACACCCGCATGATGCAGTTCTGGAACCCGGTGTTCTGGGCGTATGGTTTGCCGGTAATGTGGTTTCCGTTTTATGAAATGCCCGACCCGTCGGTGAAATATAAATCCGGGCTGTTGATGCCGGATTTCCAATCCACCAACAACATGGGGACCCAGTTCAATCTGCCGATATATCTGTCGTTTTCGGATATGCATGATTTGACACTGCGCCTGTCTTATTTGACCCAGGAAAATCCCCTGTTCCATGCCGAACACCGATTGAATACCCGCCATGGTGAATTCCGCACGACCGGGTCGTTCACCCACAACCGCGACGGGGAAAACCGTTGGCACATCTTTAACGATGACGTTATTGAATTGGGCGATTATGCGCGAATGGCCGTGTATTTGGAACGCGCATCGGATAAAACATATTTACAGAAATATGGCTTTTACGGGGAACAACCGTACTTGGATTCCGGCGCCCGGTTGGAATTGTTTGGTCAATCCAGCTATGCGGTGGCGGACATGCACGTGTTCCAGGAACTGCGCAGTACCAGTCATTTTTATTCAACGCCATCGGGCGACATTTTGCCCAACATTCGCGGCGTATATCAAACCGCACCGTTTTTCCACGAAACATACGCCACTTTTTCGGGCGACATTTTGGGCATTTCGGGTTCCGAAACATCGAACCAGCGCATGATTGGCATGGTATCGATTACGTCACCATGGACATTACCATGGGGCAACCGGGTGACCGCCAATGTCGCCGGGCGATATGACCTGTATAATTTCAGCAATACCGAAATGGTCGACGGGGAAAACTTTTCGGGGGTCAAGGCCAGATTTCTGCCCAGTGGTTATTTGGAATGGGCGTTACCATTGTTAAAGACCGGCACCCACTGGTCCCAGGTGATTGAACCACGGGCGCGCTTGACAATGATGCAGCATACCGGCGATGCCCAATTCGCATTAAACACCGATTCCGCCGGGACATTTTTATCGGATACAACACTGTTTTCAGATAACCGCTTTGCGGGATTGGACGTTTGGGAAAACGGTACGTTCGCCGATTATGGTGTTCGCTGGGCCGCGTTTGGCGACAACAATCAAAACATAGAAGTCTTTTTGGGTCAAACATATGACTTTACGGACAATTTCGCCGACGAAGTCGCGACGGATTTAAACAGCGGATTCCACGACGGCCCATCCGATTATGTCGGGCGCATTGGGTACAACAATGGCCGGTGGCTGGATTTGGCGACACGATTCCGATTTGCCGAACGCGACATGAATCTGCGTCATATGGAAACATCGGCCCATCTTGGGACATCAAATAACTTTATCAACATCGGCCATATCTGGGATGCCCAGGCCACATCGAATCAAACCATGGGCGGCGACATTCACGAAGCGGTCATCGGTGCCGGCGTTCAATTGACCGACCGATGGGGATTGCGCTGGAACGCGATTTATAACCTGACCGAAGAACATTTTCAACGGCATTCCGGCGGTGTGTTTTACACCCATCCCTGTTATTACTTTTCTGTGGAATACCGCCGCGATAACGCGATTAAGGACGATTATGTCGGCACAACGACATATCAGTTCCGCTTTGGGATGAGCATCGATGGCCAGAAATATTAAACCATAAGTCAGAGAGAGAAAAGGAACAACATATGAAAAAAGCACTGTTTGGATTAATGACTGTCTGTACATGCCTGTGGGGGATGCCGGGGATGGCGGCGTCTGTTGTGGCGACCGTCGGCGGGTCACCTGTGACGGATGCGGATATCACCGCCCGGACCAAGTTAATGGCACGCCAGGGAAAAACCGGCACGGACAACCGCCGCGTGGCACTGCAAAATATTATCGACGACCATGTGAAATTAACATATGCCGCGAATTTCAAGGCCGTTCCGTCCGACGCCGATGTGGCCAAAGAATTAAAGAAAATGAATCTGGGGGATGATTTGACCGCAACCGAACGGGCAATGGCGACCAATGCACTGCGGGCGGATATCGCATGGCAAATTGTCGTGGCACGCACCATATTGCCCATGGTCGAAATCGAAGAATCTGATATCACCGCCCAACGCAACAGTCTGGCGCGGGAACACGGATTACCCATTGAAATGACATTGGTTCGGTTGGTTGATATCCCGGCCGACGTGGCGGAAAAACTGACCCGTCCAAAATCGTGCGATGATGCGGTTGAAATGGCATCCAAACTGGGCGGCGCACCGCAAAAATTCACCGCGGTGCAATATGAATTGGCCCCGGATATCCGTGACCGCGTGGCGGGATTGGCCCGCTTGACATGGTCACCGCGCGTTGACGGTTCGGTGTTGTTGGTCTGTGACACCAAAAAGACCAAAGAATATGGCGATTTGGATAAAATCATCCGTCAAAACGCCCAATTTCAAAAGGCGATGTTCATGGCCGACCAGCAATTAAAACAACTGCGCCGCAAAGCGGTCGTGGTCATCAACGACGACCGGTACAAATTATGAAACCGATATTATTTAACTTTACCGACGGCGAATTGGAACAATTCGTCACAGACATGGGCCAGCCGAAATTTCGGGCCAAACAAATTCGCGAATGGTTAAATCGCGGGGCGCCGAATTTTTCAGTGATGAAAAATCTGCCTGAAACACTGCGGCGGGATTTGGATGCCCGGGCGGTGACGTTACCGGTTCAAATTATCAAAAAATTGGAATCACGTGACGGCGAAACCACAAAATTTTTACTGGGGATGCATGACGGCGAACAAATTGAATGCGTCTTGATGCGCACCACATACGGCAACAGCGTCTGTGTCAGTTCCCAGGCCGGATGCGCCATGGGATGCAAATTCTGTGCCAGCACATTGTTGGGATTAAAACGAAATCTGACGGCAAATGAAATCTTTGCCCAGATTCTGGTGGCCCAATGGGAATTGCGCATCGATAAAATGACCGACCGCCCCGTACGCCCCAATGGCGACCCAAACAACGGCGATGTGTCCCACATCGTGATTATGGGGACGGGTGAACCGTTGCAAAACACACAAAACGTTATCGGATTTATTGAACGCGCCAATCGCGATATGGGTATCGGATGGCGTCGCATCACGGTGTCAACATGCGGCATCGTGCCGGGCATTCGTGAATTAATCGAATGGGGCCGACCGATTAACCTGGCGATATCGTTGCATGCGCCAACCGATGAATTGCGCGACCAGATTATGCCGATTAATCATAAATACAAATTGGACGAAGTTCTGGCGGCAGCGTGGGATTTCACCGCCGCGCACAATCGTCAATTGATGATTGAATACATCTTGCTGGGGAAAAAGAACGATGCGGGCGACACCGTTTTGTATAACGCGACGCCCGAATACGCGGAAAAATTGGCTGATTTGTTGGTGGGACGCAATTGTATGGTAAACCTGATTCCGTGGAACGCGGTGGACGAACGGGATTTTGCATCGCCGTCGGGCAACGCGGTTCACCGGTTCCAAGACATATTGATTCAGCGCGGCATTCACACCCGCATTCGGCGCGAACGCGGAACAGACATTGGTTCTGCGTGCGGTCAATTGCGCCTGAATAACGCGAAAAAATAACGCGCCCACGCATTGTAATTTCATATTGCAATCTGAAATTTCTTTGTTATAATGCATGGGCTTTGCGGGTGGTTAGCTCAGTTGGTTAGAGCGTTACGTTGACATCGTAAAGGTCGTTGGTTCGAGTCCAATACCACCCACCAGATTTTTAAAAGTACGTGACGCCCATCGGCGTCTGTTTTTATATCGGGGGTTATGGATAATGGCAAACAACAATAAATATCTGATTACATCCGCGCTGCCGTATGTGAACGGCGAACTGCACCTGGGGCATTTGGTGGGGTGTTGGTTGCCGTCGGACGTGTACGCACGTTTCTGCCGGGCGCGCGGACGCGATGTTTTGTATGTATGCGGGGCGGATGAACATGGAACGCCCGCGGTTGTTGGCGCCGCCAAAGAAGGGGTCCCCGTCATCGAATACAACAACAAATATTATGAAAAACATCTGCGGGCGGTGCGGGATTTTAATCTGTCGTTTGATTTGTACGGCCGCACCCATACCGAATTACAGGAAAAATTAATCCACGATTTATTCACGCGCCTGGACGCCCAGGGATTAATCCAAGAACGCGAAACCATCCAACCGTTTTCGGTCGATGACAATATGTTTCTGGCCGACCGTCAATTGATTGGCACATGCCCCAAATGCGGATTTGACGGCGCGCGCGGGGACCAATGCGATAAATGCAGCGCCACGTACGAAGCAACCGAACTGTTAAACCCGCGCAGCACCATTTCCGGTTCGGATAAAATTGAAATGCGCCCGACCAAGAATTTGTTCTTTTTGGCATCGCGCATGCAAAACGAATGGCATGATTGGTTAGAATCACACGCCCCCAAATGGTCACATACCGCCGCCGCCATCGCCCAGGGTTGGGCGAACGACGAATTGCGCGACACGTCCATCACGCGCGATTTGCCGTGGGGTATTTCGGTCAACAAACCCGGATACGAAGACAAAGTGTTCTATGTCTGGTTTGACGCCCCATGGGGATACGTTTCGATTTCCCAGGCGGCGAACAAAAACTGGGCCGATTGGTGGAAAAACCCGGACACACATTACGCCCAATTTATGGGCAAAGACAACGTGAAATTCCACGCCGTCTTTTTCCCCCAGCAACAGTTGGCCATGCACGACGGATGGAAAACCGTGGACCAGTTAAAGTCTATGAATTTCCTGAATTTCGAAGGGGGGAAATTTTCCAAATCCGCAGGGCGGGGCATATTCCTGGACGCGGCATTGACAATTGCCCCGGCCGACGCATGGCGTTACGCGTTGATGGCATCGGCCCCGGAAACAGACGACACCGATTTCACATTTACCCGATTTGCCGACATCGTGAACAAAGATTTGAACGGCATGTTGGGCAATTTCGTATCCCGCGTTGCAAAATTAACGGATAAAAACTTTGGTTTGACCGTGCCGGCCGCCGGCAATACAGATGAAAATCTGGCCGCGGCGGTAAACGCGAAAATCACCGAATTGACCAACGCATTGGACGCGTGTGAATTCCGCGCGGCAATTGTCGCGCTGCGCGGTCTGTATGCTATTGGTAACGAATACATGACGGAAAACGCCCCGTGGACATTGGTCAAAAATGGTGACATGCACGCGGCCGCGGCGGTATTGAACAACTGTTTCCAGTTAATTGATTTATATGCGCGCGTATCCGCCCCATTTATCCCGGCGGCCGCGGAAAAAATGCAACGCATGTTTGCGGCGCCGCATGACCTGACATGGCCGGCGGCATTTGAACGCCGCATCAACGACGGTGAAACATTTACGGTGCCGGACAATCTGTTTGAACGCATCGACGACGCATGCGTGACACAGCTGATTGAAAAATACGCCCCGAAAACAGACGACGCGCCGCGGCCCGTTATCGCAAAAATCACACAGTGCGATACACACCCCACGCGCGATGATTTACATGTCTTGACCGTGAATGCGGGCGGGGCGGATGTTCAAATCGTATGCGCCGCGCCGAACGCACGGGCGGGGTTGGTGTCGGTCTTGGCACCGGTCGGATGCAAACTGCCCGGGCAAAAGAAACCCATTTCCCAGCGCACCGTTGCCGGCACGGAAAGCTTTGGCATGATGTGCGGGGCGGCGGATTTGGGCGCGGGCGCCGACAATACAAATATCATTGAATTGGACGGGGATGCCGAAATCGGCGCGGAATATAAATAAATGAAACTGGTTTTGGTATCTTGCTGTGCGCCGTGCAGCGCGGGTGCAATCAAACAATTGGCCGATGGCGCCATCCCGGATGTGGATGCGTTTGTCGTCCTGTTTTTTAATCCGAATATTTTTCCCGAAACCGAATACCAAAAACGCATGGCGGAACAAATCCGATATTGCGACGCATTGGGCGTGCGTCACGTGGAATTGGAATATGACCACGCGGCGTGGCGCAACGCGGTTCGCGGCATGGAAGATGCGCCCGAACGCGGCCCGCGGTGTGGTGCATGCTTTCAATTTCGCTTTGCCCGGGCGGCGGCGTGGGCGCGGGAAAACGGATATGACGCGGTGGCATCCGTCCTGGGGGTATCCCGTCACAAAGACCAGGCCCAGGTGGACCGCGCCGGCATGGCCGCATGCACCGGTGACATCTGTTACATGCCGATAAAATGGGACGAAGCATTACGCCAAAAAATCGGGCGCGCGTCGGATTTTTACCGTCAAAATTATTGCGGTTGCGAATTCAGTATTCGCAAAGTATAATTCTGTCTGGAATTATCAAAAGGAAGAAATATGTCATCTGTATTCGTATTCCCAGGCCAAGGGTCCCAGTCGGTCGGAATGGGGCGTGATTTGTATGAAAACAACGCCGCCGCCCGTGCCGTCTTTGACGAAGTGGACGCGGCCCTGGGGGAAAAATTATCCGATATTATTTTCAATGGTCCGGCCGATACGTTAACGCTGACCGCGAATGTACAGCCCGCCATTATGGCCACATCCATTGCGATGCTGCGGGCGTCGAATGCGGAATTAACACCGTACGTTGCGGGTCATTCGCTGGGCGAATATACGGCACTGTGCGCGGCGGGCGCATTGTCGGTCGGTGATGCGGCGCGACTGCTGCGCGCACGTGGCAACGCAATGCAGGCGGCCGCCCCGGTTGGCGCGGGTCTGACCGCGGTGATTTTGGGTCTGGACATTGACGTGGTACGTGAAATCTGTGCAAAAACCGACTGTGATGTCGCCAACGACAATTGCCCCGGCCAGGTTGTAATTTCCGGCGCCCGTGACGTGGTCGAAGCGACCATGGCCGCCGCCAAAGACGCCGGCGCAAAACGCGCCATGCCGTTGGCATTGTCTGTGCCGGTTCATTGCCGGATGCAGGAAAGCGCCGCCGACGCCATGCGTGCGGCATTGGAATCGGTTACATTCAACGCCCCGTGCGTGCCGCTGATTTCGAACAAAACAGCCGCCCCGATGACGGACGTCAACGAAATCAAAGAAGCATTGGTTTATCAGATGACCCACGGCGTGCGCTGGCGCGAAAGCATTCTGGCAATGCCGAAACTGGGCATCACAGAAACAATCGAAGTCGGCCCGGGCAGTGTTTTAACCGGCCTGACATCACGCATTTGTCCCGAATTAACAGGAAAGAAATTGGAGATTTAAGATATGTTTGAATTAACAGATAAAGTTGTTTTAATCACAGGTGCCACCGGCGGCATTGGCGGTGCAATTGCCAAGAAAATGAAAGAAGCCGGCGCCACCGTCGTTGTCACGGGGCGTAATGCGGCCAAATTGGAATCCGAATTCGGCGACGGATATATCAAGATTGTATCCGACCTGGCGGCCGATGGCGGTCCCGAAGAACTGATTATGAACACGATAGAAGCGGCCGGTAAAATCGACATCTTGGTCAACAATGCGGGCATTACCAAGGATACATTGATGATGCGCATGACCGATGAACAATTTGACGATGTGATTAACACCAATCTGCGCAGTACGTTCAAAATGTGCCGTGCGGTCATCATGCCGATGATGAAAAACCGTTTCGGTCGCATTATCAACATGGCGTCCATTATCGGTGCGATTGGCGGCCCGGGCCAGACAAACTATGCCGCGTCCAAGGGCGGTATGATTGCCATGACAAAATCCATCGCCGCCGAAGTTGCATCGCGCGGCATCACGGCGAACTGTGTTGCACCGGGCTTTATCAAAACACCGATGACCGACGTGTTAAGCGATGATTTGAAAAAAGCATACCTGGCGCAAATCCCCGCCGGCCGGTTTGGTGAACCCGACGACATCGCCAACGCGTGCGTATTTTTGGCATCCGATGGCGCATCATACATCAATGGCCAGGTTTTACATGTAAACGGTGGTATGGGACGCTTTTAATCCATGACACAATACGACGTCATCATTATCGGCGGTGGGCACGCGGGGACGGAATCCGCCGCGGCCGCCGCACGGCGCGGGGCAAAAACACTGTTGCTGACCCAGTGTCCATCGGACCTGGGGGCGTTGTCGTGCAACCCCAGTATCGGTGGCCCCGGCAAATCCCAAATGGTGGCGGAAATGGATGCGTTGGGGGGCGTCATGCCGCGCGCCGCAGACCGCGGTGGTATTCATTGGCGCATGCTGAACGCATCACACGGTGCGGCGACACGCGCATTGCGCGCCCAAATTGACCGCGATTTATACCATGCGGCAATTGTCGACATATTGGCGCAATACAAAAATCTGGACATTGTATTTGAAACCGTGACTGATTTGGACATTGAAACCAAAACGGTCAACGATAAATACCAATCCGCCGCCATCGTTTTGACAACGGGGACATTTCTGAATGGTGTGGTGACACGCGGTGCGGAAAAAATCCCGTCGGGCCGATTACAAGATGATGGCACGTACCAGACGCCCGACACCCATATTTCGGGCGTATTACGCGCGGCCGGGTTTAAATTATTACGCCTGAAAACGGGGACACCCGCACGTATATGGCGCGATTCAATTGATTTTTCAGTATGTGAAATTCAACCCGGTGATAATCCGCACGATTGGTTCAGTGCCGGCGATCCCACCAACACGCATGATGCGCATTGCTATATCACACATACAACTGCGCAAACACACCAGATTATTCGCGACAATATCAAATCGGCCCCGATGTACAACGGCGACATTACGGGAACCGGTCCGCGTTATTGCCCCAGCCTGGAAGATAAAGTCATGCGATTCCCCGACCACACGTCGCATCACGTCTTTCTGGAACCCGAAGGGTTAAATAACCCGTTAATCTATCCCAACGGCATTTCAACCAGTTTTGGTGCCGATATCCAAGACATCTGGATTCGCAGTATTCCGGGCCTGGAAAATGCGCGGATTGCGCGATATGGTTACGCCATTGAATACGATGCAATTGACGCACGGGCGTTGCAATCCACATTGCAATCGCGTGACGTGCCGGGATTGTTCTTTGCCGGGCAAATCAACGGCACATCCGGATACGAAGAAGCCGCCGCCCAGGGTTTGGTCGCGGGCGCCAACGCCGCGGCATACGCAAAGAATTTGCCGGAATTAAAATTGGACCGCACCAATTCCATGATTGGCGTTTTAATTGACGACATCACCACATTGGGTGTGGATGAACCATACCGCATGTTCACATCGCGGGCGGAATATCGTCTGCATCTGCGGGCAGACAACGCGATTGCGCGCCTGGGGGATATGGCGGTGGAACTGGGCTTAATCACCGATGCCCAGCGCACAGCCAAATACGAACGTCGGCGCAATGAAATCGCAGAAAATGACAAATTCTATGCCGGATACATCGCCCGCAACACGCGTGAGATAGAGGCATACAAACGTGACGCCGCATTGAAAATCCCATCTGATTTTAATTATGCGGGTCTGCCGGGGTTGACCAACGAATTGATTGAAAAACTGACCGCGGCGCGACCGGAAAACATCGCGGCGTGCAGTCGCATCCCGGGCATGACACCGGCCGGCATCATGGTTGTTTTGCGTAAAATCCGCAACAATTAACCCCATTTTGTTTAAAATAAACACCCCAAAAGTTTAAAATAATTACTTGAAAAGTTTAAAATAAACACCTATATTGTTTAAGAAAACACAAACAATTGTTTAAAAAAGGGCCCATTATGCGTTTAAAAAACGTTGCCATTCGACAGTTTATCATTGAAAATCTGCCACATCACAACAGTGATATTGCCAGTTATACCGCCAAAATGTTTTCCATGTCGGTCCAGGCGGTCAACCGCCATCTGAAAAAACTGATTGACGAAGATATTATCGAAGCAACCGGAAAAACCAAGGGCCGCAAATACACATTCAAAGAAACACGATGCATATATCGTTATGAAATCACAGACGGTCTGAGTGAAGATGTCATTTGGCGGCGCGATATTAAACAACATCTGGCCCATTTGCCTAAAAATGTACTGGGCATTTGGGAACACTGTTTCAGCGAAATTTTCAACAATGCCCGTGAACATTCCCGCGGCATATCCGTCAGTGTTATTATTTATAAAAGTTTCTTGAAAACACGCATCCTGATCAGCGATAACGGAATTGGTATCTTTAACAACATTCGCGATACATTTCACCTGCAAGACAACCGCGAAGTTGCCATCGAATTGGCCAAGGGGAAAATGACCACGGACAAAACCAATCACACCGGCGAAGGCATTTTCTTTTCATCACGCATGATGGACCGGTTTTTGATTTTATCGTACGGCATTTCATGGATTCACGATTTTAACAAGGCAGACTGGATTTTCGAAGAAAACAGCGACAGCGAATATAACGGCACCCGGGTGGCCATGGAATTGTCCAACCAAACAGACCGCACCAAATCGGAAATATTTGAAAAATACGGCGAACAGGCGTTTGATACCACCATCATTCCCGTCATATTGATGACGTCCAACGGGGACGGCATCGTGTCACGTTCCCAGGCGCGACGGTTATTGGCCCGACTGGAAACATTTGACAAAGTGTTTTTGGATTTCAAGGGCGTTGAAAGCATCGGCCAGGCATTTGCCGATGAAATTTTCCGTGTGTTTATAAACGCGCATCCCAACGCAAAAATATTTCCAATACACACAAATAAAAACGTAGAATCGATGATTTTGCGTGCCCAAAACACCAGATTATAAAAATCCCCCGGTTGGGGGATTAATCTTTTTTAATAATTTCGATTTTGTTTTTATCCCACTGGGCGATAAAGACATCGTCGGGGTCCGTTATCCGGTGGCGGCGCAATTGCCGCATCAACCATTTTTCATCCCGATTAATTTTTTGTAATCCGTCGTCCACCACAACCCCGTTATCAATCAAGATGACGGGATATTTATACATACCACGCTTAATCACCGTCAGATTTCCGTTCGGTTCAATCTGGGCCGTTTTTACATCGCGCAGGGAATGAATATCTTGTTGACGCATGGCGGCGGCCACATCGCGCGCATTGACATTCCAACGCTTCATCATTTTGGCATCGAATTTCCCATTATCGATAATCACGCGCGGCGTGCCGACAAAGATGCGCCGACCAATATCGGTCCCGAACGTCAATTTATTCAAGATATATAACAACACCCCATAAATCGCGACAATTATCGCAAAGTCGGTCAATGTCACATCCGAATCCAGGATAAAATTGGACAATATGGCACTAAGCAGAAAGTTCAAAATAATATCCAGCGGCGTCATCTGTTTCAGCTGGTTGTTCATGTTAAAGAACTTTAAAAACAGCGCCGCAACCCCAATGGCCATCACCAGTTTAATGGCAATCATCCCGTAATTAACAAAGAAATCCCATGTCATAAAATCCCCCTGTGTTCGGGCGCAGTATAGCGCACCCACCCCCGCCATGCCCATCCGATACAAATCCCAACAGGGATGAATTTAATACTGGAAATTTTTCAAAACATAGTATAAACTGGCATGCGACGCCGGTGTAGCTCAGCTGGTAGAGCATCTCATTCGTAATGAGGGGGTCGTAGGTTCAAGTCCTGTCACCGGCACCAGAAATAAAAAAAATGGCACAGACGACAATAATTATTATCAAATAAATGGCACCGCGCTTTGGCACGTTGCCTGGGCGCGTATGGCGCCATTTTTTATTAGAAAAAACAGAAGGAAAATGCAAATGGCATACCCAAAAACAGACCCGCGGGCAGACTTTCCAAAGCTGGAACAGGAAATCTTGGCTTTCTGGCGCGCAGACGATACTTTCCACAAATCGCTGGAACGGACCAAGCAGGGCCATCCGTTTTCGTTTTATGACGGGCCGCCCTTTGGCAATGGGTTGCCGCACTGGGGCCATTTGGGCGTGTCTGCGGTCAAAGATATGGTGTGCCGGTACCAGACCATGCGCGGTAAATTTGTCCGACGCGAATTGGGATGGGATTGCCACGGATTGCCGGCGGAAAATTCCGTTGAAAAAAAACAGGGACGCACCGCACGTGATATCGTTACCCATGACGGCATCGCGGCATTTTGTGATATGTGCCGTTCGGACGTGATGACATACACCACCGAATGGGAAAAATTCATCGCACGCATCGGCCGATGGGTTGATGTCGGTGACGGGTATGGATACAAAACCATGGATAAAAATTACATGGAATCCATGCTGTGGACATTAAAAACACTGTATGACCGCGGATTACTGTACAAAGATTACAGTGTCAATCCGTATGACTGGGTCAACGGGACCGTCGTTTCAAATTCCGAAGCGTCCCAGGATTACCGTGACGTCGTTGATGATGCGTTAACGGTGTGGTTCGAATTGGAAAACGGCGACCGCGTTATGGCATGGACAACAACCCCGTGGACACTGCCGGCAAATTCGGCATTGGCGGTCAACCCGGATATGAAATATGTCCGGATGCAGGATGCCGACGGCGCCGTCTATGTCATCGCGCAAACCCGCGTTGGGGCATACGAAAAACAATTGGCCAATGCGACGAAAATCGGCGAAATCACCGGCCGCGATTTGGTGGGTTTGAAATATACACCGCTGTTCGATTATTACGCGGGCATGTCGGATTTGCTGTACCGGGTTATCCCGGCCGATTACGTGTCGGATTCCGATGGGACCGGTATTGTTCACATCGCACCGGCATTTGGGGCGGACGATTTCTGGGCGGCCAAAAACATTGATGCAAAATTCCCGGTGATTTTGAATGTGGATACATACGGCAACTTTGACGAAACCGTGCGCGATTTCGCGGGCGAAAACATCTTTGCCGCAAATGCCAAAGTCATGGATTTTCTGAAATCCGCCGGCCACGTGGTTAAAAAAGAACAATACAAGCATTCATATCCATATGGTGACCGGTCCAAGGAAAAATTAATCTATCGCGCAACAGATTCTTGGTATATCGACGTGCCGAAAATCAAAGACAAACTGTTGGCGAACAATACCCGGGTTCACTGGACATCGGCGGGCGAACGATTCCGCAACTGGATTGAAAATGCGCGCCCATGGGCCATTTCGCGCAACCGTTTTTGGGGAACGCCATTGCCGATTTGGCATCGTGACGGCGAATACAAAATCTTTGGTTCCATCGCAGAATTACAAGAATTTTTCGGCGTTGAAATTCACGATTTGCACCGGCCGACACTGGATGCATTGACCCGCGACGGATGGACACGCATCCCCGACGTTCTGGATTGTTGGGTGGAATCGGGGTCCATGCCGTGGGCATCATTGCATTACCCGTTTGAAAACGCGGACAAATTTACCGCCACATTCCCCGCCGATTATATTATCGAAGGCCAAGATCAAACCCGCGGTTGGTTTTATGCACTGATGGTGTTGGCAACGGCCCTGTGGGACAGTCCGGCGTTCAAAACTGTGTCCGCCAACGGCATGGTGGTTGATGAAAATAAAAAGAAGTTTTCCAAATCATTGGGGAACTTTGCCAACCCCGAAGAACAGATTGAACAGTTCGGCGCCGACGCAATCCGCCTGTTTATCTTGGGTTCCAATTTTATGAAAGCCGAACCCGTTTCCGTTGATAAATCCGGCAAAGTCTTTACCGAAACAATCAAGAACATTTTGACACCGCTGTGGAATGCGTACCATTTCTTTACCCTGTATGCGAATGCGGGGGGTATCACGGGTACCGATACGGTGTCGGATGTTGCACTGGATAAATACATCATTGCGGAATTAAACGAATTGGTACGCATCACGGGCGACGCACTGGACCAGTACAAGCCCGATATCGCGACCAAGGAATTCGTCCGGTTTCTGGATGTATTGAACAACTGGTACATCCGTCGGTCACGCACACGTTTCTGGGACGAAGACCAGGCGGCGTTTGACACCCTGTACCAGGTTTTGACCACACTGTGCCGCGCGATGGCGCCGTTTGCACCGTTTATTACGGAATATATTTACAAAAATCTGACGGGGGGCCAATCGGTCCATTTGACGGATTTCCCAACCGCACAACCGGTTGATGCCAAAATCGTTGACGATATGCGCCGCATCCAGATGATTGTGTCTGTGGGTAACCAATTACGCAAAGAATACAAACTGCGTAACCGTTTACCATTGAACCGTGCCACCATCGCGGGTGCGATTATGCCGGATTATGCCGACATCATCCGCGAAGAATTAAATGTCAAATCGGTTGAATTCGTCGCAGATACCGGCACCGTTGCCGACAGTTTTGTGTATCTGATTACACCGAAAATCGGTGCCCGTTTGGGTGGCGCATTGCGTGACATTATCCCGGCGGTCAAACGCGGCGATTATGAAATTGTTGGGGACATGTTGGCGGTGGCGGGCCACAAACTGAATGCGGATGAATTTGAATCCCGTTTGACGGTGCGTGATGGCGTTACCGGCGCGGCATTGCCGGACAATACGGCGGTTGTGGTTTTGGATACGGAAACGAATTCAGAATTACTGGCCGAAGGTTTGGCGAACGACGCCCTGCGCTTTATCCAGGACACACGCAAAGCCGTCGATTTTGATGTATCGGACCGCATCCATCTGCAATTCCGCGCCGACCCGGCGTTGGCACGCGCAATGGAAATCCATCGCGACCACATCATGCGCGAAGCCTTAATTGTCGACATGCAACCCGGCGACGGTGAACACGCCACAGAAATCGAAGGATACGCATTGGCCATTTCGATACAGAAAGCCAAATAACACACAGGATACATTATGAGAGTTTGTGCAAAAGCAGATGTAAAATGTTCATGTTACCGGGACGGCATTTGTATTGCCCCCAACAGTAAACCATGTTCTTATTCACAACATGTGGTGTCTGAATCCGGCGGGTTCAGCCGGGAAACGGAACTGGTTCTGAAATACATGACCCAAATATTGAAAAACCAAGAAGAAATTTTACGCCAATTACACGAACGCCAGAAATGATGACCCCAGACCAGTATTTTTCGTTGGTGCCGCCAACCGTCGACATGAACATCCGGTCGGAATTGTATTCGACAAACGAATTTAATTTCGCGGTGGCGGTGATTTTATCGGCCCAGGCAACAGATAAAAAGGTTAACGAAGTCACACCCGAATTATTTCGTGTGGCACCGACCCCGGAAAAAATGTTGCAACTGGGCGAAGACGGTTTGAAAAAGCACATATGCGTTTTGTCGTTTTTTAATAACAAGGCAAAAAGTATTATGGGTCTGGCGGCGCAATTGGCGGGCGACGGGACAAATGGGGACGATTACAAATTCCCAAAAAAATATCACAACCGGGATAGCCTGATGAAATTGCCCGGCATCGGGCAAAAGACCGCCAACGTCATCATGAACGTGTTGTGGGGCGCACCCAATATCGGTGTCGATACGCATGTTTTCCGCAATGCGCACCGATACGGATGGGTGGGCGCCGATGACAATACCCCGGAAAAGGTTGAATCAAAATTATTACAGGTTATCCCGAAAAAATATCACCCGATTGTCAATCATGTCATGGTTCTGCACGGTCGGTATACATGCCGGGCCCTGCGCCCCAAATGCGGCGAATGCCCGCTGAACACAATATGTAACGCCCCGGGCAAAACCGTTTAAAAACACCGGAATTTATCCGGTGTTTTTTTACGCACCGCCGCGCCGCGGCAAATAATAAATTGCCTTTCGATTTTAATATTGATAACATCAGCAGTGATGACGGGTGTTCCGTCATCGGGGTGTGGAAACCCGACTGATGCGTCCGAAATGGGACGAAAAACAACTCCAACCTGTTTTGGTTGGGGGGCTGTGAATATATTGAATAAGCAGCACAATTCATCAGATTGTTTCCAACCCCCAACCACCAGATTTTCCGGTGGTTTTTGTTTAACCAAAAACAGGGGGAAAAACAATGAAAAAACTTTGTGGTGCCATCATGCTGGGATTGATGGCACCGGCTGCGGCACATGCGGCATGGCAATGTGCGACGAACGTACAAAATTATTCGGCATCATGTTCGCCAACGGTGCAACAATACTGTTGCCCAAACGGCCAAAGAGAAACGACATATTCATGTCCGATGGGCTGGACAGTGTCGGGGACAACATGCGTTCGAAATGGGACCACCAGCGGGTCTGATTCGACCGGCACGTATGAAATATCGTACGGGTCATGCGATGCAGAATCCAAAACGGTTGAATGCTGTACATTGACGACCAACCCCAATGATGCGAAAACATGTCTGATGTGCATAAATGGTGTACAATAAAAAACGCCCCAAACGGGGCGTTTGATATTTACGCGGGGAATAATTATTCACCCAGTTCGGCAATCAATGCCTGTAAACGCGTTGTGGTTTCGGCGTCATTCAATGCAGCCGCAATCGCAAATGCCGATTGCAAATCCACACGCGCGGAATCCACATTGCCCAGACTTAAATTCAGCGCAGCCGATTTTTCAAAATACGACATCGCGCGGTTGGACAAATCTTCGCGTTGGGCGGTTGTGGTTGCACCCTGAATCTGTTCGGAAATAATGCGTACCGCCGATGTATAATCGTTGATGGCATCCGCGTATTGTCCCATGGCCGTATATGCTTCGGCGCGTTCGGCATATACAGACGGATTCACCACACCTTCGGGGCGGGCCAACGAATTGGTGTAATCCGCAACCGCACCGTCCCAGTTTTTCATCCACAAATTCAATTGGCCGCGTTTGGCATACAAATCACGCAATTGAACCGCATCATTGGGTTTAACCGCGCGGGCGGCCAACGCGTTGTTGATATCATTCAATGCCGCGGCATAATCTTCCAGACGCATATGCAGCAACGCCCGGTCGTAATATGCAACAGTGTTCATTGAATCCATTTCCAATGCCGCGTCAAAATCCGCCAATGCTTCACGATATGCCGACGATTGCATATATGCTTCGCCCCGCAGAATCAGTGCATCGACCGACGGATTTTCCGCCTGGACCGCGGCGGTCAAATCCACAATGGCATCATCAATATTGCCGGCCATCAATTTAGTTTTGCCGGATTCATAATAATCGTTGGGTTGCAACAGGGCTTCTTCGGTGACTTCTACGTTATTGACCGTCGGGTGCAAGACACCATGGCTGCGCCCCAGGATATAAAACGTTGCCGCAATAAAGAACAAAATAATAAACCAATACAGATAGATTGACAAAGACCACGGGCTGAAACGTGGTGCACTGTTTGCGGTGCGCGCAGATGCAGCAACCGGTTTGGCTTTGGCACGTACGTTTTTTACGGCCTGTTTTGAATTCTTTTTCAGGTTTTTCTTTTGTGTCATGGAAATCTCCCTTCCTTATGATTAATTTTAGAGAGATTTCAACAGCGCGTCAATGCTTTTCTGTGATACGGCGCGAATTTGTCCGACGGGTAAATTTCCCAATTCAATCGGACCGAACGATATGCGGTGCAATTTACGAACCGGATGACCGCATGCACGCAACACGATGCGGATTTCGTTTTTCTTTCCTTCGCGTACGGTCACGCGCACCGTGTCCGATGACATAACATCGATTTCCATCGGTCGATATGTTATCCCGTCAACCGTCATACCACGGCGCGCCGCATCCAGTGTCGACATATCCGCGCCGCCCACCATCGCAACATATGTGCGCGGAATTTCCGACGACGGCAATGTCAATTTACGCGCCAACACACCATCGTTGGTTAACAACAGCAATCCTGTGGTTTTATAATCCAAACGCCCGACATATTTCAGATTTTTGTATTCACGCGGCAACACATCGTATATGGTTCGGCGGCCCGATGGGTCATGCGCCGTCGTCATAACATTTATCGGTTTATGAAAAACATACAGACGGGTGTCATCCTGGGGGACGACACGATGACCACGCACCGTCACCGTATCCCCGTTATCGACAAAAAATACAGGCGTTGTAACAACGGCACCGTTTACCGAAACCACACCCGATGTAATTAAATCTTCGGCACCACGGCGCGATGCCACACCCGAATCCGCAATAAATTTTGCCAGCCGCACCCGCGTCATGACATCACCCGAACAACCGTGGCGACGGCCGCCACTTCGGCCCGCAAAATGGTTGCCCCCAATGATATTCCGCGCGCGCCGCCGGCATCCAACGCGGCAAATTCGTTGTGTGAAAATCCACCCTCGGGCCCGACCAAGACCGCCCGCGGTGTCATATCCAATGCGGGTATCGCCCGACCATACGCCGCGCGTTCATCGGCAAACACCAGGCCCGTCATATCCAGTTCTGAAAATTTAATCGGCGGCAAAATCAACGGCACACTGTTGCGGTTGGATTGTTCGGCGGATTCCACCACAATTTTGTGCATGCGGTCCCAATTGATGTGATGGGCCACCGTGCGTTCGGTGATAACCGGCTGGAACGCCGCAACGCCCAATTGCGTCACCATGTTTAACATGTCATCGGTCCGCTTAATCGGGGCAAAGCAAAATATCAGTGCATTGCCCGGGTCACGATGATTTGTTTCCGCACCGATGTGCAGTGTTTTTCCATCCGCGGAAATTTGCGCATCAAATTCCCGACCATTGTTAAAAACGCGACAAACATCCGTCCGCATCACACGCCCCAGATAATGCGCCACATCACGCGATGCCGGTATTTGAATACCGGATTCCAAATTCATATCGACAAAAATGCGCGGTATATTTTTCATGTCGCGATAATTCTTGTATTTATCATTGTCGTTTTTTCTGGTATAATCTTAGCACAATGGCAGCCAAGTTCAAGATTTTATCCGCCGGTGGCGATTCTAAGGGATTGAATATATTCAAATCCAGTTCGTACAAACCACATCTGCAAAAACCGATGGCGGCGCTGTTTTGGCGCATCCGGTGGGCATGTGGAATCTGGATTGCATGCGCGGTGGCGTTTGGGTTGTCGTTTATTGTGGAACACATCTGGCGTTATGGGTGGTCACCGGCATCCATCACATGGATGAAAATATACCTGTCGCACATGCTGACGACGGGGGGATTATCGGTCTTGGCCGAAATTCCGTATTGGTTGTCGCGTACATTTTTGCATACGGATTTGCCATGTTTAACACCATTGTTGCCGATTATTGCGTACTATTTCCTGGCGGATGCGACGTTGGTGTCGGAATTCAATCCGCATGGCAATGACAAATTCAACGAAAAATCATCCAACAAAGCCACCCTGGAAGATATCAAGAAAATGGGTCTGTGGGATGGGTTTATGATGGTATTGGGCTATTTCAAGAAAAAGCCCCTGATGATGAATGAATGTCTGTCAGCATTGTGCGTGGCGCCCCCCGGGACCGGTAAAACCCAGGGCGTTGTATTACCGACAATTTTTGACTGTAACACGGTGTCGATGATTATCAACGACCCGAAACCGGAATTAAACAAAAAATCATCCGCATACCGCGCGACGGTCGGACCGGTGTTTATTATGAACTGGGCCGGCCAGGATGACCCCGAACGCGGCATTTATTATCCGTCGTGGAATCCGTTGTCGCCCGAACACGTACCGTTTAATGCGGAACAGCGCGACCTGTATGTTGATTCGATATGCAAGGTTTTAATTCCCGATAACACATCGTCATCGGCCGACCCGCACTGGCAATTGACCGGGCGCGCGGGTCTGTCTGGATTGGTGCAATTTATTATTTCCAAGATTGAACGGGCCAAGGCCGACGATTACTTTTACGCACGCATTACGTCCGGCACGTTTGACGCCGAAGATGCGGCGGTGTTGTCCGATTATTATCTGGCGATGATTCATGACCCGAACGCATATGCGGCGCACGCATTACTGCAACGCGGTGAATTGAATGCAACCAATTATGTTCACGTTGGCACATGGGCGAATATTCCCGACGCATGGCGCGGCCGCGAAGCGTCACTGTCGATGATTCTGGACTGGTTAAATGCGAACCAGATTCGCATTGCCGAAGAAATGGAAAACCGCCGCCGCCAGGGGGACCAGATGGTCATGATGGCCGACCCGATGAAAGATTTGTTCACCGACGCCGTTAACGAAGCGCGCCAATACGCATACGCCCATCGCGCAATTTTGGAATTGACCCAGTTGGCCAACACCCCGGACAAAGAACGCGGATCTATTTTGTCGACCATTTTGGCGGGATTGGCCATTTTCCGCAACGCGGCGGTCCGCAATCGAACCAGTCATTCGGATTTCCATTTTTCCGACCTGCGCGGGTTGCGCGATCCCCGCGATGGCAAGATAAAGCCGGTAACGGTTTACCTGTCCATCAACATGGTCGATGCCGAAGCGTTAAATCCCATCACCGGTATCTTTATCGAACTGATGTCCAGTTTCTTGTTGGCAAACGCCCCCGAAGAAATGCACAACGGGGAAAAATTGGGACCGTGTCCGGTTCTGTTCGTGTTGGACGAAATGCCCAAGATGCAGAAATTACAGGCCGTGATTCAGGGACCGGACCTGGGGCGTGGGCAACAGATTTCATACCTGATTATTGGCCAGGACCTGCACCAGATTGCGGAAAAATACGGCAATGACGCGGCGGCAACAATCATTTCGACCACCGCCGCCAAGATTGTTTTGCGTCAAAACGACCCCGATACGGCGGACCGCTTTTCCAAAATGATGGGGATGAAGATGAAAATCAAAACGTCCAAGGGGGCCGACGGCAAAGAAACCGAATCCACCACCGAAGAATTATTGTACAGCCCCATGGACATCATGAAATTGCCAGATAACAAGCAATTGGTCATATTCCAGGGATTCTATAATCGCCCAATCGAAGCAGACAAACAAATGGCATTCAAAGACCCACGATTGGCAAAATACATGGCAATGGGCGAAGCGCCCCCGTTACCGGAATTCTTGGTACCGGCCCATCACCGGGCATTGAATTATCCGGGTGTACCCAAAATATATTACCCCGCGACGGGGGAAACAAAAATCCTGGGATAAAACAGATAAAATTATCGCCCCGCAAATTGCGGGGCATTTTTTACAGTTTATCAACAATCGTTTCAACCAACCGGACCAAATGTGCGTCCAAACGCCCCAATTTGGCCACCAATCGAAACTGATGCGCATCACATACCACATGTGTCGGGCCCAACCCGTCGGATGTCGATGCAAACGGCGCAAAAGACACCCCCAGCGCACGTGACAACTGGTTCAATTTATATGCGGAAATATTGTTAACACCGCTTTCATATTTTTGTATTTGTTGGAATGTCACATCAATCTTGCGCGCCAATTCCGGCTGCGTCATACCGGCCCCTTGGCGGGCCATGCGAATGTGTTTTCCCAACGCCTGGTTAAAGGCAATGTTAGCCTGGTCGTATTTCTTACCCATCTTTTTCCCCCGATTTCAGATTAGATAATAAAACCGCCATGACCAAAGGCGGTTGGAGGTTAGAAGCAATCCAGGATTGTGCGCATATTAACGGCATGAATACCGCATGTATTTTGACGCCCTCCAACCGGGTGGTTAGAAGGACATGTCTTTTTTACATTTAATACCCGTCCAATAGATACAAACAACCTGGGAGGCTTCCACACCTCATGACAGATGGTCAGACTATCACATTCCTATTATATGGGAAAAATTTTCAAATATCAAGAAACACACCCCTGACAAGAAAACCCGACAAATGTCGGGTTTTTTACTTGTCACGAATATGGGCCGGGCATCGGGATTCCACACGGCTGATAACCGCCGTTTGCAATTCCTGTAACGCGGCATCCGACATATTTTCGCGGGGCAAAATGGTGATGGTAAACGCAATCGATTTTTTCCCGTCACCCATGTCAAACGCGTCAAATATAACCGCATCCACAATCCGATTATCGGCCGACGCCGCCGTCGACACCAGTGTTGATGCCGGAAAATCCGCGTCTGTGACAAATGCAAAATCACGGGTTATCGGTTGAAAATCAGATAATTGCGCATCACCGCGGCGGCGCGACGTCGGCAATACCGAAACATCGTCCACAATTGCAACCATGACGGGCGTCTTTATCTTCCACGCGCGGGCGACATTGGGATGTAATTGACCGAATTCGGCAATTTTCTTTTTCCCCTGCATCACCGCGCCCCAGCGGAACGGATGGGCCCAACGCGGCGGATTGTCGGTCAAAACCGTAACATTTTGCCCCCGCATCAGGGATAAAATATCGGCCTTGGCATCGAATACATCGACAGCGCGACTGCGCCCCAGCCAATGACGCGGTGCGGTCATCCCGGTGCGCACAATGACCAATTGGGTATGCTGGTCGCCGGGCGCGTCCCCATCAAATACAGTCCCCAATTCAAACAGGTTTAAATCGGCGTATCCACGCTTTTCATTATCGGCAACCGCATTCAACATATTGCCCAGCAAATTGTTCCGTGCCGTATTTAAATCCGATGTAATGGGATTGGCAACCGCAATGGATGGCCGGTCCGACAACATCTGTTCTGCGGCCATATTGCCAAACCCAAACGATACGCATTCGGATAATCCGCGCGCCGCCAAATGCCGTTTTACCCCCAGATTTAATTCCTGGTGCGTGGCGCCGTCGGATGTGGCACCGTGCGCGGTGGCACCGGCAATCTGGTCATAACCATACAGACGGACCAATTCGGCCACAATATTTTCCGGAATTTGAATATCAACACGCGCCGCGGTGGGATAAACCGTCCATGTGGCCCCACCATCTTGGACAACGAAATCCAACCCCATTAAAATACGCTTTTGCGTTTGCGCATCCATATCAATGCCGGTCTTTTTCCGCAACAGGGCGGGGCTGTATTCAATCTTGATATTCGGGGTGACCATTTGCCCGGCAAATCCCGACCCCACAATTTCACCACCCGCCGTATCCATAATCATGGATGCCGCACGCGCCAGCGCCGCCCCGGTGATTGTCGGGTCAATACCGCGTTCATATCTGTATGACGCATCGGTGGACAGACCCAAACGCTTGGCCGTTTTACGCACAGCAACCGGGTCGAAATATGCACTTTCCAAAATAATGTTGACCGTATCATCACGTGTCATGGCGCGCGAACCGCCAATAACACCCGCCACAGCCAAAATACCGTCCGCGTCCGCAATCACCATGTCGGTGTCGGTCAATTGATGCGTGGTACCGAATAAATCGGTAAATTCTTCGCCGGGGGTGGCACAGCGCACGACAATGTCCCCCGATACGCGGTCTGCGTCAAAACAGTGCATCGGTTGACCCATGTCATAACAAATGTAATTCGTCACATCCACCGCCACGTTTTTGGGATTAATTCCAATCGCCGCCAAACGTGATGCGATGACGCGCGGGCTGTGCGTGTTTTTTATCCCGTGAATTTCACAAAACCGATATGTCGGACAATTTGGTGTTTGAATATCGACATGGCGGTTTGATTTAACCTGGAACTGATGCGGGGCGGTCATCGGTTTGAATGTCCCGACACCCGCCGCGGCCAAATCACGCGCAATACCCGCAACAGACAAATAATCGGGGCGGTTGGGCGTAATCCCGGCGTCAAAGACCACCGGTGCATCCACCACCGATGTTCCCAACGCGGTGCTGTCGGGTAATTCGATAATACCGTCATGGTCATCACCGATACCCAATTCACGGGCGCTGCACATCATGCCGTCGGACATGACGCCGCGCAATTTACCACTTTTGATTTCCATGCCGCCGATTTTGCATCCCGGCCGGGCCAGCGCAGATACCAATCCCACACGCGCGTTCGGTGCGCCACAGACAACCTGGCGCAGGGTACCAGACCCGTCGTCCACCATCAACACGTGCAAATGGTCGCTGTTTTCATGCGCGCGGCATTCAACGATACGCGCCGCCACGGGGGCAACGGGGATGTCGACATCTTCGACTTCCAGTCCGATGCGGGTCAACGTATCTGCAATTTCATGCGGCGTTGCCGTTGTCGTCAAATAATCTGTTAACCAATCATATGTCCATTTCATTATCGTAATCCCCGCCGTTTTAGAATCCGTTTGCCTGTAACCACCGGATGTCGCCATCATAGAATTTGCGAATATCCGACAAATTGTATTTCAACATGGCCAATCTGTCCCAACCAAATCCGAACGCAAATCCCTGATACACGTCCGGGTCAACGCCACAGTTGCGCAGAACGTCCGGATGAACCATACCGGCCCCCATGATTTCCAACCATTTGTCCCCGTGCCATTTCATATCGATTTCGATACTGGGTTCTGTGAACGGGAAATAAGACGGCCGAATACGCAATTCAACATTATCCATTTCAAAGAACCGCTGTAAAAACGCACGAACATCACCAATTAAATCGGACATCGTGACGTTTTTATCGACGTACAGCCCTTCGATTTGATGGAACATGGGTGAATGGGTTGCATCCATTTCTTTGCGATATGTGGCACCGATACCAAACATTTTAATCGGCACGCCGCATTTTTCCATGGCGCGGATTTGAATGGCGGATGTCTGGGTCCGCATAACATTACCATTGGGCAAAAAGAACGTATCTTGCATATCACGCGCGGGGTGGTGCGCCGGTGTATTTAATGCCGTGAAATTATGCCAATCATCTTCGATTTCGGGGCCGGTCCACAAATTGTATCCAAAAGATTCCAAAATCCCCGATATTTCCGCCAATGCCTGGGTCAACGGATGCAACCGGCCGACATGTTCGGGTTCCGGCGACAAAGTAACGTCCAATTTCTGGGTCTGTAATTTGGCCATCATAACGGCGTATTCGATGTCGGCCTGGCGCGTTTTGAACAATTCGCGCAGTTCGGCGTTTTCTTTGTTCAGTGCCGCGCGCGCATCATTATCCAGATTTTTCATATCACGCAGACGGGCCGTCATGGTGCCGTTTTTACCGAACGTGGCCGTGTGCAAGGCCTGTAATTCTTCCAGTGTTTGAATTTGATTTATCTGTTCTTTCACGTTTAATCCCCATTGATGATAAAAAATAAAAGCCGGTGATAATCCGGCTTTTATTATAACAAAACAAGACCCGCCGCCAAGGCTTATTTAGATTCAGCGGTGGTAAATCGTTTTGCAGTATCGACCAATTTGTCAAAGTTGGCATCACCAGCATAGGCCATTTCCGCCAAAACCTTGCGGTCCAGGGAAACACCCGCCTTTTTCAGGCCATTCATGAACTGGCTGTATGTCAGACCATGGCTGCGCACCGCAGCATTGATACGAACAATCCACAACGAACGAAAATCGCGTTTTTTCACACGACGGTCGCGGTATGCGTACTGACCGGCTTTTTCGGTTTTTTCACGCGCCGCGCGGTATGTGGAATGATGACGGCCCAGATAACCTTTGGCACGTGCCAAAATCTTGTTATGCTTTTGTTTAACGGTTGTACCGCGTTTTACTCTTGCCATTTTTTATACCCCCAAAATTATTTCAATCCATATGGGGCCAGGATTTTTGCCTGTGGCACCATGTTGTCATTCAGATACTGCGGTTTAGACCCGGCGTTGTTTGCACGCTTGGACTTCTTACGCAGCAGTTTTTTGTGGGCGTTTCTGGCAACACGGATTTTTCCGCTGGCAGTCATAGACGCACGCTTTTTCAGGTACGATTTTGTTTTCAGTTTCGGCATTTTATATCCTTTTTTAACATCATCCGGATGGCAATGCCTTGCCACTTTGGATTTATACACCCGGGTATTTTGGCATATTAAATCAAAAAATCAAGTTTTTATTGAATGTTGTCTTTATAAAGATTAAACTATCCCCCGATGAACCAGAATAAATTATCTTCCCGGGTCTATACTTTGATTAAATCGGCCGCCGCGGCCGCGGCATTGCCGATATTTCTGGTCTATATCATGATTGCAAAGCCCGATTATCGGATTATGAACGCCGCCGCCCATGTGGTTGTACCGGTGGCATCGGCGGTCGGTGATGCGATAACATGGCCGGTGCGTGTGGTGGGACGAACCGTCGCCAATATCCACGAATTATCAACACTGCGCGCCGAAAACGAAGAATTACGGGCGCGGTTGGATGCGGCACTGGAAAACAAAATTGCGTGCGACATCGCCATTGCAGAAAATCAAAAGCTGGCCTTGCAATTGGACATTGTGCGGGCATCGCCCCAGCGGGCCGTTCTGGCGGGGGTGACGTATGATAACCGCGCATTTCATCACAGTACGTTTTTAATTAACAAAGGCACCGCCGCCGGTATTCAAAACGGCATGGCGGTTGTGTCAATGGACGGCACATTGGTCGGCATGGTCGTTGACACCGGCCACAATTTTGCCAAGGTTCGCAGTCTGTCGGATGCCGCCAGCAATATCGCCGTGCGTATCGCCGGGTCCGAAGTGTACGGATTTCTGACCGGTAACGGGTCGCGTTACCCGACAATGGGATTTTTCAGTGACCCTGAATTTCAGCCGCGCGCGGGCCTGCATCTGGTGACCAGCAATATCAGCGGTATTTTACCGGGCGGTATCCCGGTTGGTGAAATGACCAGCCCCACCGATGTCAAGACTTTGCCCCCATCGCGTTTGTCGTCGGTGATGGTTTTGCAATTCGACAACGGGGATAAATACAAGTAAATGAATACGCCAATTGTGAATTTTTTACGCGCTGCATGTCCGTTTATCGCGGTTTTGGCCCTGTGGCGATTGTCGGCCCCGTTTTGGAATCCGGGTGGGGCATTGGCGTTGATTCCGATTTTCTTTTTTTCATTCATCCGGCCGACCGCCGGATTTGCCGCATTTTCGGTTCTGATGTGTTTTGCGATTGATTATAAATCCGATACGTTGCTGTATTGGACGGCGCTGTATTGCCTGATGTACGCGGCCAACGGATTCCAAAGTGTTATTGACATGACCCGATGGGACCAAAACGGATTGCGTGGATTCCTGATATTCTGGGGGGTGGCGCTGGGGATATTGTTCTGTTTGCAATTTGATTTCGGCAACCTGGCACGTATGCTGTGGCTGTTTGTGTGGGGGGCGGTGCTGTACACGCCAATAACGACATGTATCAAAAGGATCAGTCATGATTGATACCGAAGTCGCACGCGTATTTGACCGCCGCGCCGCATTGTTTTTGACGGGTGGGGCGGTTCTGACATCGGCACTGGTGTTGCGGATGCTGCAAATGCAGGTGTTCAGTTACCAAAGCTATAAACGCAAAAGTGAAAACAATTCATTCCGTATTCAAATGGATTTTCCCGAACGGGGCAAAATTGTGTCGGCGGGCGGCACCGCTATTTCGCGTGATGCGCCGATTTACCGTATCTATATCATTCCCGAAGAATCCGAAGATGTATCCGCACTGATTGCGACGGTGGCCGACGAATTGAAATTAAAAGAAAAAACCGTCCGCCGCATCCAGGCCAAGATAAAAAAGCAACCGAAATTTCAACCAACCCTGGTCAGTGAAAACCTGGACTGGGCAACATTGGCGAAATTACAGGCGAAAAATCTGCCGGGGCTGCATATCCGCAGCGGGTATGCCCGCGTCTATGAATTGGGACCGGCCGGTGCCCAGATATTCGGATATGTCGGGGCCCCGGACAAGCCTGTGTCGGGGGCGCCGTTTTATACCACCGGGATTACAGGATTGGAACGCAAATTCAATACGGAATTATCGGGTCAACCGGGACAAACGGTCATGATTACAAACGCCGTCGGCCGCGTTACCGGCGAAGATAAATCACAATACATTGCGCCAACCCCCGGAACCAATCTGCAAACGACCATATTGGACGGACCGCAACGGGCGCTGTATGACGCATTGGCCGCGCATCGCGCGGGATGCGGGGTGGCATTGGATATTGAAACCGGCAACATCTTGGCGATGGTATCGGCCCCCAGTTTTGACCCAAATTTGTTTTCGGGTGATGATGCCGACGAATACATCGCGGGATTGCGCAAAGATTTTGCCAAACCGTTCATGAACAAAACCATCGAAGGATTATATCCCCCCGGGTCCACATTTAAAATCGTGGTTGCGCTGGCGGCATTGGAATCGGGTGCCACAACCCCCAACGAAAAGATTTTCTGTCCGGGTCATTGGGATTACGGTGACCGCCGGTATCACTGCTGGGAAGACAAGGGACACGGTTGGGTCGATATGGCCGGCGCGTTAAAGCATTCTTGTGACATTTACTTTTACCAGATGGCACTGCGCATTGGGATTGACGCGATAAAGGCTATGGCCATAAAACTGGGGCTGACGGAAAAATATATGGATGACATTTTGTCACGCGAAATGGCCGGTGTCATGCCCGACCGAAAATGGAAAGAAAAACAGGTCGGCCAGCGTTGGGTTCACGGTGACACGATTATTTCCGGCATCGGCCAGGGATTCATTCTGACCAATTGTCTGCAATTGGCGGTGATGATGGCGCGCGTCGCATCAAACCGCGTTGTTAAACCGCGTTTGATTGATGACGGCACCACGCCCCGGTTTGACAGTCTGGATTTATTACCCAAAAACATTAAATCCGTTTTAACCGGTCTGGAACAGGTGACCCGGCCCGGTGGTACCGCCGCCGGCAGTGCGATTAATGTCGCGGGTCGACGCATGGGCGGTAAAACCGGCACGTCCCAGGTTCGCAGTATTTCCCGCGCCGAACGTTTAAGCGGGGTTTTAACCAACGAACAATTGAAATGGAACATGCGCAATCATGGTCTGTTCGTGGGATATGCCCCAACAGACAAACCGAAATACGCCGTATGCGTCGTCACCGAACATTCCGGTGGCAGTGGTTCTGCCGCCCGCAGTGCGGCCGCCGTTATGCGCGAATTGTTACAGGGGGAAAAATAACATGGCCCGCCAAACCCGCGTATCAAACGCCAACATGATGACGTTTCATGAAAAACTGTCCCGGTTTTCATGGGGCATGTTTATTCCGATGTGTCTGGTGTTGGCGATATCCATTATCGTGCTGTATTCGGCGGGCCATGGTAATTGGCGGCCGTTTGCGTTATCCCAATCGATAAAAATTCTGATGGGATTTGGGGTCTTTTTCATCGCCGCGTTCAGCAATATAAAAACATGGATTAAATCCGCATATCTGATTTATGCCATCGCATTGATTATGATTATAATGGTGACATTTGTCGGTCACACGGGAATGGGGGCCCAGCGGTGGTTGAATCTGGGGATTATCCATGTTCAACCGTCCGAATTTATCAAGATTGCGCTGGTTCTGGCATTGGCGCGATATTTTGCATGGATGAATTCGGTGGAATTATCCCAATTGAAAAATTATCTGGTGCCGGCAATGATGTTGCTGGTGCCGTTTGGTCTGATTGTGTTACAGCCGGATTTGGGAACGGCATTGTCATTGGGAATGATTACAGTCGGCGTGTTTTATATCGTCGGTGCGCAAAAGAAATGGTTTATCATCGCGGCCATTTTGGGTGTTATGGCGGCACCTGTGATGTGGTTTGGGGGATTGCACGATTACCAGCGTCAACGTATCATCACATTCGTCAATCCCGACCAAGACGCCCGCGGTGCCGGGTATCAGATTAACCAGGCGAAAATCGCATTCGGCAGTGGGGGTCTGATTGGCAAGGGATATATGGCCGGCACCCAATCCCAGCAATCATTTTTACCGGAAAAGCAAACTGATTTTATCTTTACCATGCTGGGCGAAGAATTTGGTTTTGTCGGTGCGTTTGGATTATTGACCCTGTATGCGATTATCGTGATGGTTCTGTTCTGGTGCGCCAAAACATGCAGGAACAGATTCGGCCAGCTGATTTGTTTTGGTTTTATGTTGAACTTTTTCATTTATTATTTTATAAATATTTCCATGGTTTTGGGACTGATGCCGACGGTGGGGGTACCGCTGCCATTAATGTCTTTTGGCGGCAGCAGCTTGTTATCCCTGATGTTTGGATTCGGCCTGTGCCAGAACGCCCATATTCACAAAGACCAACAATTATCCGCCAAAGGAAGCTAGTACTATGAATCTGTTGATTGTCGAATCCCCGTCCAAGGCCAAGACCATTGAAAAATATCTGGGGTCGGGTTGGCGCGTTGTTGCATCGGTCGGCCATGTGCGCGACTTGGTCCCCGAAAACGGCAGTGTCGATACCGAAAACGATTTCGCCATGCGCTGGCAGATTATGCCGGGCAAAGAAAAACAAATCAAACTGATTACCGATGAATTAAAGCGGGCCGATGCGGTTTATCTGGCGTCCGACCCGGACCGCGAAGGGGAAGCCATCGCGTGGCATATCCTGGACATTTTGCGCGCGAAAAAATTGCTGGCCGGGAAAAAGGTTTATCGCGTTGCATTCCACGAAATCACAAAAAAAGCGGTCTTGGCCGCCATCGAAAACCCACGTGAAATCGACCAGAATTTGGTGGACGCGTATCTGGTACGGCGCGCATTGGATTATCTGATTGGGTTTGGTATTTCGCCATTACTGTGGCGGCGCAATCTGGGGAAATCCGCGGGCCGCGTGCAATCGGTCGCGGTAAAGTTGGTTGTTGACCGCGAACGCGAAATCGAAGCGTTTAAACCAACCGAATACTGGTCGCTGACGGCATCATGTGAAAAGGCATCCGCCACATTTAACGCCATGCTGTCACAGTTTGCCGGTAACAAGATTGAAAAAATGACCATCGCGTCACGCGCCCAGATGGATGAAATCTTGGCGGCGATGACGGTGCCATTGGCGGCCCAGGTCGTGGATATTGAAAAAAAGAAAACATCCCGCCGTCCCACCGCACCGTTTACAACATCAACTTTACAACAAGAAGCGGCGCGTAAATTGTACTTTTCATCCCGCCGCACGATGTCGGCCGCACAAAAACTGTACGAAGCAGGGCTGATTACATATATGCGTACGGACGCCACGAATTTATCTGCCGATGCGGTCGCGGAAATCAGACGCTATATCGGGGATACGTATGGGGATAAATTTCTGCCGAAATCACCCAACGTATATGTTACAAAATCCAAGAATGCACAAGAAGCACACGAAGCCATTCGTCCCACGCACTTTGACGCCGCCGCACACGGCATCACCGGCGACGAAGCAAAATTATACGATTTGATTTGGAAACGCACCATTGCGTGCCAAATGACCAATGCCGAATTCGACAGTGTGTCTGTGGACATCAAACCGAATACGGTCAACGCCATATTCCACGCGGTCGGCACCACACGCACATTCGACGGATTTATGAAAGTCTATATCGAAGACCGCGATGACGCCGATGACAGCGCGGAAACAAAATTACCATCGCTGGCGGTGGGGGATGCGATTAATATCGCGGCATTGACCCCCGACCAACATTTTACCCAACCGCCCGCCCGATATACCGAAGCGTCACTGGTCAAAAAATTAGAAGAATTGGGTATCGGCCGCCCGTCAACATATGCCACCATCATGTCCACCATTGTTGACCGGGCATACGTTGAACAGGATAAACAGCGGCGCTTTCATCCCACCCCCGGCGGTTGGGTTATCGCGGCGTATTTATCGAAATACTTTGCGGATTTGGTGGATGTGAATTTCACCGCCAAAACCGAAGATACCCTGGACGATGTATCAAACGGCCGCGCGCAAAAGGTTCCGGCCCTGCGCGGATTTTGGACGCCAACCCAATCAATGATTGACGGTGCCCGCGGGGTAAAAACAACCGACATTATCAACGAAATCAACAATGTTATGCACACGCATCTGTTCCCGGGCGGCGATAACAAATGCCCCCAATGCGATGGAACATTGGGGATTAAGCTGTCGAAATACGGGGCCTTTGTCGGGTGCAGTAATTATCCCACATGCAATTACACGCAAAAGCTGACCGATGCGCCGGCCGGCACCGATACCGACACATCATCAAAACCGACCGCGCAAAGCGTGGATTTGGGGGACGGTATATCGTTTAAAATCGGCCGATTTGGTCCGTATGTCACCAACGGCGATAAAAACGTGGCGGCAAAAAAATACACGGCGGAAACCATCACATTGGACATTGCCCGCGAATTGTTGAATGCAGGCGGGACCAAGGCTGAACCAATTTCCCTGGGGGAAAATCCGGCGACCGGCGCCCAGATTCTGTATTATCCCACGGGCCGATACGGCGCATACATTTCATCGAACAAGGTTAATGTATCTGTCAAGGAACAGCCCGACCTGGCCACGGCAATCGAATTGATTAATAATAAAAAACCATCTGCACGACGGGGCTTTGCAAAAAAGAAATAAAAAATGAACCTGATTCAAAAATATTTTTTATATAAAAAAATGATTAATCCGGGTCCCGCGGTATCCAAAAAGAATGAATTATCTTCTACGCCCCGCTTTACCCGTATCGATTGGACATACACAGATGATAAAAACACGTATCAAATCCAATCATATAAATTGGCCGCCAATAAACAGGTAAAATGGGATAAAGATTTTTATTCGGCATTTGTCTGTTTAAATGGCACAAGGGTGGCCGAATTTTCCGGTGGCCGTATGGCACGCAATTTGTATGCCAAGGCATCCGCCGTTATGCAGGAAAAATCACGTTAATCAATGGCATCATACGACCGCAACTTTACCGATGAACTGCGTGAACGACTGTCGGTCGTCGACGTTGTCGGGCGTCGCGTGCCATTGACGAAAAAGGGTCAAAATTACTGGGGATGTTGTCCGTTTCACAACGAAAAAACACCCAGTTTTTCCGTCAACGAAGAAAAGGGATTTTATCACTGTTTCGGATGCGGGGAACACGGCGACATCATATCGTTCACAATGAAATTGAACAATATGGATTTCCGTGCGGCAATTGCGGAACTGGCGCAACAGGCGGGATTAAAACTGCCGGATTATAAACCAAAACCGGCCGCCCAAATCGCCCGCGAAGAATCATACACCACCATCAGTGAATCGGCCGCCAAAACATATCAATCACAATTGTTTTCAGATGCGGGCGCGGCGGCATTGACATACATCCGTGGTCGCGGATTTACCGATGACATGATAAAAAAATACCGCATCGGATATGCGCCGCGCGGCAACATCATCGCGGGAAAATTTGCCAACACCAAACAAGATGCCGTGATTGCAACGGGGCTGTGTCGGCGTGGGGATTACGGATTATATGATTTCTTCCGCGATAAACTGATGTTTCCGATTATGAATCCATCAGGTGCGGTGGTTGCTTTTTCGGGGCGATCGATGGATGGGTCGGAACCCAAATACATCAACACAACCGACACCGAAATGTTTCACAAACGTAAAACAATTTTCGGATTGAACTTTGCCCGCGACGCCATTCACCGCGCCGGCCGCAGCATTGTTGTCGAAGGACAAATCGACGCCATTCAAATGCAATGCAACGGTTTTCCCGAAACGGTGGCGCCACTAGGGACCGCATTAACCGAAGATCACATTGCGATTCTGTGCAAATTAAACCGCAACATTACATTTTGCTTTGACGGGGACAACGCCGGGAAAAAGGCCGCCGCGCGGGCATGCGGATTGGTTTTACCATTTGTGCGGGACACATCCGACGTGCGATTTGCATTCGTCACCGGCGGCAAAGACCCCGACGAAGTCTTGAAAACGGGCGGGGCGGATGCCATGCGCGACATTATCAACAATGCAACACCATTGGTTGATTTTCTGTGGACGATTGCAAATACAGCGTATGTGACATCAACCCCGGGCGGACGGGCCCAGGCGGAAAAATTCTTGAAAAAAGAAATTGAAAAAATCACCGACGACGCATTGCGTCGGGAATATGATGCCGAATACCGCAACCGTATTTTTCATCAATGGCGACGCGTGAAAAAAAATGATGCCGCCACACCGGTGCCGAATGTGGACGATATCACGGCAAAAACATTGCGCGGATTGATTGATGCGCATCCGGAATTGGCGGAACGTTATGGCGATTTTCTGGTGGCATTGAACATCACACTGGACGGGCCGATGTTAAATCCGGGATTTGATTTGGCGGCGGCGGAAAAATATATCGTGTCATTGAAACTGAAAAATTATCTGCAACGCCTGCACGATGATCGCAAAATGTTGGTGGCGCAATTGTTGGCCGGTGATGATGGGGCGCGTGAAAAAATCGCGGCGGTGGACGCGGAAATTGAAAAATCCAATGCGCGGATGGAATTGCTGGCGGCGGCCGCATAAAACAAAAAAACACCGGCAAATGCCGGTGTTTTTTTATCTTTATACATTAAACAAGAAATGACATATATCGCCGTCATTCATAACATAATCACGCCCGACCAGACGCATTTTGCCCGCTTCTTTGACAGCGACTTCGCCGCCCAGCGCAATGTAATCGGCGGGTGAAATGATTTCGGCACGGATGAATCCCTTTTCAAAATCGGTGTGAATTTTTCCGGCGGCCTGGGGGGCGGTCATTCCCTTGGTAATGGTCCAGGCATGCGCTTCTTTTGGACCGATGGTATAGAAAGTTTGCAATCCCAATGTGTCGTAACCGGTACGGATAACCTGGTCCAGGCCGGATTCGGTCAATCCCAATTCATCCAAAAACATTTTGCGTTCGTCCATATCCACAATCTGGGATATTTCCATTTCAATCTGGGACGAAATAACCAAAACAGGATTTGTTGCCCCGAATTTTTCGCGCACCGCATCCGAATATTTGTTGCCACGGGCGGCGGCGGATTCTTCGACGTTACAGACATAAATCACCGGTTTGGCGGTCAACAAATTAAACGGGGACGCATCCAAATCTTGCATCCGCGCAGGAATGGATTTTTCCAATCCCGCCTTTAACGTGGTGGCGTCCGCCAACAATTTGGCGGCGTCTTTGTCCAGACCACGCGCCTTTTTTTCCAGGTTTTTAATCTGTTTTTCCAGGCTTTCGATATCCGCCAACATCAATTCTGTTTCAATCGTTTCGATATCCGCCAACGGGTCAATCCGACCGTTGACATGCACAATGTCATCGTTTTCAAAGCAACGCACCACATGTATAATCGCGTCCGTTGATAAAATATTTCCCAAAAATTTATTCCCCAGCCCTTCGCCGGCCGACGCCCCACGGACCAATCCGGCAATATCCACAATTTCCAACTGGGTCGGAATGATTTTCTGGGCCCCGGACACCGCGGCCAAGTTATGCAATGTTGCATCCGGCACCACAACGCGCCCCGTGTTCGGTTCGATTGTGCAAAACGGATAATTTTGCGCATCGGCCGCCGCACTTTGCGTCAAGGCGTTAAACAAAGTTGATTTTCCGACATTCGGCAATCCCACAATTCCGCAATTGAATCCCATGATAAAATCCTTTATAATGCGCATAATATGTCATACCTGTGGCAAGAATTCAATATAAAAACCTTTGCGGCGGAAACCATCGTTTACCGCGATGGGGTGTTTTGTCCCGAATTATCCACATTGCCATCACCGCAAATCACCGCCCCGTCACAGTTGCCCATCCATATTATTTATGTCGGGGAAATTGCCGGCGAAAATCGGTTGGATATCCATGTCACGCATCCGGGGCAACGCGTCTTTTTATCGGCGAAAATAAAAAATAAAAAGCCGGCCTTTTTAAACATTTTTATCAAAAACACCGGGAAAAATTCTGAAATCCGCGGGGGCGTTTTTGCGCAAAATTCGGACCATTTAAATCTGGTGGTGGATGCCCGACATGGGGCGGCGGACACAACCGTGACCATGCGCACAAAATTAATCGCAGAAGAAAAATCAGTATCCACATTGACCGGTACCGCCCACATTGAAAAAAACTGTCCCGATTGCACATCGGACATTTCATTCACCGCCATGGCGGCGGATTCTGCCAAAATTGAATTTCGCCCGGCCCAGCGCATTTGCGCCGCCCCAAAATCTGCGGACCACAGCGCATCGATTTATCGCGCAACAGATGCCCAGATTCAATTTCTGCGCATGGCGGGCCTGGGCACGGCCGAAGTATCCGCCGCCATCCGTGAAGCATTCGCCACCGAATTAAACGTTTTAGAAATATAAAAAAAATCAGGCGTCCAAAGATATAAATCCCCGGACGCCCAAATATGCAAATAAGTTTAACCTTATTTTTTCTTAAAGCCCTGTTTTGCCTTGAACTTCGGATTATCAGGGTCAATCAGAATAATTTGCTTGCCACGACGAATTTGTTTTACATTGCCGCGTTTCTTCCAAGCTTTCAAAGAGCTTAAAAATTTCATCTCTAAATCCTTTATTACGCGGCCATTATAAACGCATTTATTAACATCTGACGGTGCCGACGAAGAGATAGGGGGTGTTCTCGGTGGGCGCGGTAGCAT
>JAIDWS010000026.1 GCA_029059055.1 Alphaproteobacteria bacterium
TCCAAGTGGGGATTCGCTGATGGGGTCCCCGTACGGGGCGGAGAGAAGAAAATCCCGGCATACGCCGGGATTTTTTTTATAAAAAATGCCCCGCGGGTTCTGTTGTGGGGGCGCCCTGGCCTGTTGTTAACGGCATTCGGCAATCATTTGTTCAATTTCCGCACTGACCATCAGGTCGGTCTTTTTCAGTTTTTCAATCTGGGCAATCGCGTACAAGACAGTCGCATGGTCACGGTCGCCACACACACGACCAATTTCCGTCAGCGACAATTTCGTCGCGGATTTCAATGCGGTCATCATGATTTGACGCGCACGGACCAACGTACGGCTGCGGCCCGAACCGCATACGGCATCATATGACACACCCATTTTTTCGCACATGGATTTAACCATCGCCAACGGGGTCTTGGAACGTTGCAGGGTGTCGGCCAACAAACGCTGGGCAACCGTCATGTCCACGCGCGCGCCCATCAATTCGGTATATGTCTTGATCTTCATCGCGACACCCGCAACCAAGTGACCATCGGCCGCAATGCGATCGGCCAACGCGTCCGCGACATCCATTTCAACACCGCTGCGGGCCAACATGATACGTTTGACATGACGTGTCGGCGCCGCCACATCGGCAACCAAACCCGACGCCATCAAGGATTGCGCACGACGGTCAAAACCCGTCAATCCCGCCGGGGCCACATTCGCCGTCAGAACAATGTTTTTACCCGCGGCACGCAAATCCATAACCAACTGGATAAATTCTTCGGTGGTGGCGCGTTTGCCCGCCAACGCATGCACATCGTCCAAGATGAATGTGTCACATTTGCGGCAGAAATCTTTGAACGCAAAGATGGAATGTTCACGCAGGCTGCGGGCGAAATCCGCAACAAACTGACCGCCGGTCATCATCAATGTACGGCCCGCCGCCGCAGAATTGATGCAACCCGCCAACAGGCTTTTGCCACAGCCCGCCGGCCCATAGATAAACAACGGTGAAAACGATACCGCGCCCGCCGCCAATTTTTTACAGGCCGATACCACAAACGCATTTTCATCAGATGTGACAAATGCATCAAATTCAGTATGCGCCGGCGTCGCGGTCGGTGCCGGAACAAATGCCTGGGCGCGATTATCATTGGACGGCGCCGGGGCCACGGCAACATTTGCACCACGCACCGCGATATTCAGCCCCAGACCAAAAGCCGCCGCCACATCGCCCAAAACATTGGCATAAACACTGTTGATAAAATCTGCGGAAAATTGGTTGTGCGCAACCAGGGTCAGACAATCGGATTCCACAACAAAATTCAGGGGCGCAATCCAAGAAGCAAAACTGGCGGAATCCATTTTTTCGGCAATTGCCATTTTGATGGAATCGACGTTTACTTTTTGTTTTGTTGCCGCTGCCTGCATGCTGTTTCTCCTTTCCTTCCCTAAAAGAGTTTCCTGCCCGCACAAGAGTGTAAAAACCACCTGCACATAAACGCTAAATTCTATTTATCCCGCGGTTTTATCCGTCCCAGATTCATAAAATTTAATGTTTATCGCCCTACTACTTTTTCTTCTCTCTCGCGCTTGTTTTGATTGATTGCTCAACCGTTTTGGATACGTCAGTTAAGGTATAAGATTAATTTCTATTTGCAACCGAATGTTAAACAATTTTTGAACATTTATTTTTTGACACCGATTCGGATTTTCGCCAGATTTCTGCGCCTTGTATATACATTGTATAGACATGAAAAGAATCACATACGGACATATCCGCCGTCAACTTTTCGCACCAAACCCTGCAATTCCAAGACAACCAAATCACGCTTGATTTCCGAAATGCTTTTTTTGACAACATCTGACAATACAGATTCAGACAGTGGAATCATTCCCAACCGGTCCAAAAGAATATTTTCTGATGTCACATTTTTTTCATTTTTTGTCTGTGGGACGACATCCCCATCAAAAAAATCCGATATGCCGGTACAGATTGTGGCATGACCGGCACGAATTAAACTGTTGGGACCGGCGCTGCGCGGGTCGGACGGATGGGCGGGAACCGCGAAAACCGGGCGATTTGATTCAATTGCGAATCGTGCGGTGGTCATACTGCCCGATTTCAGGTCGGCTTCGCCCAGAATCAGTTTGTCGCAGATGCCCGCCACCCAACGATTACGCTGGACGAAATTGGTTGCGGTGGGCATGTATCCCACGGGCATTTCACTGATGACAACGCCGCGCCCCACGATATCCCAATACAACGATTCGTTTTCCACCGGCCAGATATAATCCGCCCCGCCCGCCAACACAGCGATTGTCTGGGCATCCCCCGCCGCGCGCAAGGCCCCACGATGCGCCGCGGTATCTGTGCCCATCGCCATGCCGGACACGACCGCCATCCCGCGCGTGGCAAATTCCCGCGCCATATCGGCCATAAATCCCATTCCCGCCGCGGTTGCATGACGGGTGCCAACCATTGCGACGGCCGCCCGCCCCAGTGTTTTAATATTCCCCCGGGCGGTTATCACCGGCGGATGATTTTTTATCCCCCGCAGGGCGGCCGGATACAAATCATCATCATCACATATATAATGAATACCCAATGCGGCCGCGCGGTCCATTTCACGCCGCACCGCATCGGTCACATCATCGCCCGCCGCCAACTGCGCGGCCGCCGCCGCGGACCCGAATTGCCGAATTAATTGGGCATATTTCGCCGGCCCGATGCCGGGCGTGCGGATAAGCCGTAATTTATGAAATAAATCTGTCATAATCCAACTATACGAAATTATTCCGTCCCGACACAATATATAATATATATGTACCGGCAATAAAAAACGCCCCGTGCGGGGCGTCAGATTTTATATCAGACCAAATCAAATGCGTATTCCCATTTTGTGCATTCTGTGGGCTTTTCCGTATTGGCTGTATCCCAATCGGTCCCCTGGCATTCACGCTTAATAATTCCCAATTGGTCCATAAAGTCATTATATTTGGCCGGGCTTTCTTTTTTCAGCACCGCCAACTGTGACCGCAACAGCCCCAACGGGTCATGCCGTTCCAGGTCTTTTTGTCCTTCGACTTTGCCCCCGATTAAGCGGTTGCCAAACAATTCCATTGCGCCGACACCGACACCCGCACCACCGACCGCACCTGCGACGGTACCCCATGTACGGGCCGTTTTCTTGGCGTCCAAGATGCGCTGTTTCAATTTGGATTCATCCGCCCAATCACCGCATGTAATCGTGCGTCCCATTTCGAAATAGACCGGCTGAATATCGGCAACGCTGACCTTGGCATCGTCGGATTTCAATTCAACCTTTACAAAACAAACGTTGTTTTCCGGGTTTTCGGTATCTTCGACCATGGACGCGTAATTACCGGTATTGCTGTAACGCGACGCCCAGACAAACGTATTGCCGATACCGATGTTATTGTTCAGACATGCGGCCTTTTCCTTTTCCCGGGTATCGGGTTTGGGTTCTTCGGGTTGTGGTGTTGGTTTGGGTATATCTGGTTCAACGCGCACACTGGATTTATCGACCGTTGCCGCCGACGTTGTGGTTGCCATCATTGACAATTGATTGGTGGATGCGGTTGCCCGCGGCGCAGGCGCCATTTGCGCCGCCATTGTACGCCGTCCCTGGCCGGCGGGGGTTAACGCGAACGCCGGTACAGTCATCAAACACGCGGTCATTATGCAGACAAAGTTCTTCATTCCTAAACACCCTACATTCAGATTGTGATTATTATACCACAAACGGCCCCGAAAACAAAGCACAAAAAAAGACCGCGCATAAACGCGGCCCGAATTTATTTCTTCCACTTCCAGACGATTTTGGATTCCGTCCCCGAAACCAGGCGCCGGATATTTTCGCGATGGCGCCACAAACACAGTGCGGAAATCGCGACAAAGGCCCCCCCGACACCGGCACTGATGGCAAATCCCAACAGCGGCAACACCAGAAATCCGACAATTGCCCCCGCCGACGAATACCCCGACGTCAGCGCCACAATCAGCCATTCAATTCCGCAAAACACGAACGACAGCGGGCTGATGGCCAGCAATGCCCCGAACATTGATGAATTCCCCTTGCCCCCGCGGAAACGCAGCCACACCGGATAGCAATGTCCAACCACCGCCAGAAATCCGCACCATGCGCCAAATACATCGCCCCCCAGATACCGCCCCAGGAATACCGCCGCGATGGCCTTGGCCATGTCCAGAATCCACACCAACCCCGCCAGGCGCAATCCCCCGACCCGCATCACATTGGTTGCCCCGATGTTTCCACTGCCAACCTGGCGCAAATCGCCCTTGCCTGCGGCGCGCGTCACCAACAGTCCGAACGGCACACTGCCCAGCAAATAAGACACAATAATTCCAAATGCATATACCATTTTATTTTTCCTTGATCTGTCTGTTATGCACATCTCCGAGCCCACGAGACCGTACTAGATCTCGTATG
>JAIDWS010000027.1:0-35643 GCA_029059055.1 Alphaproteobacteria bacterium
ATGACAATGGGGATAAAGAGCCTGGAATTTCAACACCCTTGTCATTGCGAGCAAGCGCAGCGCGCGCGGCAATCCAGGAAAGTGGCAATGTTCATCATTTGACTGGATTGCTTCACTGCGTTCGCAATGACAATGGGGATAAAGAGCCTGGAATTTCAACACCCTTGTCATTGCGAGCAAGCGCAGCGCGCGCGGCAATCCAGAAAAGTGGCAATGTTCATTATTTACTGGATTGCTTCACTGCGTTCGCAATGACAAAGGGGATAAAGAGCCTGGAATTTCAACACCCTTGTCATTGCGAGCAAGGCGGAATGCCGCCGCGCGGCAATCCAGGGAAAGTAGCGATGTTCATTATTTTCTGGATTGCTTCACTGCGTTCGCAATGACAAGAGAGATGAAGGGCCCGATTACACTCGCAATGACAAAGGGGATAAAATAAAAAAATCCCCCGGATGGGGGATTGATATATTATGCGGCGCGTTTCATATCACGCTTAATCCCGCGGACATATTTGCGTAATTCGTCGATTGGGACCAATGTGCCGTCGCGCTTTTCCGCGGACCAATAATCCCATCCGTTGTAACTGACGCTGCGTTGCATGCGGGCCGCCATGACGTGAATGGATGCCTTGCCGTGCAGACTGTGTGTCAATTGCGCGTCGCGCGTAATCATCACGCGTTCGCCGCGCGGGCTGACCAATGTTTGGCCAACGTACAATGCGCCCGCATCAATCAATTCGGAAAATGCGACGCGGATTTCTTCGCGTTTGGGGGCGGCGACTTCGACATCTGACAAGTCGATTGGGACAACCCGTTCGACCCGTTCGCGGGCGGCCGCGACGTATGATTCTTCGCGTTCCATGCCGATAAAGTTGCGGCCCAATTCGCGCGCGGCGGCGGCGGTGGTGCCACTGCCCATGAATGGGTCCAGAATAATGTCGCCCGGCTTGGTCGATGCCAAAATCACACGGCGCAATAAATCCATCGGCTTTTGCGTGTTGTGCAGACTTTTGCCGTCCGCCCCCTTAATCCGTTCATCGCCCAGGCATATGTTGATGTTCCAATCCGAACGCATTTGTTTGCCACCGTTCAGCTTCTTCATCGTTTCGTAATTGAATGTGTATTTGCCGGTCTTTTGCGGGGTCGCCCATATCAATGTTTCGTGCGCGTTGGTAAATCGCGTCCCGCGGAAATTCGGCATCGGGTTGGTCTTGACCCAGACAATGTCATTTAAAATCCAAAATCCCAAATCCTGTAAAATGGCACCGACGCGGAAAATGTTGTGATAACTGCCGATGACCCACATGGCACCGTCGGGTTTTAAAACACGCCGGCATTCTGTCATCCATGCACGTGTAAATTCGTCGTATGCGGCGGGACTGTCGAACGCGTCCCAGGCATCACGCACGGCGCGCGCGGCGGTTTGATCTTCGGGTCTGTATAAAGTCTTGGCCCCCAGTTGCAGGTTATATGGTGAATCTGCAAAAACCGCGTCGACCGATGCGTCGGGCAATCCGCGCATTAATTCGATGCAATCGCCGGCCAAGATTTTATTCAGGTATTTGTTCATCTCTCTGCTGTGATGCGGGGGTTGAAATCCCGCGACTCCGATACTGGTATTTTACCATATTTGGGGCCGCTGAAAAAGTTACGCCCCGCCGGGCGTCATGAAAAAATGTCTTGATTTTTATAAAAACACACATTTTTTGGAAAATTTTTCAAATGCGATTTCTGCTTTACAGCGTCATTTTTGATTGCTACCCTGTGGGGAATGAGATGTCCATACTGTAATTCCACAGACAGTCGGGTGACGGATTCACGCCCCGATATCGAAGATGCGATTATTCGCCGCCGCCGCGTATGCAATCAATGCGGGGCGAAATTCACAACCGTTGAACGCGTCCAGATGCGCGATTTGTTAATCCGCAAAAACAGTGGAAAATTGGAACAGTTTGATCGTGAAAAATTGCGGCGCAGCATTAAATTGGCGTGCCGTAATCGCGATGTCAGTGATGAACAAATTGAAAAATTGGTGACATCTATTCACCGGCGCCTGGAAACGGAAACGACGGACGATTCCGTCAGCAGTGCGTTGGTCGGACAAATGGTGTCGGATTCGCTGTTGAATCTGGACCCGATTGCGTTTGTTCGGTTTGTGTCGGTTTATCGCAAGTTTTCTAAAATTGCCGACTTTAAAAAAATTATTAATCAAATCCCAGAAGCGGAAACGGACGCCGCCGTGTGCGCGTTGCCGAAAACGTCGCTTTTCTAATACAATAAATATGAAAAAAATAATCTTTCTTTTAATTGCGTGCGTGATGCCAGTGATGACGTTTGCGTCTGAATTGCCCAGCATTCTGACCGATGCCGACGCCAGTATTTATGCCCAGATTTTTGACCTGCAATCGCGGGAAAAAATTGATGCCGCCATGCGCCTGGAACGGCAATTGACGGATTCACTGTTGATGAACGAAGTGCTGTATCAGCGCTATATTTCCAAAACATATCACACCCGTGGCAAAGAAATTGCCGCATGGATGAATAAATATTACGATATGCCCGGTGCCGAACGTATGGTCGCGTTGGCCAAAATTAAAAAGGCCACCGTCCGCAGTGCGAAATTACCCCGTACCGTTACCGGCACATCCATCGAAACGGCCCAGTCCGAAACATGGACCCAGAAAAAATATACCGGCGATACCGATAAAAAAATTACTCAATTTAAACGGGCGATTCGCAGTGGCAGTACCAAGACCGCGCGTCTGATTTTACAGGATTCTGCGTTTCGGCGGAAATTGACGGAATCTGATTATGGCCGGTTGGCGGGTCGGTTGGCGTACATTTATTACACAAACGGTGAATATGAATTGGCGAAAAAATGGGGCTTTGTTGCGTCCGACGCGGATTCTGAATACGGGTTGTGGACGATGGGATTGCTGTATTTCAAAGAAGAAAAATTCCGCGAAAGCCAAAAATATTTCAGTGCCATTCTGGATTTGCCCCAGATTAACAATGCCCGAAAGATAGAGGCCGCATTCTGGGCCGGTCGCGCCGCCGACGCCAACGACGACCGCAAAAGTGCCAAGAAATATTGGTCCATTGCCGCCGCCCACCCGATGGCGTTTTATGGGGCTTTGTCGGCGACCATGCTGGGGGAACGGCCGCGCTATGAATTCTTTGAACAGGATTGCAGCGACGAAGACATGGACGCATTGCGCGAAACCAAATATGGGAAAATGGCACTGGCACTGTTACAGGTCGGGCAAAAGGGCCGGGCCGAAGAATATTTGAAATTGTTAATTACATCGCGGGCGTCCGACCGGACTTTGCACGCCGTCAATTCCGTCGCGACGGTGTACGGGTTGCCGCGCGTATCTATCCAGGCATCCGGGGTTATCAAAGACCGCGGTATCTTGGAAATTGATGATGACATCATTTATTCCGCGCAATATCCGTTGCCGGATTGGGAACCGATGGGCGGATGGTCGATTGACCGCGCGTTGTTGTTGGCCATTACTAAACAGGAAAGTGGATTTAAAACAAACGCCAAATCCACCGCCGGTGCAAACGGATTGATGCAGTTGATGCCGGGGACCGCCAAATTGGTCGCGCGCCAGAATAAAATGAAATTGTCCGATATTGATATGTCCAAACCGGAACATAACATGTTCTTGGGGCAACAGCATATTGTGGATTTGTTGGCGCATCCCAATATCAATAATAACATTATCAAAATGTTGGCGTCGTATAACGCGGGGATGGGGACCGTGGTGAAATTTGAAAAAAGCTTTGAAACATCCGACCCGTTGCTGTATATCGAAAGTTTTCCGGCGTATGAAACCCGCGGGTATATCAAGCGTGTGATGTCAAACCTGTGGCTGTATCGCGCCCGATTGAACCAACCGTTGACATCGATGGAAGAATTGGCGGATGGGCATTGGCCGCTGTATAACAGCGAAGATGAATATGTGCAAAAGCAAATTGCCGACCGTATGTCGATTTAAATAAAAACCGCCCGACTGGGCGGTTTTTATTTGAATCCACGGAATTTTGTGATAAGATACATATTGATGTGATGAATTGTCACATTGGGGCGTCACAACCCGATGAATACGCAGTGTCCGTGGGGACAAAAAATACCTCCAACAATTTCAGGTTGGAGGGCGGCGAATATATTGAATAAGCCCGCTATTTTCTGCGTATGATAGTTGTGAACCTCCAACCGCCTGATTCTTGGCGGATTTTTTGTAATTTGCAAAGCAGGAGATTATTATGCCAGAAACAAAAAAAATGCCCGGATACGATCAGAAACTGGCCCAGGACGCTGCCGCACGGCGGGCCCAAGATGATGCGGCCCAGGCCCAACAACAATGGCGCCAGGCCGCCGCGAATGCACAACAGTTGTTGAAACTGAAAAAAGACAAAATGGCTGCAATTGATAATATTGTGCCGCCAACCCAATCTGAAATACGCAATTTCAAAGCTCGATTGGGGGCAATTGCATCGGGGATAAAGGTTGCGGGTATCTGCCAGCTGATATTTTTCACACTGGGGTCGGCCGCGCATTATTTTGATGTTAATGACGCATACGATGAAATGGATGTTGACGGGGTGACAAATGTCCATATACCAAACGATTTTTATCGTGGGGTATCGTACGGCCAGGCGGTAAAAAACGCATATCTGTTTGATGATTTTATTCATGGTAACCCCGGTGGCACATGGCAGGCGATTGCCGGATTGATTGCGATACTGGTGACATTGGAATTGGCCCGCCGAAAAACCAAGGACAAATTTGATGACATCCCAAGTGTCAAACGTGAAAAGGATGCCCGCAACAAATATATTCATGACATATATTCACAATTGGAAATGTTAAAGGATTATGGTGTTCGCACGGATGATGTCATCAGTTCGTTGCGGGGGTATGCCGTAAAATTGGTGACCAAAATGTCTGAAATGGACCGTGGGTATTTGCAAAACCTGTTAAATGGGGGATTGGAAAATGCAAACTGGGATGTGGCCAATGCGATTGTTGCGGGGCATCTGAAATCGCATCCCGATGATTACAACGAAATTATCAAGATTATTGATGCGGCAACAATGGACCCGGCGATTGTCAAAAAATATGGACGCGACGGAATTATGTCTTGGGGCGCGGCACGCGCAATGATGCAGACCCAGGGGCACGAAAAGTAATGGGAATGTATATGTGGCGATATTTAATGTTGGGGTGGGGCATGTTGATGCCGTTTACAGTGTTGGCGGATGACCCCGCGCTGGATATGGCGATACGCAATGCGCGGATATATTGTCTGGGGTTGTCGGACGAATTAAATCATTTGAAAACCATGGCCGGCATTAATACCGCCGTGACCGGTGTTGGAACCGCGGTGGGCGTGGGTGCGACCGCGGTCGGCATTGCCAAATCTGCCCGTGACCGGGAAATAGAAGAACTGGAAAAATACATCGACGGGTTGCGCGCGTCTGCCGCACAACAGGAAAATGTGGATGATATCCCGCCGCTGACCGACGAAGAAATGCGATTGTTGGCCCCGGGTGTGGTGGGCGGTGCCGGCCAGCGCGCCCCGGTGCATGCGGATGATTCCGTTGCGCAGGCCCAAGAACGGTTGGACCGGGAAACCGCTAAATCCAAGAATTTGGGAAATTGGCGTACGGGATTGATGGCTGCGAACACGGCGACAAACGTGGCCGGCACAATTATTGCCGCAAACAACACTGTCGATGATGAATTACAGGAACGCATCGATATGTGTGTTCGTTATGTCCGGGAATTGTCCGTCGCGCGCATGTCGGCACACGTGTCGGGTGGGGCGGATGCGCGCCAGATTGATACGGCCGACAAAATTGTTCGCCAATGCGGTGCATGGGAAACGGCCAATCTGGCCCAGATAAACGCCCGTGCCCGTGGGGCCATGATTTCCAGTGGCGTGGGGACGGGTATCGGTTTGGCCGGCACGATAACCAGTGCGATTGCCAACACCAACAAAACCCGCAACGACAACACCGACCACGGCCGGAAAAAGGAACAAAATCTGAACACCGCCGCAAATGTTCTGGCCGGGGGCGCCACGGTCGCCAGCGGGGTTGCGACAATATTTAATGCGACGCAGATTGGGGCCGTGCGGCGGGCGGTTGAAATCGCCAGTTCCTGCGAAGGAGTTTTGTGATGAAGCAGTTTTGGTTTATGATGGTTTCCGTGAATATTTTGGCGACGGCGGGCGCGTGGGGTAATGACGCCAATGCGGAACTGGACCGGAAATACCGGTGGTCGTTGGCGGCGATGGCTGACACGATAGATTATTATTACAAAAATCGGTGCAAGGTTCGCATGCCCGAATTAGCCAAGATGGGCAATTTCCTGTATGAAAACCAGTTGCGCAGCAAGCGGGAAATTCTGGAAGAATGTCGCAATGAATCCGTTAAAATGAATGCGCAGCTGGCAGTGTGGAACGCGGCGGATGCGGGGGGAAATGACAATATTATGTGCCACGGTCAAGTCTTGACCAGTGAAACCCAAGATGGGTGTAACCTGTTCTTGAAAGATTTGATTAAAAATAACGCGAAATACACGTACCAGGGTAAATTGTATTCTATGCCGGGAACGTATGTCAAAAAGACCGGCCTGTGCAACGGCCAGGCGTACCGGGTGGTAAATGTCGTATCGGGCGCAGCCGGGGACAACCAAATTTATCTGTTGGATGCAGATAATAAATATGTGGGGCGAATGTCACACCGCACCCAATACAATGCCACGTTTATAAACGAAGCCGCGGAATTTACCAACAAGAAAGATAAAAATGATTACCGCCGGGCGGGGGACAAGCTGGGGGTGTATAACAACAGTTATATATTCTTTCACGATGTGACGGGGATGATTGATGCTTTGTATTCCCGGGGGCGCGGCACCAACCGATACAGTGTGGGCACGTTTGCGTCGTTAATGCCCGCCGACAAGATACCGCATACATCAATCCGTGTTCCCGATTGGTTGGCTGATATGGGATATGGTGCATATGATTTCAAGGTCAGCTGGACCCGCCATGAATGTGACCCCGAAAATTACGGATTTCGCGTGCCGGGCCAATCCGACGTGGCCGCGCACACAAATGGCGTGTTATACAATGGTGCGGTTGTGACGCTGGAACAATTGGGGCATATTATCACCGGCATGCACACCCCGGATTCCGTCGCCCCCGATGCGGTCATTGAAACCGCGGTCACCAGGTTACAGGGGGGCGCCGAATCACCATATGCCAACGAACTGCGGGCGGCGGCACAAACCAACACCGCCGCGTCCAAGGATGATACGACGTTTGTCAAAACCAAGACCCGGGATGAATCAACGGCATTTGCGCTGGCCCGGCGTCACATGGCGCATAAATACGGATTGGATGAACGTCAAATCCGCTGTTCCGGCACGTGTAATACGGGACTGGATTCGTTTTATATTACAATTGCGGGTGGTATCCGTGATACAAACGATTTTGTGTCATGTAATTACACCGATGGTGCCACTGGCCGCCATACCAAGGTGATTTATCAATTTGATAGTATCTGCAACGGTAATGATAAAAACATCCCGGATGTATAACTGCAAATTGCCGACCGTATGTCGATTTAAATAAAAAACGCCCAACCGGGCGGTTTTTATTTCTGATTCTGGTTATGATTTTCGCGCCAGATATCCTGAATCCGCTTAATCGTATACAGGCCCGCGCCCGCGGTCATAATTGTGGGCAACAGTAAATCGTCGTCGTAACCATTGTCGCGCATATACCGCAAAAAAGATACCAGCTGACCGGTGGCCATGCCATTCAACAGAACATATGGAATTAATAAAAAATGATAACTGGGTTTCTTCATGTTGGATATTGTATAGACAAAATATATGGTTGTCAACAACAGGGTAAAAAAATTATGTTTTATTGTTTTGTGTAACGTGATATGGTCACAGGTATGAAATCAAAGCCGGATTTTTCATTGGAATGCGAATGTGGCGGTTTGGTCGCCGGATGTGACGAAGCGGGCCGTGGGCCGCTGTGTGGGCCGGTGGTGGCCGCGGCGGTGATTTTCCCGTCGTATGATATGGATATCCCCGTTGTCATTACGGATTCCAAGCAAATGTCGGCGCGGGCCCGCGCGGCGGCATATGATTGGATAACGCAAAATACCATTTGGGCGGTGGGACAGTGCAGTCCGGCCGAAATTGACGAATTAAATATTTTATGGGCATCTATGTTGGCCATGCGGCGTGCGGTGGATGGATTGGCGCGCCGGCCGGATATCACGTTGGTTGATGGAAATCGTGTCCCGCCCGATATGACGGGACGTGCGGTGGTGCGCGGCGACGCCAAATCATTGTCCATTGCGGCGGCATCCATTATTGCCAAGGAAACGCGTGACGCCATCATGCGGGATTTGGCGGCGCGGTTCCCGCAATACGGGTGGGATAAAAATGCGGGATATCCCACGGCATCCCATTTGCAAGCGATTGAAAAGTATGGTATAAACGAGTGTTATAGAAAAAGTTTCAGACCGATTAAGGAAAGGATGGAAAATGAAATTACGGACAATTGATAATCTGGATTTGCGTGGGAAATACGTTTTGTTGCGCGATGATTTTAATGTTCAGATTGTGGACGGAAAAATCACAGACGCGTTTCGTATTGAACAAAGCATGCCGACCATTAACAAATTGCGTGATGCCGGCGCGCGCGTTGTCATCGTGTCGCACCTGGGCCGGCCAAAGGGGACACGCAACATGGAATATTCGCTGAAACCGATTGCGGATTATATGGGCGTGCCGTTAATCAACGATTGTCTGGACAAAGACTTCTTGGGCGGGATGCGTGACGGCGATATGGTTTTGCTGGAAAATGTGCGCTTTTACCCGGGCGAAGAAAAAAATGATGCCGAATTTGCAAAGAAATTGGCGGCGGGTTATGACATCTTTGTCAATGATGCGTTCGCGGTGTCCCATCGCGCACACGCCAGTACGGTTGGTGTTGCCGAAATCTTGCCGGCGTATGCGGGTCAATTGTTGGCGTCGGAAATTGAACATCTGTCGCATGTGATGGAAAATCCAAAGCGGCCGTTGTTGGCGATTGTCGCCGGCAGCAAGATTTCCACAAAAATCGATGTGTTGAAATCGTTGGCACGTTTGGCGGACCGTGTGATTGTTGGCGGTGCGCTGGGGACGACATTTAATTATGCGCTGGGGGATCGGGTTGGTAATTCTTTGTACGAAGCCGACCAGAAAGACACCGCCCTGGGGATTATTGAATATGCGCGTGAAAACAATTGCGAATTGTTGTTGCCGCTGGACAAGGGTGTTGCCAAAGAATTCAAGCGTGATGCCGCGCGTGAAAACAAGACGTTTGACACCATCGCGGACGATGACGTGATTTTGGACGCGGGTCTGGATACGACCGCGCGCAATATTGACGCGGTTAATAACAGCGCGACCGTCATTTGGAACGGCACCGTCGGCATGGCCGAATGGGAACCCACGTGGAGTTATGGTACATTTTCCCTGGCGCATGCGATTGCGGATGCGACGCGCGCCGGCAAATTGGAAAGTATTGTCGGCGGCGGGGATACCGTTGCCGCATTGGAAGCCAGCCATACAAAATCCGACATGACATATGTGTCGACGGGTGGGGGCGCATTCCTGGAATTTGTCGAAGGGCGCGTTTTACCCGGCATCGCCATTTTGGAAGATAAATAAGAAGAAAAAATCCCCCAATCGGGGGATTTTTTACATAACGAAATCTTCGCCCAGATAAACTTTTTTCACCATTTCGTCTTTGACGATTTCGGCGGTGGTGCCGTGCTTTAATATTTTTCCGTCGTGCAAGACATAGCTGCGGTCGGTAATGCCCAGTGTTTCGCGCACATTATGGTCGGTGATGATAACGCCCAAACCGCGGTTTTTCAATTGCGACACCAGACTGCGGATTTCATTCACGGCAATGGGGTCAATCCCGGCAAACGGTTCGTCCAGCAAAATGAATTTCGGGTCGTTGGCCAATGCGCGGGCGATTTCCACGCGGCGGCGTTCACCCCCCGACAGGGCGGTTGCCGGACTGTTGCGCAGACGGGAAATCGAAAATTCTTCTAATAATGCGTCCAGTTTCTTTTTACGCTTTTTCTTGTCGGGTTCGACGACTTCTAAAATTGCCATGATGTTTTGTTCGACGGTCAATCCACGAAAAACACTGTTTTCCTGGGGCAGATATCCGATGTGCAGACGTGCCCGCTGGTAAAACGGCAAATGGGTGATGTCCTGGGAATTTAAAAAGATTTGACCACCGCTGGCGCCCAGCTGGCCTGTGATGCAATAAAACGCCGTGGTTTTGCCCGCCCCATTCGGTCCCAACAGGCCGACCGATTCGCCCTGGTGGGCTTCCAGTGAAATGTCTTTGATAACCACACGGTTGCCGTATGATTTGGACAGATGCTGAACACGCAGAACGGATTGTTTCATAATTTTATCACCAATTCTTCTGTTAAAATTTTATCGCCGTTGCTGGAATCCACGCGGACATTCCCCCGCAGCGTGATGTTACGACCCGTGCGGTTATATTGGCCGGTTCGGGCGGAAATATTATCTGTGATTTTCTGGGGGCCGGATTTCCGACTGATGGTGCCGGATACATGGTCCATGTAAATGATGTCGGGGGTGTCATATTCTTGGCGGGCGGTGGTGGCGCGTAATCTGAACGGTTCGCCGTTTTTGTCCGTCCCGGCAAATACCGCCCCCGACATTTTGAATTGATTGGCAACAATATCCTGCATATTAATGGCGGTGATGGGGGTCCACAATAATTGCTGGGTAAACAGGGCGCCCGCCACCAGCGCGGCCACCATAACCAGCCCCCATCCGGTAAAGAAAAACTGCCACAGGCGTTTCCACCGGCGATGCTTGGAAAAGATGATAAAGTTGCGTTTATCTTGTTGCACGGGAATAAGTTTAGAATACTATTCATCAAAAAGCAATTTTTATATTTCTTTGGTCGTTTTTTATGATATAATCAATCCCAGAGAGATGAAGAAAACTATTCTGTTTTTAACCGGGATATTATCCTGTGCGCCCATGATGGGGGCACATGCGGCCGTCGCCGTGAAAAAGGCGGCGCCCGTCGCCACCCAGGAATCGGCCGGCACCGCCGGTGCGGCCAGTTTGATACCGACGGTTTTAAACCTGGTCAGCGGGGTCCAGGCATTAAATGCCCAGCAAAAGGCGTTGACCGCCGAATGTATCCCAACCACGGCGGAAATCAATTTCGTCAACACCACGATGCAGGAATGGGCCAAAACCGGCGCCGCCACCGCTGCGGATGTTCAACGGTCGTTGCGTCGTAAACGGTGTCAATCGGCCACCGGTGGGTACCAGGCGGCGGTTCGTATCGCGGCCGCGACCGACGGGGCGGATATTTGCTTTGATTGGTTCGGGGATAACCCCGAAATGGTTTGGTACCAATTCCCCAAGGCGTCCAAGGCCACATATTGTCCCGACGGCAGTATTGATACCACGTGTTCAGATATGAAAACGGTGTCGGATATTTATGAAATATTCAATCTGATTGATTTTTCCGCCGAAGATTATACCGCAACCGAAGCCACCATGGCCGCCAAGTTGTTAAATAAAATTGAATCTTGTTCCAGTGCAAAGTTAAGTGCGAAAAAGAAAGCCATGTGGGGCGAATTCTTAATCGACACGGTTGGCAATCTGGGCCAGTCGACCAACACCGGCGCCATCATGCAACAGGTGCAAAGTATGTCCGGCATGGGGGGCATGGGGGCGATATCATCGCTGGGCAGTATTGTCGGCCAGACATTTGATAAATAAAACAAAAAATCCCCGGCACCGGGGATTTTTATTTGGCATAAAAACACAATGCGCGGATACATGCCCCGGTTGGGGTGATGGGAATTCGTCCCGGCGCGATTTTCCGGGCGGGGCCGGTTCACTTTTCACTTTACTCAATGCCTTGAAATTCGTATAATGTCAGGTAAAGAGATTAAAGGGATTCTTATGAACAAAAAATCTGGAACATCGGGTCTGGTCATTGTGCGCATCATGGCGTTGACGTCGTGCGTGGCGTTGGCGGCGTGCGCGGGTTCGAAATCGGACAATGCGTATTATGACGTGGCGACACCGACGGTGGATTATGTGGAATCTCTGGACGTTTATTCCGCCCCACACCAGGATTCTTTTTTGAATCAGTTGGCGATGAATTATCGTTCGTATGCGATTTATAATGCCCGCACCAGCGGATATCCGGAATTGGGTGAATTGTTCGCCCAGAAAGCGGTGGCGGCATTTTCCGGTGAATTGCCGTTCCCGGAAACATTGAATAATTGGCAAATTGGCGACGAACAGACTGCATTTGAATTGCACACGGCGTACAACGAATTGCTGGATGAATTAAAGAATGATGCCAGTGATATCAACCCCGAATTGGCGGCCGAAGCCCAGGCGAAATTTGATTGCTGGGTATCGGCGACGGCATCCGGGCAAACCGCCACCGCGCAACAGTGCCAGGCACGCTTTCAACGGGCGTTGACGGCATTGCGTGACTGCAAGGGGGGCAAGGTTGTAAACAAACGCACACGCAAAACAACAACCGTCACCGAACAGGTAACCAACGGTGAAATGGCCGTCGCCGTCGAAGAAAAACGGTCCAGTGCCGGTAATTATTATCCCGATACGCGCAACATGAATGCGATGAACGGGGCGGGGCGCAACCGTGATGGGGTTATCATTGTCAACAATGTGAATATTCCGGAACATCTGATTAATCCGGTTCCGGTTCAGCCGATGGTTTTCAACCAGAATATTTATGGCGGGGACAAAACCGTCACCAACAGCAATAATAACAACGGCAACGACAGCAGCAGTCGTGAATACGCCGATGTTGTCGGTGAACCGGCGGGGGCGGCCCCGGTCGTGAATCAATCGGCGACCACTGCGGTTGCGCCGGCCGCCACGGTCCAGCCGGAAATTCCGATGATTGGCGAAGAATTGGTCACCCGCGAAGAATTTATCAACATGATGATGGCGATGCGGGCGGAATTGTCGGCGATTAATGCGCGTCTGGATAAATTACAGGCCGCCGCCGGTGAAAAAACCATGATAAAGGTTCAACAGATTCCGTTGGAACCGAAACAGCATGTGATGGAAGAAATCTTTGAAATTCGTTTTGATTTCAACCAGGCGACCATCAAACCCGAATACGAAGAATTGATTTACAAACTGGCCACCGCCACCCAGAATAACAAGAATATCAAGGTTTCCGTTGTCGGTCACACCGACACCATGGGCAGCAAGAATTATAACTATGCCCTGGGGGGGCGTCGCGCCGAAGCGGTCCAGAACATGTTGGTCAAATACGGCATCCCCGCCAGCCAGATTGTCGCAGTTTCCGCCGGCGAAGAAGGGTTAAAGGTCCCGACCCCCGACGGTGTTGCCAATGCGGAAAATCGTCGTGTTCGCGTGGTTAAGGAAGTTCATTATACCGAACAACCCACCGCCCAACCGATGGCCATCGCGGTCGAAGAATACGCCGTGGGTGATTGCGGCCCGTATGGTTGCGGTCAATAATATTGTCGCGGCCCGCGAAAAAAAATCGGTCTGGGGGCGCGAAATAGACTTGACAAAAAAGTTTGGTTAGTATACACTCGGCCTTGTGTCAGAGAGATGTTTTTGAAAGAGGCATTTGAAATGACGAAAGTTAATACATTCAAAGCAGCCGGCGCCACACTGGATTCACACCCGGGCGTCAGCGGATATAAAAAGGGTACAGCCCAGGTTGTAAATTTGGTCAAGGCATTCCAGGACCGTGGTGTTACATTCAGTGCAATGGACGGTTTGACCGCCGGTCAGAATGAAAAATAAGGGCTGCATAATTCAGTTTTAATCCCCGCATTTGCGGGGATTTTTTTGTGTGGAATGCGGGCCCCAGGGAAATGGGCGGGCGGGGGTTATAAATTTGCGCGGCTGCGCTTTATCACCAGCATTGCGAATGCCCCGTGGAAAAAGCGACGCAGGGTGCCGTCACTAAACAAATCATCCCCGCGTTCGCATCGCTGATAATCTTTCTTGCTCATCTTCAACAATGCGGCGGCGTCCGCCACACTGATGCGCAGGTGTTGCCGCGCGCACCGCATAATGTTGCCATAATAATTTGCGTCGATTAATAATTTAGCCATAGTTTTAACTCCTTTATAAAAAATACCACCCAAGACATTCGGGTGGTTGGAGGTTAGAAACTATACAAACCATAGCACTGCTTATTCAGATATATCGCAGTCCTCCAACCAACGGGTTGGAGATATTTTGTGTCATCACTGACAGTTTGTTCAGGTTTCTAAGCCTACACCGGTTTCCCAATGCGAATCCAGTATATCGCATTATGCGCGAATGTTCAAGAATTATGTCGCACAGGGTGTGTTTGATGGGGGGATGCTTGTATTTTACGGGCGCGCCCCTTATATATCTATCATAAATTCGCGAATCGGGTTTTTGTATGGTATAGTTTCATATGACAAAAAAATAAAAAGGTAGATTTATTATGGCTTTAATTCCAATGGTTATCGAAGAATCGCCCCGCGGGGAACGGTCCTTTGACATTTATTCCAGATTATTGCGCGACCGCATCGTGATGATCAGCGGTCCCATCGAACCCAATATGGCCAACACGGTCGTGGCCCAGCTGTTGTTCTTGGAATCGGAAAATCCCAATGCGGATATTTCCCTGTATATCAACAGCCCGGGCGGTGATGTTTCCGCCGGGTGGGCAATTATGGACACTATGCAGTATATCAAGGCCCCCGTTTCCACCATCGGGATGGGATTGGTGGCGTCCATGGGGTCTGTATTATTGGCGGCCGGGGAACGGGGCAAACGCTTTGTTCTGCCGAATACCCAGATTATGATTCACCAGCCCCTGGCCGGGGCCGAAGGCCAGATTACCGATATGGAAATCCGCATGAATCAATATCAGAAAAATAAAAAGACTTTGATTAAACAAATGGCTGAATTTACCGGTCGCACGGAAAAAGAACTGTTTAATGCGATGGAACGTGATAACTGGATGTGCCCGGACGAAGCCAAGGATTTCGGTTTAATCGATGGCGTCTTGGTCAGAAAATAAGACACAACATATTGACCATATCCAAACAGGGAATCAGGGGATAGTGATGAGTGACGATAAAACAAATTCCACCACACCAGACAAGGCAAACGCAGAACAGTTTTGCAGTTTCTGTGGCAAGGCCGTTTATGAAGTAAAAAAATTGGTCAGTGGTCGCAATGTTTGCATTTGCGATGAATGTATCAATCTGTGTAACGATATTATGGCCGACGACCGCGCGACGGAAATCACCCAGGATGCGGCCAAATTGCCCACCCCGTCCAAGATTTTTAATTTCTTGAACGAATATGTCATCGGCCAGGATGACGCCAAACGCACATTGGCGGTGGCGGTGTATAATCATTACAAGCGGATGCAGGCATCGGCCGCGTCAAACGTGGAAATTCAAAAATCCAACGTGTTGATGATTGGGTCAACCGGGACGGGTAAAACATTGTTTGCCCAGACATTGGCGCGGGTTCTGGATGTGCCGTTCGCCATTGCCGACGCCACCACATTGACCGAAGCCGGCTATGTCGGTGACGACGTGGAAAGCGTTTTGACACGGTTACTGCAAAATGCGAATTTTGACGTGGAACGCGCGCAAAAGGGGATTATCTATATCGACGAAATTGACAAGATTTCGCGTAAATCCGAAAACCCGTCACTGACCCGCGACGTATCCGGCGAAGGCGTCCAACAGGCATTGCTGAAATTAATCGAAGGCACCGTTGCCAACGTTCCGGCCGGCGGCGGCGGGCGTAAGCACCCGGGCGAAGCCACCGTTCAATTGGACACCAGCAAGATTTTATTTATCTGTGGCGGGGCGTTCGATGGTTTGAACAAAATTATCGGTGCGCGCACAAACGCGCGACCCGGCATTGGATTTGGCGCGACGGTCGAATCCAAGAAAGAACGGGCGGAAAAAAATTATCTGACCGATGTCCAACCCGAAGATTTGGTGAAATTCGGTATTATCCCGGAATTAATCGGACGTTTGCCGATTATTACGACACTGCGCGAATTGGACGAAGATGCGTTGGTCAAAATCTTGACCCAGCCGAAAAACGCGGTTGTGAAACAATTGGCCGCCATGTTGGAAATGGATGGGGTCAAATTAACGATTACCGACGATGGTCTGCGCGCGGTCGCGGCATTGGCGGTGGCGCGTAAAACTGGGGCGCGTGGTCTGCGCAGTATTTTGGAACGCGTTCTGTTGCAACCGATGTTTGATGCCCCCGACAAAGAAGATTTGGCGGAAATCGTCATTGACCAAGATGTGGTTAACGGGAAAAAGCAACCGGTTGAAATCTTTGCCGACGCGAAAAAGGCCGCATAAAAAATCCCCGCCATCGGCGGGATTTTTTTATGAATATTCGTTTTCCATAACAATATGAAATCCGTCGCCAAATGGCCGGTGGGGATTTTTTGTTTGAAAAACATACCGCACATGATATCATTATTGCGATTCCAACACGGATTGTTGGTTTCGGGACGTCGAAAATCCCGTATTAGTCCGGCATATTATTGCCGTAATCCATTACATGGCCATGGGCCATGCCCCGACGCATTGGGTCGGGTTGTCGCAGTTATACAACAGGGCTTTGCCCAAAGGCTGCGGGGTCATTGACTAATATGATTTTTCGAACTTCCCGACCACCAAATACTGGTGGTTTTTGTTTAATAAATTAAGCGGGGGAAAACGAAAATGAAATGTTTAATTGTCATCAATTGTGCGCTGATATTGTTGATACCGAATGTGGGGTGGGGCGCATGCCAGGTATATTCTTATTGTGATGGGAACTGTGTCAATGCCGGACTGCCGACATTAGCACTGGAAGAGGGATGTTTAAACAACACGTGGGATTACAAATACATCGGCGTATCGGAATCCAGTGTCAGCGGCCCGTTGTATTCCATCCCGACATGTCCGCAATGCGAAACCGGATATAAACAGGTCACGCAAGAGGTAATGTTGTCCCCGTCATGCACGGTGCAATATTACGCTTGTGAATTAATTTGCACCGGGTGCAGTAATTGCAGCAGTGACAGCACATGGTCCGCGCACAGCACCGGATATGAAAAAAAGGTCAGTCGATCATGTAACTGTGGCACATGCAATGCGTCGACATCGTATCGATGTGCCGCCGGTTATTATGGCAGTTCCACCAACGGAACATCCGGGTGTACCCGTTGCCCAAACAACGGCAGCAGCAGTGCCGGCACCACATCTGTCACGGGCTGTTGTATTTCAAGCGGGTCGGATGCCGCCGGGACATATTCTTATTCCCCACAATGCTGCTATCAATAAAAAAATCCCCCAAACGGGGGATGCTTTATTTTGACACAACAACCATCGCAGGTCGCAGAACGCTGTCGCCGAACATGTATCCGGCCTGCATTTCTGTGATAACCGTGTTGGGGGCCGGTGGCGGTGTCATATCCGCCGGGGCGGCCATAACCTGAATCGCGTTGTGGAATTGCGGATTCAGCGGTTGGCCAACGGATTCAATCTTGACAATGCCAACCTGGGCGAATGCCGATTCCATTGCGCGCGCCATCGATTGAATACCCGCATCATCGGGACTGTGGGTTAATGCCGCCGCAATTGCATCCATCACCGGCAAAAAATGACCCGCAACCGACATCGCCCGATTGCGCGCCGCGGATTCACAGTCCAGCGCACTGCGCCGGCGTGTGTTTTCCAATTCCGCCGCCAGACGTAAATATTTGTCGTTCAAAGCCTGGGTTTCCGCAATCAGTGCGTCAACCTGGGTGCCACAGTCTGCGGACGCATTTTCCGTATCCGTAACGTCATGGGTGGCGTCGGTCGGCGTGGTGTTCGTTTCGGCGTCTGTGACGCTGACTGTTTCAATGGTTGTTTCTGTATCTGGCATATTTCCGTATCCCGTTTGTTTCTTTGCTTGACCGGGGGGATACCCCCGGGTCGTATCATACATTTATTTCACACTGGTTATTATAGGTATGAAATCGTCCGGTTTCAAGGACGCCCCCCCAACCAATACGCCATCAACATGCGGGATGGACATAATTTGGGCGGCATTGCTGCCTTTGACACTGGCACCGTACAGAACCGGTGTGCCCGCCATGCCCATCGATGCCAGCGTATCTGCAATCAATGTGTGGGCGCCGGCAATTTCATCCGATGTCGGGGTCAAACCTGCGCCAATTGCCCAGCGGGGTTCGTATGCAATAATAACGCGGCCGGCGGCATTGTCGGGGACGCATTCGCGGACACCGGATTCAATGATGGCCATTGTTTTGCCGGCTTCTTTTTCCGCCATGGTTTCGCCAACGCAGATAATCGGGGTCAAACCGTTGGCCAATGCCGCGGCAGCCTTGGCCCGGACATCGTCATTTGTTTCGCCATGGTATTGACGACGTTCACTGTGGCCGACAATCGCGTATTTGGCACCGGTGGCCGCAACCATTTTTGCCGATACTTCGCCGGTGTATGCGCCGGATTCGTGGGCGCTGACGTCTTGGGCGCCGATGGCGACGCGCGCAGAACCCGCGTTCAGCATTGTAAACGGTGGGCAAATGATAACGGTGTTTTCAGTTTCAACCGCATCCAGCGCGCCCAGCATTGTTTGCAACGCGTCCGGGGTGCCGTTCATTTTCCAGTTTCCTGCGATTATTTTCATGGAATTTCCCCTTTTTTTCATTGATTTATTTCACTTCGATTTGCTATGGTAACGCAAAAGGGGATTAAATGCTAGAATATTTACGTAATGCGGCGGATAAACCCGTTGCGAAAGTTTTAATTGGAATTTTGGCTTTTTCGTTTGTCGGATGGGGCGTCGCGGAATGGGTGTTCGGCGGCGGCGTGCGTGACAATACGCTGATACGGGTTGGCGGCCAATCCATTACTGTGGAACAGTTTAACATGGAACGCGCCCGCCAGATGGCCAATCTGACCAAGGAACAACAGAAACAAATCTATACCGATGCGGCGGCGGCGGGTACATTTATGAACACGGTGGCCGCGACGCTGACCAATAACCAGTTGGTGGAAAATCGGGCCGATGATTTGGGCTTTGTCGTGACCGACCGCCGAATCGCCCGCGAAATCCGCGAATTCCCAGAATTTCAGGTCAATGGTCAGTTTTCATCGCTGTTGTTCGACACGGTGCTGAACAATTCCGGATACAGTGAACAGGCATTCGCGGCATTCCTGCGGGGCCAAGTGCTGCGTTCCATGGTTCTGGGGTCGATGTCGGTCCCGTTCGCAGTGCCGGATTTCGCGGTGCGCGCGGCGTACAATGCCCGATATGCCCAACGGAAAATCGAATATGTCGCATTGCCGTTTTCTGATTTCCAGGTTGGAACACCGACCGATGCCCAATTGGCGGAATTTTATGCCCAGAATCCGCATGTTATCCCGGAAACCCGAACTGTATCATATGTTTTGATTCCGGCCCAGATGGACAAACCGGACGCATATGATGCGGCATACGCCACCGCCCAACGCGTCGAAGATGATATCATCGGTGGCGAAACATTGGCCGCGGCGGCATCCCGCCATCGTGCGAAACATGTATCGCTGGGGGCGTTTTCCGCGGATAAACGTCCGGTGGATGCGGTTTTGACGGACGCCATGGTCGCAAAAATTTTCGCCATGGACGAAGGATTGGAAAGCGAACTGATGGAAACCAAATCCGGATTTGTTATTGTTCGCGTGGACAAAGTTGTCCCGGCGCACAATGCGGAAATGGCGGATGTCAAAAAGAATCTGGTTGCAGATTGGAAACGTGACCAACAGAAAAAGCAGGCATATGTGCGCGCCAATGAAATTGTGGTGGATGCACGTGATGGTGGTGCGATGCCGGGCCAGAAAACAGCCACCGTGTCCCGCACATCCGGTGCGCCGACCGATGTCTTGGTCGCGGCGTTTAACGGCAACACCGGCGACATTTCGGTTGTTCCGGGGACAAATGCCTTTTACGCGGTGCGCATCGTCGACGAAATCGCCCCCCAGATGGACACCACAAAAATGGCCGCTGTTCGCAAAGAATTACAGAACATGGCCACCCGCAATGTAATGGATGATTACAACGCGTTTCTGGTGCGGGAATATCCGGTAAAGATTAACCAGAAAACATTTGACAAGATGTTTGCAAAATAAAGCATCCCCCGTTTGGGGGATTTTTTATTGATAGCAGCATTGTGGGGAATAAGAATATGTCCCGGCGGCATCCGTCCCGGATGAAATACAACAACCCGTAACCGATGTTGTGCCGGCGACACTGGTTCCGTTATCGGGACAACGGGTGCATCCGGATGTGCCGTTACTGGAACTGCCATAATAACCGGCGGCACATCGGTATGATGTTGTGGCGTTGCACGTGTTGCAATTGCATGTGCGGTTGACTTTCTTTTCATATCCGGTGCTGTGCGCGGACCATGTGCTGTCACTGCTGCAATTACTGCACCCGGTGCAATTTTCTGTGCATATATAATATTCAATTTTGTTTTGACATCCGGGAATGCTGATTGTGGCGGCGGATCTGGTATATCCGGTTTTACATGCATTGCATGTTTCAATTCCGTAATCGTTATAATAATATGTTGTGACCATCTGGCAATTGGATGCCGTAACTGTTGTTTCGCATCCGGACATATTGTTGCACATTCTGGTGCCGACGCAGTTAACGCCCACCGCCACCGCGGGGCCGGTTATGCCGACCGTCACCACAGCACAAATGAATAAAGACAATTTTTGCATTGTTCAACCCCTGTTTGCTGATAAAAACAAAACCACCCAAAATTCAGGTGGCAGGAGGTTCGAAACTATCGTAAAGAATAGCAGTGTGTTTTCGATATATGACACACTCCTCCTGCCCAGGTAGACAGGAGATGTTTAACGTCCAGCGACGCTTTACGAAGGGTTTCGACGCCCCAACACCGCAATCCACGGTGTCATGGCCATTATTTCATACTTTCACATTGTTTGCCAGTGATTTGTTTCAGGGCGGGGGATTTAAAATCTGTCAATGGTGTAAATTGTTTTGCGCGATAAAAAAATCCCGCCGGTGGCGGGATTTAAAATCGAAACCGAAAAGACTATTCGGCGTCGGCTGCATCGGCGGCAACAGTTTCTTCTGTTGCAACTTCGGCGGCCGGGGCTTCTTCTTCGACGACTTCTTCGACCTTTTTGGTGCCGAATGTCAGAACTTTGCCGGCGACCAACGCGTCGATTTCGTCCTGGGTCTGGGCCACATAAATCTTGACCGGGACAATAACATCCGGGTGCAGGGCGATTTTTGTGTCAAAGCAACCAACGGATTTAATCGGGCTGCCCAACATGACCTGGGCCGATTCGACGGAAACGTTCGCGATTTCTTTCAGCATGCGTGCAATATCGCGGCTGGACACGGAACCATACAGTTGGCCGGTGTCACCCGCCTGGCGAATCATGTGCAGTTTTGCATTCTTGACCGCGTCAACGTTGGATTCGGCAGATTTCTTGGCCGCTTCTTGGCGGGCCTGTAATTCAGCCTTTTTCGCTTCGAATACAGCGACGTTTTCTTTGGACCAACGCATGGCCTTGCCGTTGGGCAACAGGAAATTGCGGGCGAAACCTGTCTTTACTTCGACGGTGTCGCCGATGTTGCCCAAGTTTGTGATTTTTTCTGTCAAAATGACTTTCATTGTATCTGTCCTTTGTTACAAGTTAGGGATAAATCCCAGATGTTATTAATTAACCCAAATTGTTGCGTACGAACGGCAACAGACCCAAATGACGGGCGCGTTTGATGGCGGTTGCCAATGCGCGTTGATCTTTCTGGGAAACACCGCTGATACGGGACGGGACGATTTTGCCGCGTTCCGTGATGTAATGACCCAAAGATTTTACATCTTTGTAATCGATAACTTTGCCCTTTAACGGGTTGGATTTTTTACGATAAATTGCTGCGCGGACTGCCATTATTCAACCTCTTCGCTGTTCTTTTTCATCATGATAGACGGTGTGGTCGCCAATTTTTCGACGCGCACGTTCAAGAAACGGATAACGTCTTCGTCAATGCGGCTGCGACGTTCCAGTTCTGTAATCTGGTCACCCGGCAATTCGATGTTCAGCATGACATAGTGTGCCTTGCGATTTTTACGGATGATGTACGCCAGGTTTTTCAAGCCCCAGAATTCTGTGGACTTTACACTGCCGCCCAGTTCTTTGATAATATCGGTAAATTTTGCCGCTTTTTCTTTGACCTGCGGTTCGGTCAGGTCCTGGCGGAAAACCAAGACGCTTTCGTAATAAGCCATTTTATTTCCTTTGGTCTTATGCAGCCAATAACACCATTGTTATTAGCAGGAACACCGCACATTATGAAGATTTTTTCCATAAAATCAAGTCTTTTGTTGATGCCGGCAATGGGCGGAAAATTGTCGTTGAATGAAATCTTGTAATTTGCTATTATATCAATGATATATGTAAAAATAACGTCGCCGAATCCAAACGGCCGATTAATTTCAAGGTTTTTATTCCTGTATTTTTTCCGAAATTGTGCATGTTTTCCCCCGGGATTTATTGCCGAATCCAAACGGCCGTTTGCATCTGGGATTTATTCTGGTGTGGGGCATGGGGGGCGGGGCGTATGCATCTGGTATCGCCGTTGCTGAACAATTGGGCGGCACGTCCAAGGCCAAGTTGTCCGAAGAAGATCCCAAAAAACAAATTGAAGAGCTGAGCCAGAATGCCCAAAACATGCGGGCCAAGGAACAGTCCATCGAAAACAAAACACTGGGCGCGGCATCCATGGCGACGACCGGTATTGGTGCCATGAATCTGATGTCGGGGATGGCGGAACAAAATGCCGATGATGACGCCGAACGCGCAATGAAGGCGTATCTGGAAACATTTCGCTGTAATTACGGCGGCGGGTCGAATTTCAAGGGCGGCGAAGTCAATATCGAATTGCCCGGCGGTAACGATTTGGCGGCATTACGCCGGGAATACATGGCGTTGGCCGCCGATTTGAAACAACGCAAAGAACAATTGGGCATCGCCCCCGGCATTGAATCCGAAGTCATTTTGGACCAGGCCGCCACCGGCCTGTACGACGATGTTGGTACCGGCATCACGGGCGGTGCGTATACATCGGTTGCGCGTGCGTTGATGAATCCGGCCGGCGATGATGCCGCCGCATGGAACGCGCAAAAGGCCGATGCCGCATCCAAAACAAAAACCGGATTGATTACCGCCGCCGCGGGTGTGGCGATCGGGGTGGTGGGTGATATTGCATTAAACCGGAATAACACCGACCAATCGGCCCAGTTGGTTGCCAAATATAATGCCATGCGCCAGCAAATCCGTGAAGATTTGACCGAACTGGAAACAGGGTCCCACCAAGACGCCATCACCAATCCGGCGGATGAACCGTTCAAGGAACCCGTTGCCGCGGACCCGGACCCCCAACGTCGCCCCGTCGCCCCGTTAATCGATGGCACGCCGCAGTTGGTAAAGATTCCCGGAAATTTGACCATACCGACCCAATTGCCGTCGGTACAGGTTCCGGCAGTGTATAAACCCGTTCTTACACTGTTTGACAAATCGTTGTTTGACAGCGGTAAATACACCGTCCGCCAGCCGGCCGATCAACTGGATAAAGCAATTGACGCGTTAAAGAAAGCCGGGGCAGATAATCCTGATTTTAAAATCTTGCTGATTGCGCATACCGACCGCGATGCGATTATCCAGACCGCCCCCCTGTGTCGCCAGGAAAAAATTTGCACCAATGAACAGCTTAGCCAGGCGCGCGCCGATGCCGTTGGGACATATATCCGTGCCAAATGGACGGGATTGGACCCCAATCGGATTCTGTTGCGTGGGGTGGGGGCAAAATGTGCCGTGGGGACAACGACCGCGGAAAAAACATTGGACCGGCGTGTGGCGTTCTATGTCATTTTTGGGGACGAAGACGCCAATCAAATCCCCGATTGCACAGAAAATAACGGTTCAGGAAAATAAAGCCAATAATCACTATTGACTTTGTTTGCATAAATCGACTATCATTTATTAATAAAGAGAGATTTATGCCCAGTCATTTTCACAGAAATCTTAACCGAATGGCCCTGTTTACCGCACTGGTGGCGGTGGTGGTCATGCTGTTTTGGCGTGATTTTATGGCCATTGCGGTGTCCAATATTTATCTGAACGGGATTATTATCGGGACGGCATTGTTCGGTATTGGGGCGTGCTTTGTCGATATATTCCGTCTGTTGCCGGAATACAAATGGTTGCGCCGGTTGGCGCGTGGGGAACGTGAAAACGCGTTGCCGCCACGGCTGCTGCGGCCGGTCGCGATTATTTTGCAAAACCACAATGCCCAATTGTCGACACATACGTTACAGGGATTCTTGGACATGATTTTGTTGCGTTTTGATGAACAGCGTGAATCCGTGCGCTATGTCACCAATACGCTGATATTCCTGGGGTTATTGGGGACGTTTTGGGGATTGATTTTGACCGTGGGCGGCTTTGCCGAATTAATCGGAAATCTGAATTTCGAAGATGAAAGTGTTTTGACCGCGATGCAGGCGGGATTGTCCCAGCCGCTGTTTGGGATGACAACTGCGTTTACCAGTTCACTGTTGGGATTGGCGGGCAGTTTGGTTGTCGGATTTTTGGGGTTACAGGTGCAATTGGCCCAAAACGCCATCTTTCGCGAATTAGAAGAAACATTGGCCGATCGCACGCGTGTGGTCGATGCCGATAATGCCGCGCAATTAAATGCGGCAACACAAAATCTGGGGCGTGCGATGCGGCGCCTGGATAAAACGATTTCCCAGTTGACCTGAAACAATTGGTTGCGGGGGGATTGAATCAAATGGAAAAAGGGAGAGAGCCAAAATGTTAAACATTCGCTTTCGTGAAAAGACAAATTCATGGCCGGGGTTCGTGGACCTGTTTTCGAACCTGGTTATCATATTGATTTTTCTGCTGATTGTGTTCGTGTTCTTGTGGACGACGACCAGTGTGTTTAACAAAAGCACCGGTGCCAAAGCCGTGGCGGAATTGAAAAAGACCAACGAAGAACAGGCCATGACCATCGCGCAGATGACCGCGGATGAACAGGAAGCCAAACGGTTGCTGTTGATGGCGCGTACGGAATTGGAAAATCTGGAAAATGACAAGGCCGCATTGTCCAACGAAATCACTGCGCTGGATGATGAATTACAGGAAATTGATATGAGTATCGAAGACCTGATTGCGGCATACGAAGCCAAGGTTTTGGAATTGCAATCCGCCGGCCAGGAAATGCAGGCGACCGTCGCGGATTTATCGGCCCAGTTGAACCAGATGACCATTGACAAGGAAAAGACCGCCGAATTGGAACAGCAGCGTCGTGAATTACAGGAACAAATGGACGCCCAACGTGCATCTTTGTCGGACCAGCTGGCCAGTTTACAGGCCGCCCTGGACGCAGCCGAAGCCAAGGCCAACGCCCAGGAAATCCAGTATGTTGAAATGTCCAATCGTCTGAACAAGGCATTGGCGGACAAGGTTGCGGAATTAAACGCCATGTCCCAGTATCAGTCGGATTTTTATAAATCGATTAAAACGGCGCTGGGCGACCGCACGACTATCCAGCCCGACGGTGACCGGTTTATTGTGTCCAGCGATATTTTGTTTGCCAGTGGTGCGTACAATTTAACCGCCGAAGGTAAAAATCAGCTGCGTCTGATTGCCAATGTGATCAAGGATTTGGAAAACAAAATCCCGTCCGATGTGAACTGGATTATTCGTGTTGACGGCCATACCGACCGCAGTGCCGTTATCCCCGGCACCCGTGGGTACAGCAATAACACGGAATTGTCCCTGCGGCGGGCGACGGCGGTGGCGGATGAATTGGCCCGCGCCGGTGTGTCCAAGCGGCGCCTGGTCCCCAGTGGGTTTGGCGAAATGCATCCGGTGGAATTGGGGTCAGATGCGGCCAGTATGCAGAAAAATCGCCGCATCGAATTGCAATTGACCAACAGATAACGCAAAAAAAATCCCGCCGAACGGCGGGGTTTTTGTTATCGCGCGCAACGGGTGCACGGGGCCGGTTGATATTCAACGCGGCGACGGGAATATGTGCCGGCCGGTTCGTATACGGTCACCGGTTGGTACATCTGGTAATGGTCAATGATTTCGGTGTGGGTTTTGACGTGAACCGGTTCGCCCGATTTGTGCGGGCATGGGCGACGAACGTCACCACCGCGATGCGGTGTGGCCGCGCGTGCCAAATCGCGCGATGAACGATATGCCGGCGCCGGTTTTGCCGCCGCCGGGCGGGGCGCAACATACGCATCGTCAACAAATGTCACCGTTTCAACATTAACCGTTTCGTAAATTGTCCATTCGGTTGTTTCTGTGAAATGCAGGCCGTCCGACGCATGCGCGGTCGCGCAAATAATCCCGGACATCAGACCCAACAACAGTACTTTTTTCATGGTTGTCCTTTTGTTGTTTGCTGGGATATTAGTACAATATTTTTCGAATGTCAACTTTTGCGGAATAAATCCGGCGCCGCCCCGGAATTTATGGAAAAGGATTGACTTTGGCGGATTTCTGATATAAAATGTCCCGGCGCGTATGGAATTCCTATCGCGCGGCCAAGTGGCGAAAATGATAAACTAAGCCTGATGGAGTATATTATGATTGAAAAAAACTGGATGACCCTGATTAAGCCGAAAAAGCTGACAATCAAGGTCGATGAACATAATCCCAATATTGCAACATTGATTGCCGACCCGTTGGAAAAGGGTTTCGGATTGACACTGGGGACCGCATTGCGTCGCGTTCTGTTGTCGTCTTTGCAGGGTTGCGCCCCGATTTACATTAAAATTGACGGGGTTCAGCATGAATTTTCCAGCATTTCCGGTGTCCGCGAAGATGTTACCGATATCATCTTGAATTTAAAGGGCGTTTATTTCAAAGCCCTGACGGAAGGGCAGCACAAGGCTGTTCTGAAAGTCAAAGGTCCCGCCGTTGTCACAGCCGGTATGATTGAAACCGGTGGCGGCGTCGAAGTCATGAACAAAGACGTCGAAATCTGCACACTGGACAAGGGTGCAAATCTGGATATGGAAATCACATTGGCAAGCGGCCGTGGCTATGTACCGGCGTCTGCGCATGCCGATGGTTTGCCGCTGGGCGTGATTCCGGTGGATTCTATCTTTTCGCCGATTTTGAATGTCGCCAGCACTGTTTCCGCCACCCGCGTGGGCCAGTCGACCGATTATGACAAATTGGAATTGACCGTTAAAACCAACGGTTCCGTTTCCCCCGAAGATGCCATCGCGTTTGCCGCGCGCATCTTGACCGACCAATTGGTTGTCTTTATCAATTTCGAAGACCCGGCGCAGATTAATGCCCCGGCCGAAGAAGAAAAGGCCAAAGACGCATTGCCGTTTGATCCGAAATTGTTAAAGCATGTTGACGAACTGGAACTGTCGGTTCGTGCAAACAACTGCTTAAAGAACGATAAAATCAACTGGCTGGGTGAACTGGTCCAAAAGACCGAAGCCGATATGTTGAAAACGCCGAACTTTGGGCGTAAATCCTTGAACGAAATCAAGGTTCAACTGGAAGCCATGGGTCTGGGCCTGGGGATGGAAGTCCCGGGTTGGCCGCCGGAAAATATCGCCGAATTGGCCAAGAAGTACGAAGACCCGTACAAATAAAATTATTATAGCACGTCATCTGGCGCGTTTGCCGGTGGACTCATGTATGTCAAATACACTTCGCCACCGTCAAATGTCGCCATTTGGCGCACTCTAATAATTTTCTTGCTATGCGCAAGAAGTTGTGTAAAATAACACGAATTTTATCCCGTGATGCTGGGGATGGCCCCAGGTTACGGCGTCTCACAAAATCCCGGGGAACCCCGGGCAGAAACCAAAAGGAGTAATCATGAGACATATGAGAGCAGGTCGTACATTCAATCGCGACACCAACGCCCGCAAGGCCCTGTTTATCGGTCTGGCGAAGAACTTGATTGAAAAAGAACAAATTAAAACCACTTTGCCCAAGGCAAAAGATTTGCGCAGTGTCGTTGAAAAATTGATTACCCGCGCCAAGGTTGACACCGTTGCCAACCGTCGCTTGACCGCCGCTGAATTGGGCAACAATTCGGATGCCGTGGTGAAAAAGCTGTTTACGGTTTTGGGCCCGCGCTATGCCAAACGTCCGGGCGGTTATACCCGCGTGTTAAAGGCCGGCTTCCGTTATGGTGACGCTGCGCCGATGGCGATTATTGAATTGGTTGACCGCGACGAAAACGCGAAAAAGGTTGTAAAACCGACCGCCGCCACAGAACAGGCCACAGAAGAAAAGCCGGCAGAAAAAGCCCCGGCCGCCACAAAGGCCCCCGCGACCAAGGTTGCAAAAGATGCACCGAAAGCCGCCAAGGCGACAACCGCGAAAAAAGAAGTTGCAGTAAAACGTCGTGCAACCGGCAAATAAAAAAGTCCCGCCCCGGCGGGATTTTTTTGTTGGGTAATCCGTCGTACGGGGTACCATGCCGGGGTGGGGAATATGCGATGTCATCCGGCATAAATCCACGGCATTTTCCAAAAAACAATATCTGTGAAAACATATCTGTGGCGCGACCCATGCGCCATGGGTGTGTATGCGTATGGAATGGGTCGGGCCGGGGCGTGATTGTAACGCGGGCCCGTAACCGGTGCCAAAGCCGTGGCGGCGGCCGACGGGACGGTTGATGCGACCCAAAACGGCGTCATATCATTCGGGGCCAAAAAACAGGAAACAAAAATCCCCGCAATTGCGGGGATTTTGATTCTTAGAATCCAAAGACCATTCGTTGTTTCGATTGACGTTTCTTTTCGTTACGAACAGCTTCTTCTTTCAAACGCTTGCGCTTGGTTGTCGGTTTTTCATAACGCTGACGTTCTTTCATTTCGCGATACAGACCTTCTTTCTGCGATTTGCGTTTTGCAACACGCAATGCCTGTTCGACGTTATTGTCGCGTACCAGAACTTTGACCATCGGTTATTCACCCCCTTTACACATTCGTTTGCATTATTTTGGTGGAGCCAATCAGACTCGAACTGACGACCCCCTGCTTGCAAAGCAGGTGCTCTACCAACTGAGCTATGACCCCAAAACTTTGCTATAAAGCCCTGGCATTTTATACAGAATTGATTCCATTGTCAATTTAAATCTTTGCACTGGACAGAATTTATTCAGAACTCTATAATACGGGCGCTATGTTGAAAAATTTAAAACAAAAAACCAAGACCCTGATTAAGGGCGACGAATCAAACGGACGTATTAAATGGTCCCTGTATATCCGCGTATGGAATGAAATTGGACGGTCTTATTTTAAATGGCTGGTCGCGGGGATTGTCTTTACCATTCTGGCCGCGGCGGCCGAAGCGTATACGATTACACTGGTCCAACAGGTCGTAGACAAGGCGTTCATTGAAAAAAGTATGGAAGCCATTTATTTATTGGGGATTCAGGTCATCCTGGCATTCGGGGCCAAGGGAACATTTACATATGCCAAGGCACTGATTATGTCCAAGGGTGGGTTACAGGCATATGTCCGGTTACAGGAAAAAATTTACCGCCATATGACCCACATGAATCTGGCGCGATTTTATGGCGACGGAATTGGCAAAAATCTGAACTATTTTAATGTCCAGGCCGGGGCGGTTTTATCGCTGGTGACGGATAACATCATTAAATTGGTTCAAAATGTCGCGACATTGACCATGACATTGGCGTTAATGTTTTATTACGCGCCGCAAATGTGCGTGGTGTTGTTGTTCTTGGCACCGATGATTATGATTCCCATGATTTTAATTATGCGCAAACGGCGTAAATTGTCCCGGCAATCGTTTACCATCGCCAATAACGTGACCCAGCAATTGAACCAAACGCTGTTGGGGATTAAGACCATCCAGGCATTCGCAACCGAAGAACGCGAAGCCAAAAACTTTTCGCGCGTATTAAATACGTCGGTTACCAATTCGTATAAAAGCACCCAGGCCAACGCATTGCGGTCCCCGCTGATGGAATTCATGATTTCCATCGGGTTGTGCGTCGCAATGATTATGGGGGGGCACTTTATTTCGTCGGGCGCGATTTCCACCGGGGATTTCACGGCGTTTCTGTTGGCGTTGACCGCCGCGTACAAGCCGGCCAAAAGCATCACCGGTACGGGCGATTCGTTACAGCATGGATTGTTGGCGGCGGAAATTCTGTTCGCGTTCCTGGACAGCAAGCCCGACATTGTTGACGACCCCGATGCCAAGGTATTGGATGCAGACAAAATGTCCGTGGCGTTTGACAACGTGTCATTTGAATATAACCCGGGTGAACCGGTCTTGACCGATATTTCGTTAAAGGTGCCGGCCGGCAAAGTCTGTGCGTTGGTTGGGCCGTCGGGCGGTGGTAAAACCACGATGTTCAATCTGTTGGAACGTTTTTACGAACCCCAGATGGGCAAAATCACCATCAACCGGACGGATATTAAAAAGTATACGTTGAAATCGCTGCGTGAAAATATTGCAGAAGTGTCCCAGACGGTTTTCTTGTTCAACGGGTCCATCGCAGACAATATTAAATACGGTAATCCCAACGCCACCCACGACCAGGTTGTTGCGGCGGCGCGTGCGGCCAATGCACACGATTTCATCATGGAATTCCCGAAACAATACGATACATCGGTCGGCGAAGGCGGGGCATTATTGTCGGGTGGCCAGAAACAGCGTATCGCCATTGCGCGTGCGATTTTAAAAGATGCGCCGATTTTGTTGCTGGACGAAGCCACATCCGCATTGGATACGCAAAGCGAAAAATTGATTCAGGCGGCCCTGGGGGATTTGATGCAGGGACGTACAACATTCGTTATTGCCCACCGTTTATCAACGATTTTGGATGCGGATATTATCTGTGTCATCAAAAATGGCCGGATAATAGAGCAGGGAACCGATGCCGAATTGGTCGCGTTGGGCGGGGAATATAAGAAGCTGCGCGATATTCAGTTCAAAACAACCAAGCAGAAGTAATTTTTATTTGCATTTACCGTACGGGCGCCCGGGCCGAGAGAGAAGCGCCCCCATCGGTATTTTTTATCAGGGGATATAAATCATGACAACACCAAAAAAACAAAAGCGCCCGGTTGAATTAAAATGCGTTAAAACCGCCACCGGGAAATATCGTCTGTGTGTCCGGGGGGACGATGGGGAATTAACAACCGTCGCCGGTATCGGGTTCAGTGCGAAGCCGTTTGCCGTTATGGATATATCGCCAACGTCGCCGTATTTGGTCGTGCGTAAGTATGGAAATGTCCAGACGGCGTCGCGGCAACGTGCGCGCGGTGCATTGTTCTTGGTCCATCGGCACAGTGGCAAAGTTCCCGAAAACATGGGGGGCTATGGCGCGGCCCGGATTGCATTTGATTCATTGACCAGATATGTGTATTTTATGCCGTTGCTGATGGGGGGACAGACGCCAAATTTCTTTTATTGCCAGCAGCCAAACGGCAAACAGCACCAGACCGTAAGTGTTCCCACGCATGCCCAGCGTATTGTTGCCAATATGGTGAAACAAGATGCCATGACCCCGATTGATATTGTTAACGATCGTTATGTGATAACGGGCCGCCGGGGGGCGGTGCGTCCTGGGGCCAAACATGCCGACATCAGTGATATGGCGTTACGTGCGGCATATCAGTATCACCATAAACGTTATGGTCGTGTTCCCGATGATTTAAATGCTGCGCTGGGGGCGCGCTTTGCCGGGTATGATATGGACACCCAGACATTTGGCCATGGGGTGCGTCGGGTCCGGTCTGTGGAACAATCGGACAAACCGTCTGCGCCGCGCGATTTTACAAAATTGACGGATGCATCGCTGCGTGCAACGTACAGTTTGCATCGTCGCAAGAAAAATAATATCCCGGATGCCCTGAATGCGGAATTGGGGCGTCGCTTTGCCGGGTACGATATGGTCAGTCGCACATTCGGCCATAAAAAATCCGGTCCCATCGCCGCAAAGTCCATGCCGAAACCGTCGGCCCAGTCAACCGTTGTGACCCATGCGACCCCCGCGACCGGGGGGGCGGCCGACAAACAACCGACTGTGGCTGTGGCCGCCGGTAAAAAATCCGAAACGCCGGTCATCGCCCCGGTGCGTCCGGTTGTACCGGAACGGGTTGCGGCAAAAACGCCGGTTGCATCACCGCGTTCACCCAAAATTACAGAACTGTCCGTTACGTTAAAGCCGGTAAAAATGACATTGGATTCGGTTTATAACGATGTATATGTCAATGGCAAGCGCATTTTGCATAACCATGTTGATACAGAATTACACACATTCCTGGGGGGGGCCATTTTGGCGGTTCGCGGCATTGTGACCGATAACCCCAGATTGCCACAGCGGCCGATGTGGATGATTTATGGCACGGATTTGATGCCGAACAAATGGTTGGGGACCAATAAATTTTCCGGTTATGATGTGTATATTGCGAATGTCAATGCGAATGCGTCGTTATTGACCCTGTATGCCAGCAATCGTATGCAATTGTTGTTGGATTATGAAAAATACCGGCGATTGGCCGCCGGCCGCGTCTTTAAAATCAAAGATGAAAACACAAAATAAAAAACGGGGCGTTTGCCCCGTTTTTTGTCGCATCACATTATTTGACGGTCAATTCTTTGCCGTGGACATCGACGCGGATGGTGGACCCTTCGCCGACGGCGCCGGACAAAATCAAATCGGCGATTTTATCTTCGACCGCGGTCATAATCAAACGCTTTAACGGGCGCGCGCCAAAGACCGGGTCGTATCCGTGGTCGCCCAGCCATTTGATGGCTTTGTCCGAAACGTCCAATGTCATGCGGCGTTCCGCCAACCGTTTTTCCAGGTTGCGTAATTGAATTTTGACGATGCCGGCCATCACATCTTTGCCCAGCGGGTTAAAGAACACGATGTCATCAATACGGTTGATGAATTCCGGGCGGAAATGTTTTTTTACCGCTTCCATATCCGGCAGATTGCTGGTCATGATGATGATGGTGTTCGCAAAGTTCACAACGTGACCCTGGCCATCGGTCAATCGACCGTCGTCCAAGATTTGCAGAAACACGTTGAACACGTCGGGGTTGGCCTTTTCGATTTCGTCGAACAGCAATACCTGGTACGGTCTGCGGCGCACACTTTCGGTCAAAACGCCACCCTGTTCATATCCGACGTACCCGGGGGGGCTGCCAATCAGGCGGGCGACCGAATGCGGTTCCATATATTCACTCATATCAATTCGGGTCATGGCGGTGTCGTCATTGAACAGATATTCCGCCAATGCTTTGGCCACTTCGGTTTTGCCGACGCCGGTCGGTCCCAAGAACATAAAGCTGCCGGCGGGGCGATGCGGGTCCGACAGGCCCGCGCGACTGCGTCGGATGGCGCGCGCAATAACCCCCAGGGCCAAGTCTTGGCCGACGACGCGATTGCGCAGTTCATCTTCGATGTTCAACAGTTTGGCCTGTTCTTCGCCGGTCAATTTGTCGGCCGGAACGCCGGTCCATTTGCTGACGACGGTGGCGATATGTTCCGGCAGAACCGTTTTATATTCGCGTGCATCGGCATTCATCTGTTTGATTTTTTCTTCCAGTTCGGGAATCTTGCCGTATTGCAGGGCGGATGCCTTTTCGTAATCGCCGGCGCGGGTTGCACTGGCGACTTCGGCCTTGGCCGCGTCCAGCGCCGCCATCGCATCCGACAGACCGCGCATTTTTTGTTGTTCATCCTGCCACTGTTTGGTCAATGTCCGGGATTCAGATTCGGTGTCCCGGATGATTTTTTCCAAATCTTTCAGGCGTTTTTTAGATTCTTCGTCTTTTTCTTTTTTCAGTGCCTGTTGTTCAATTTTCAACTGCATCAAATGGCGGTCGATTTCATCCAGTTTTTCCGGCTTGGACGCGACTTCGATACGGACGCGTGCGGCGGCTTCGTCAATCAGGTCAATGGCCTTGTCCGGTAAAAATCGGTCGGTGATGTATCGGTCGGACAACTTGACCGCGGAAACCAGGGCTGCATCCGCGATGCGGACACCGTGGTGACCTTCGTATTTTTCTTTTAACCCGCGCAGAATGGAAATCGTGTCGTCGACCGTCGGTTCATCGACATAGACGGGCTGGAATCGCCGCGCCAGGGCGGGGTCTTTTTCAATATATTGACGATATTCGTCCAGTGTTGTCGCCCCCAAGCAGTGCAATTCACCACGGGCCAACATGGGCTTTAACAAATTGCCCGCATCCATGGATCCTTCGCCTTTGCCGGCACCGACCATGGTGTGCAATTCATCGATAAACAGAATAATTTGTCCGTCGGAATCTTTGACCGCCTTTAAAATCGCTTTCAGGCGTCCTTCGAATTGGCCGCGGAACATCGCGCCGGCCATCAATGCCCCCATGTCCAGCGACAATAATTTTTTGTTTAATAAATTTTCCGGGACGTCGCCTGCGATGATGCGGTTGGCCAATCCTTCGACGATGGCGGTTTTACCGACACCGGGATTACCGATTAATACGGGATTATTTTTTGTACGCCGGGACAGCACCTGGATGGTGCGGCGAATTTCTTCGTCGCGTCCGATGACCGGGTCCAATTTGCCGTCGGCGGCCAATTTGGTAAAATCAGTCGTATATTTTTCAATTGCCTGTTGTGGCGTTTCCTGCATTTCTTCTGGATTCATGATTAAATCACCCTTGGTTCTTTTGCCATATATATAGTACCATTTTGTCGGTCTTCAAGACACAGGAATCAAAGCCCCCGGCGCACGGGAAACGCGCCGAAATTAAAAAAGTGAAATTCATCTTGACTTTTGTCATTTTTTGTTATAAATTGTGGCGCAGTTATCAAAGGATTATTAATTATGCCACGCGTATGTAAAGTTACCGGTAAGAAAACACAGGTTGGGATGAATGTTTCCCACTCTATGCGCCATACCAAGCGCACGTTCTTGCCAAATCTGCAAAAATTGAAGTTCCACAGTGATATCTTGGGTCGTGATTTCTCGCTGCGTATTTCGACGGCGGGTCTGCGTACATTGACCAAACATGGCGGCTTGGACGCGTATGTTATGGCGAAACCGGTATCACGTTTGACCGAAGAAATGGCCGCCATTAAAAAGGCCATTGAAAAGAAGCAGGGTAAAGCCCCGGCACCGGAAAAGAAACCGGTTCGCAAGCCGACCCGCAGCGCCCGCTTGGTCAAAAAGGTCGAAGCAAAGGCAAAGGCCGCTTAATCGCCGCATGGTTTTGGCCCCGTGGCGGAATTGGTAGACGCGCTTGACTCAAAATCAAGTTCTGCAAGGAGTGTCGGTTCGAGTCCGACCAGGGCCACCAGAATAAAGCACCCGCGAATGCGGGTGTTTTTTTATGTGGCCCCGGGACGCAGAACCGACGGTTCGGGTCCGACCAGTAATCGGGCCCCGCCAAAATG
>JAIDWS010000027.1:35743-39813 GCA_029059055.1 Alphaproteobacteria bacterium
CGGGTGTTTTTTTATGTGGCCCCGGGACGCAGAACCGACGGTTCGGGTCCGACCAGTAATCGGGCCCCGCCAAAATGATCATATTTTGGTGGGTGATATGTCACCAGAATAAAACACCCGCGAATGCGGGTGTTTTTTCATGTGGCCGGGACGCAGAACCGACGGTTCGGGTCCGACCAGTAATCGGGCCCCGCCAAAATGGTCATATTTTGGTGGGTGATATGTCACCAGAATAAAACACCCGCGAATGCGGGTGTTTTTTTATGTGGCCCCGGGACGCAGAACCGACGGTTCGGGTCCGACCAGTAATCGGGCCCCGCCAAAATGCTTATATTTTGGTGGGTGATATGTCACCAGAATAATGCGCACGCGAATGCGGGTGTTTTTTTATGTGGCCGGGCCGACTGAACCCGGTGGTGTCGCGTCGGGGGATGCGCACAAATACGGGGTGGGGGCATGAAAAACATACTTGAATAAAATCCGCCAATGCAGTATAATATATGGCGTTCCATACACAACGGTATGCCGAATCCAATGGGACGATTATCCTGTACATATTATTAAATTTAAAAGTCCCCATTTTCCGCCCTTTTTTCATATGATTTTATGCCGAATCCAAACGTCGGTTTATTTTCCGCATTGGTATTGTTGGCCCCAATGGACGGTTGGGCCGTGGGGGCAATCTGCCAGGAGTATCTGATGGCATGTAATAACGGTATGTCAACCATCACACGGGGCCAGAATTGCGAGAGCAGTACCACCAAATGTTTTTCCGATGGGGGCAGTGTTTATCATAACTATACAGAATGCGTCACGTGCCCGACCAATTATCAATTAACCACCGCATCGGAATCCGCCCCCCCCAGTGGTTGCAGCAATACCTTCACTTATAAAACATGTACATGTAAATCCGGCGTCACATGCAGCAATTGCAGCGACACCACATGGGCGGCATACGGAACAGGATATCAACGTTATATCAAACGTACGTGCGATTGCGGCACATGTAATACATCATATCAATACAGATGCGCCGCGGGATATTACGGCACAACGTACAACGGCACATCCGGATGCACCCGATGCCCAAATAATGGCAACAGTGCCGCCGGAACGACGACGCAGACCGGGTGTTATATCACGTCGGGGTCTGACACCAATGGGGTATTTGTGTTTGAAACATCCATCGGTGCCACGTATCAGTGTCATTATCAATAATGCGCTGTGCGCGACATAATTGTGAAACATTTGCGTATAATGGCGTTAATCGGCACAATGGGAATCCCCAATCCCATGGCCAATCCCTTGGCATGGGCGGATGCCCAGTCGGATACCGGTAAAGCTGCCGGGGCCGACCACAACGCCAATGGCGGTTAAATCCCGCCACCGGGTGCCGCATGCGGTCATAAATTGTTCCGCCGCCACCCGGCAACGCAACCGATTGTTTTTCCGCATCCACATGTGCGTACCGGTCGCCCAGTACGAATTCCAATCCCGCCCCCGATGTGTTGATAATCAGAATCATTTTTACGTCCCTGGTAATCTTATGGGATAATTGGCGCGGATGCGCGTTGAAATCCGGTGCAGGGTGCAGTTACCCATTTTGGACAATTGCATATGCACCCGCGCGAATATAATGGGGACGTATGTGGGCGCGCCCCGTTTGGCGCATGTGTCATGTGCCGCGGGTTTTATGCGATATTTGCGATGTTGGTTATCACGGCCGCCGTCCAGAAATTTTAACCGCCCGCCGAACGGCCGGATTGGTGCCATTGGCCATTGTGAATACGCCGGGTATTTTTGTTCGTCAAAAAATCCCCCATTTGGGGGGATTTTTTTATTTTCCGAACTTTCCACTGCGGGGGAATCCCACGGGGATGGTGCGGCCCTGGGACGCACGGCGGCCAACCCATGGACGCCAATCGTCCAGTTTGGTCGTGCCACGACCGGTGGTCCATCCAAACCCGTCCGCCGCGTCAAAGAACATCGCGTCCAAGACATATGTGCGTTCTGCGTTATATTTTTGCAGGATGACACCCTTGCCCCGGGTCATTTCCGGAATTTCACTGGCGGCGAAAATCAACAGTTTGTCATTCGAACCCGACATCGCAACCATGTCGCCACCGCCGGCCACAATGCACATAATCGCCGGATTCTGGGCGTCGGTGTTCATAACCTGTTTCCCGGTGCGCGTCTGGGCCAGACAGTTTTCACCAGATACGATAAATCCGGTCCCGTGACGCCCAATCAGCAAATATTTTGCCGATGTGTCCAAAACAAATGCACGTACGATGTTTTCATCCGCCCCGATGTCGGCCATCATGCGAACGGATTCACCAAACCCGCGCGCCGACGGTAAATCGTTGGCCGATAACGTGAACATTTTGCCCGATGACCCAAACAAATTGATTTTATCGGTCGACATGGCGTGAAACGCGGTCAGTAATTCGTCACCTTCTTTGAATTTGACGTCCAAACTGTTCAGGTCCAGATGCCCCTTGGCCGCGCGAATCCATCCCATCGCCGACAGAATCACGGTCAGGGGTTCTTTTTCAATAAATTCATCCGCATTGACAACAATTTCTTCGGTTTGTTCGGCCCATGTGGTGCGACGCCGCCCCAGGGTTGTTTTTTTGTCATACCGCTTTTTAATATCGGCAAACCATGCGCGCAATTGGTTGTTTTGGGCTTCTTCGCTGGCCAATAAATCTTGTAACTGTTTCTGTTCGGCCAATAATTCGGCGTCTTCGCGGCGGATTTCCATTTCTTCCAATTTGCGCAATGAACGCAGACGGGTGTTCAAAATCGCTTCTACCTGGACATCGGTCAGATTGAATTCTGCGACCAAGACAGCCTTGGCATCGTCTTCGTTGCGGATGATTTCAATCACGCGGTCCAGGTTCAGATACACAATCAGCAACCCGCCCAAGATTTCCAGACGCCGTGCAATGTTGCCCAAACGCCACGTGGTGCGGCGACGTAAGACATCCTTTTGATGGGCGATAAATTCACGCAATACGTCGCCAATCCCCATGACGCGCGGCGCGCCGTTGGAATCAATGACATTGAAATTCATGTTAAAGCGTGATTCCAAATCCGTCATCGCAAACAAATGCGCCATCATTTTGTCGGCCGGAACATTGCGGTTCTTGGGCGTAATGACGATACGCACGTCGGTGGTCGATTCGTCGACGATATCATCGACCAGCGGTAATTTTTTCGCATCAATCAATGTCGCGATTTGTTCCACCAATTTCGATTTGACAATGCCATACGGGATTTCGGTGATGACAACCTGTTCGGCGCCGCGTTCCAGTTTTTCAACATCCCATCGGGCGCGGACACGGAATGCCCCGCGGCCGGTATCGTAATTTTTGACAATGGTATCAAAACTGTCGATTAAAATGCCGCCGGTGGGAAAATCGGGGCCGACTAATTTCTTCATAATTTGGGCCGTTGTCGCGTCCGGTCGGTCAATCACCAGGTTCAGTGCATCGCAAATTTCCGCGACATTATGCGTCGGAATATTGGTTGCCATACCGACCGCAATTCCCATACCGCCGTTGGCCAACAAATTCGGAAACGCCCCCGGCATAACCACGGGTTCGGTCGTTGTGCCGTCAAAATTCGGCATCATATCGACGCTGTTTTCGTCCAGGCCTTCCATAATCAGCATGGCCGCGTCGGTCATTTTGGATTCAGTGTAACGGTACGCCGCCTGGGGGTCGCCGTCGATGTTACCAAAGTTTCCCTGGCCATCGATTAAGGGGTATCGGACGGAAAAATCCTGGGCCAGACGGACCATCGCGTCATAAACAGATGAATCCCCATGCGGGTGATAATGCCCCAACACGTCGCCAACCACCGTTGCGCATTTACGAAACGCGGCCGACGGCGCCAATTTTTGGCGCAACATGGAATATAAAATACGGCGATGCACCGGTTTCAGCCCGTCACGAACATCGGGCAGGGCGCGTGATACAATCGTGCTGACGGCATAGGACAGATATCGTTCCGACAGCTATCTCTTAGACACATCTCCGAGCCCGCGAGACCGTACTAGAGGTCGT
>JAIDWS010000028.1 GCA_029059055.1 Alphaproteobacteria bacterium
CCCCGCCGCACCCAAATCCCCACCCACGCCCGACCACAAACAATCCCCCACGCCCGAACAAATAAAAATCCCCCGCACCCGACAAAAAATCCCGCCATACGGCGGGATGGATTTTTATTCTTCGTCGGTGGACGGGGCCGCGGGGGCCGGTTTTTCGGATTCTGATTTCAGATACCCTTCCAGCCAGTGGTTGTCCACGTTCAATGTTTTTACATCGCGGTTTTTCAACAATTTCTGTTGCAACGGGATGGTTGTTTTGACCCCTTCGATGACGAATTCGTCCAATGCACGTTGGGCGCGCATAATACATGCCGGTCGGTTTTGGGCATGCACGACCAATTTCGCAATCATCGAATCATATGTCGGCGGGATTGTGTAACCGGTGTAAACCGCGCTGTCCACGCGCACCCCCAGACCGCCCGACGGGGCGTACAATGTAATCTTGCCGGGGTTGGGGATAAATGTTTCGGGATCTTCGGCATTGATGCGGAATTCAATCGCGTGACCATGCGGGACAACGTTTGATTGGGTGTATCCCAATTTTTCGCCGGCCGCAATACGGATTTGTTCGCGCACCAAATCAATGCCGTATACCATTTCGGTTACGGGATGTTCCACCTGCAAGCGGGTGTTCATTTCCAAGAAATAGAATTTGCCATCTTCGTACATGAATTCAAATGTACCGGCGTTGGTGTATCCCATTTTCTTGGCCGCGGTTTTACAGATTTCAATCATGTCGTCGCGCTGCTTCTGGGTCAGGGCCGCCGCAGGGCATTCTTCCATAACCTTTTGATTTTTGCGTTGCAGTGAACAATCACGTTCGCCGAAAATCACAACGCCGCCATGCTGGTCGCCCAGAACCTGGAATTCAATGTGGCGCGGGTGCAGCAACAATTTTTCCATATACAGCGTATCATCGCCAAAGCCCGATTTGGCTTCTTGTTTGGTAATCTGGAACGCTTCGGCCATTTGGTCGGCGTTCATGACGGGACGCATGCCGCGGCCACCGCCGCCGGCCGCGGCCTTTAACATAACGGGGTATCCGATTTTTTCACCCCATGCATACGCATCGTCCAATGATGTCACCGCACCATCGGAACCCGGCACCACCGGCAAACCGCATTCGATGGCGGTCCGTTTGGCGTTAACCTTGTCCCCCATTTTTTCAATCATGGCGGCGGTCGGCCCAACCCAAATCAGACCGTGTTGTTCAACCTTGCGTACGAAATCGGCGCGTTCGGATAAAAATCCATACCCGGGGTGGATGGCGTCGGAATTGGTCAATAACGCCGCCGTCAAAATCGCGGATTCGTTCAGATATGAATCCTTGGACGGGCCGGGGCCGATGCAGACGGATTCGTCCGCCAATTGCACGTGCATGGCGTTACGGTCAACCGTTGAATAAACCGCAACCGTACGAATGCCCATGTCACGGCACGCGCGAATAATGCGCAACGCAATTTCCCCGCGATTGGCAATTAATACTTTTTTAATTTGTGGCATGTTATTCTTCTGCTTTGTTATTATTCAATGACAATCAATGCCTGGTCGAATTCAACGGCCTGGCCGTCGGAAACCAAGATTTCTTTGACAACGCCGTCTTTGTCGGATTTGATGGGATTGAATGTCTTCATCGCTTCGACCAGGGCGACCGTATCACCGGATTTAACAGACGCGCCAACCGTCACAAACGGTTTTGCACCCGGTTCCGGCGCCAGGTACGCCACACCAACCATCGGCGATTTCAACACGTGACCCGAAATTTTCGGTTCGTCGGACGCCGGTGCGTCCAGACCGGGCCGCTTGTTTTCCGTAACGGCAAAGCTGGGCATGACGGCCGCGGCGGCCTGTTGCTTGGACAAATGAATGTGTTTGCGGTAAACGCCAAACAAGAACTGGCGTTCCAAATCTAATTCAGTAATACCCATTTCGTCCATAATTTTGGACATGGATTCAACAGTTGCACGAAATGACATTTGTATATCCTTTTAATCTGTTTGACTGTTATTTCAGTTGAACCGAATTTTATCACAATGAACGCCGATGTCAAGGCACCGGGTCGTATCCGCACCCGCCACCGGGTCGGCATCGCGCAATTCGGCGCATTCCCAACCATCCCCCGCGCATCACGCCATAACGTTCAATGGCGATGCGGGTATATTCACTGCAACTGGGGGTAAAGCGGCACGCCGCACGCCCCCCAATCAGGGGTGAAATTGCCACCTGGTACGCGCGAATGCACATGCGGGCCGCGCGCCGTACCGGTGATAATGGACAAGATTGATTATTGTGCGGGGGCAATTTTCTGTTTGCGCAGATAACGCAGTGCCTTTTTCATGGCAACCTGGCCGTCGGTGCGCCCCCATGTCAAAATAGACGGCCGGGCAATAAATACATAATCACGGTCGTCGTCCAGCCACGATTCGTTGTGACGAATCCAGACGCGCAGCATACGTTTCGCCCGGTTGCGGTCCACCGCGTGACGAAACGTCTTTTTCGTGGCGACCAGCCCATATCGCGCATCGCCCGGAAAACGCGTCGCACGCGCCCGAATCAGAAATCCGGCACACCGCGCAGACAGGTCTGTTTCCGTCATTATAAAATCTTCATGTTTTTTTATTGTATCACGCATGGACCCCATAATAGCAAAATATCACGATAATCAAATAAAAAAGCGCATTTTTGTCCAATCGGCCGCTTGATTTTTTCAGGCGCAGGTTTTATAGTGCAAAAAAATCATTATTTTGGGGGATGCATACATGTACAATTGGCTGATGAAATTCTTTTCTGCCGACATGGCGATTGACCTGGGGACGGCAAACACACTGATTTATGTCAAGGGACGCGGAATTGTTCTGAACGAACCGTCGGTTGTGGCGGTGGCGGAAAACCGGTTGCTGGGGCGCAAAGAAATTTTGGCCGTGGGGACCGAGGCAAAGCAGATGTTCGGCCGTACGCCCGGCACGATTACCGCGGTGCGCCCGCTGCGCGATGGGGTTATCGCCGATTTCGAAGTCGCCGAAGAAATGATTAAATATTTTATTCGCAAAGTTCATAAACGTAATCCCATGGCGGCGCCGTTGATTATTATCTGTGTGCCGTCGTGCGCCACCCAGGTGGAACGCCGCGCCATCCAAGAAGCGGCCGACGCCGCCGGCGCGCGCAAGGTTTATATTGTCGAAGAATCCACCGCCGCCGCGATTGGTGCGGGGTTGCCGGTGGAAAAACCCGTGGGGTCGATGGTCTTGGACATTGGTGGCGGCACGACCGAGGTTGCAGTTATGTCACTGGGGGGGATTGTGTATTCGAACGCGGTCCGCACCGCCGGCGACCAGATGGATGTTGACATCATTGACTTTGTCCGCAAAAACAAGAATCTGTTGATTGGGGAAAACACCGCCGAAGAAATTAAAAAGAAAATCGGCACCGCCATTTCGCCCAAGGACAAGGCCAACGAATTAACCATGAAAATCAAGGGGCGCGATTTGCTGTCGGGCACACCGCGCGAAACGGTTATCACCGAATCCCAGATTGCATCCGCATTGGCCCAGACCGTGAACAAGATTGTCGATACCGTACACCAGGCGTTGGAATTAACCCCGCCGGAATTGTCGGCCGACATTGCCGATTTCGGTATTGCGATGACCGGCGGCGGTTCGTTGCTGCGCGGGTTGGATGCGGCGATACGTGCGGCGACGGGATTGCCGGTGTTCTTGGTGGACAATCCGTTGGCGTGTGTGGCGTGCGGGTCTGGCAAAATGCTGATGGATTTGGACCGGAACAAGCATGTTCTGCAAACCATGTATTAAATAACAGCGCCGCGAAATGCGGCGTTTTTTCTGATGTTTAATTTGCATTTGTGGATTTATTTTTGTATCGTGTCGATATTAACGAAAGGAATTGATTATGGACCAGGAAAAGCTGTCATTCGAAGAAGCCTATAAACAATTGACCGAATTGGTCAAAAAGATGGAATCCGGTGAATTACCACTGGCTGCATCCGTCGCCGCATATGAACAGGGTATTAAGTTAAAGGCATACTGCGAACAGCTGTTGAAAGAAGCGGAATTGAAAATCGAAACCCTGAAAGTGGGTGGCGCGGAATAAGTATCTGGCGGCGCAAGAGGATTACACGTGACCGAAAAAAGTAAATTGACCCCTGTCATGCAACAGTATGTTGATATGAAGGCCGAAAACCCAGATGCGTTGTTGATGTTTCGTCTGGGCGATTTTTACGAAGCATTTTTCCAAGATGCCAAAACAATCAGTTCGACTTTGTCGCTGGTATTGACCCAGCGCGGAACCGACGGGGCCGGCGACGGCATCCCAATGTGCGGCATTCCATGGCATGCGGCGGACAATTATTTTGGACGTCTGGTGCGGGCCGGGTACAGTGTGGCCTTGGTCGAACAGATGGAAACCCCCGCCCAGGCCAAGGCCCGCGGACATAAATACATCGAACGGCGCGTCGTGCGCGTTTTGACGCCGGGAACGCTGACGGATGAAAATCTGTTGACGCCGAAAAATTCGAATTTCTTGGTCGCGATTGTGCCGGTCGCCGGGACGCGTGGTGTGTTTGATATCGCCGGATGCGATATTTCCACCGGGGAATTCTTTGTGGGGCATACGGACAATGCGCTGGACGATTTGGTGCGCATCAACCCGGCTGAGGTTATTTATCCAGAATCCGCCGCCGAAGACGGATATGTTCAAACACTGCGCGATGTGTTCAAAACAACGCCGGTGTATGAAAAATTGTACAACCGCACCGACATCGGGCAAATCGTGTCGCGCGTGTTCGGCCAAAATGTGGCGGTCCCCGATGATGCGGTAACCACCCGCGCGGACGCCCCAAACGGGGTTATCGCGTTATTGGCCGGATATCTGTTTAATACCCAGCGTGACGCCCCAATCGCGTTCCGCGCGCCATACGCATTTAAATCCGGACGCCAATTGCTGATTGATTCGGCCACGTGGAAAAGCCTGGAAATCGATGCCCCGATTAACGATGGCGGGGCGTGTCTGTTGGACGTACTGGACCAGACCAAGACCGCCGCCGGCGCGCGCCGCATGCGGTCGTATCTGCGGACTTTGTCGGCGGACGTCAATGAAATCCATCGCCGCCAAGAACACATTGGTCATCTGATGCTGAATGTCGATGCGATGGGGGGATTGGGGCAAATGCTGACATCGATTCCCGACGTCGGGCGCAGTCTGACACGATTGCTGTCGGGGCGCGGCACGCCGCGTGATATGCGTTCGGTATCGGATTTCTTGTTGGCGTTGCCGGGCGCACGCGCGCGTGGGCAACGTTTGGATGAAAATCTGGCCGCACGATTTGCCCAGATTGACACCCACGACGCATTGGCCGGGGAATTGAAATTCGCGTTAAGTGATGAATTACCGACATTCTTTCGCGATGGTGGCGTTATCCGCGACGGGTTTGACAATGCGCTGGACCATATGCGGGGGCTGTCCCACGGGGCCAAGGAAACAATTGCCGCGTTACAGGCCGAATATGCGGGCGCGACCGGCATTCATACACTGAAAATCAAATACAACAACATTCTGGGATATTTTATAGAGGTTCCGTCCGCACGTGCCGACGTCATGATGCAACCCGACAGTGGGTTTATCCATCGCCAAACCATGGCGGGCAATATGCGGTTTACGACGACGCGTCTGATTGACCTGGACAATGACGTGCGCAGTGCCGGGGAAAAGGCCGCCGCCATCGAATCCGAAATCATCACCAATTTCATCGAAAAAATCCGCGCGATTTCAGATGACCTGATGAACACCGCGGAATTAATCGCCGATGCCGACGTTTGGTATGCGTTGGCCGATTGCGCGATGCGATGGGGATGGGTCCGCCCCACCGTTACCGAAGACGGGGCTTTTGACATTCGCGGCGGCCGCCATCCGGTGATTGAATCCGTGTTGCGCGCCCGCGGGGATAATTTTGTAAAAAATGATTGTAATCTGGCCACGCGCAGTATTGCATTACTGACGGGGCCGAACATGGCCGGTAAATCCACATATCTGCGCCAGAATGCGATTTTGGTGGTGTTGGCGCATTTGGGGTCGTTTGTTCCGGCAACCGCCGCCACAATCGGGATTTGCGACCAATTGTTCAGTCGCGTCGGCGCATCGGACAATCTGGCGGCGGGTCAATCCACATTCATGGTGGAAATGACCGAAACCGCCAACATTTTAAATCGCGCCACCGCCCAGTCATTTATTATCTTTGACGAAATTGGACGCGGAACGGCAACATACGACGGTATGGCCATCGCCCAGGCCGTCTTGGAATTCTTGGACGGGTTGCGGCCGCGGACGCTGTTTGCAACGCATTATCACGAATTAACCGCACTGGTCGGGGATGGACCGGACCGGCTGTCGGGCGTGTTGGCATTGACAATCGATGTGCGCGAACACAATAACGAAATTATCTTTATGCACAAAATTGTCCCCGGGGTGGCCAATCGGTCATATGGGATTCACGTGGCGAAAATGGCGGGCATGCCGGCGGCGGTGGTCGCCCGTGCAGAAAACGTTTTGTCCGGATTGGAATCGCGCCATGGCAATATCATGACCGCGGGACCGGCTGTTGGCGGCGCCGCACCATCTGCAACCGGGGCGGCCGCGCCATCGACGCGCACAACCCCGCCGCGCCGCGTTTGCCAATCGGGCGATGCGCCCCAATTATCGCTGTTTGGATAAAATACGATGGACGGATGGATTATTTTGGACAAGCCCGAAAATTTATCCAGCCGCGCCGCCGGCGCGCGCTGTATGCGTATGTTTGGCGCATCGACATTCGGGCATATCGGCACATTGGACCCCATGGCGTCGGGATTATTGCCGATTGCATTGGGGCGCGCGACCCGGGTTATTCCATTCATGAAAACCGATTGCGTCAAAGAATATCTGTTTTCCGTACAATTTGGGTTTGAAACCGACACATTGGATGTGACGGGGAATGAAACACGCCGCACCGATATTGTCCCGACGGCGGACATGGTGGCGGGTGTTTTACCGCGTTTTCTGGGGGATATTTCCCAAATTCCCCCGATGTTCAGTGCGGTGCATGTCAACGGCGTTCGTGCATACCGGATGGCGCGCGCGGGCCGCACGGTGGATATTCCGCCGCGGCGCGTTCATATTGACGCGTTGGAATTTCTGGGGGTGCGCGGGGCGTCATTTCATTTCCGCACACGGTGCAGCACCGGCACATACGTCCGGTCATTGGCGCGTGATATTGCGTCCGCATGCAATACGGTCGGGACGGTGGACATGATACGCCGGGTGGAAACGAACGGGCTGAATATAAAAAGTGCCGTAAAACTTGATTTTCTGGAAAATTTATTTCATAATGGCACAGATTTGCAGGAATACCTGCAACCCATTGATTTCGGACTGGGGGACATTCCGGTTCTGAATCTGAATGATAAAGACGCGGATTTTTATAAACACGGCGGCTTTATCGCGGGGGCGCATGGGGACGGTTTGGCGCGTGTATATGATGATGCCGGATTTATCGGTATTGGCACGGTGTCGGACGGGATTCTGCGACCGAAACGAACAATATAAGAAAAAAACAAAAGGAAATAAAATGTCCATTACCAAGGCAAAAAAGACCGAACTGATTAACGCGTTCAAAACCACGGACAAGGATAATGGCGGCAGCGCCGCGTCCCAGGTTGCGGTTTTGACGGAACGCATCCGTAATTTGACCGAACATATGAAGGCCAATCACAAGGACCAGCATTCCAAGCGCGGTCTGTTGTTGATGGTTAACCGCCGCAAGAAATTGTTGGCGTACATCAAGAAACGCAATGTTTCCGAATACGAAGAACTGATTAAGAAATTGGGTCTGCGTAAATAAATCCATCCCGCCGTATGGCGGGATTTTTTGTGGCCATGCGCGGGGATTTTTATTTGTTCGGGCGGTGGGGGATTGTTTGTGGTCGGGCGT
>JAIDWS010000029.1 GCA_029059055.1 Alphaproteobacteria bacterium
ACTATTTAATATATTAGCCGAATGCGTCGTGATTATTAATTGAGAGTTTATATATTTGTCTGTTTTCTTCAATAATTCCTTTATTGTATCATTTATATGTTTTATAAATAACTCCTGCATTTGAGGATGCATATATGTTTCTGGTTCTTCTATGGATATAATATGAACTTTACTGTTTCTTGTATCTAGATGATAGCGATCTATATAAGAAATAATTTCGGAGATAATCATAATCAGATTTGTATAACCTAGACCATATTGATTCTCTGGAATAGGCTTATTCCCTTCCAAATATTCACATTTAATCAATGTATTCATTAAATTCGTCAATGTTAAATCAGCTCTAACCGAAACCGCAACATTTTGCGCTGTAATACGTCCGAGAGATTTTGATATATCAGAAACATGTAAATTTTTTATATTAGCAGTAGCATCACACCCCGCTTTAAATAACTTATTTTCTGCATCTGCCACATCATTAGCATCCGTTCTATTTTTGTGCCTAAAATCAATGATTTTTTTCAAAGCAGTTGACAAACATTTATCAGAATCAACCTTATTGGCCTTTATAGCAACAATTTCTATCAAATTATAAATTTTAAAATTTTCTACTTTTTCTTGTTCTTCATTATAAAAATTAAGCTGAAAATTGTTCGAGTACAAAAGTTTCGACAGATCATTATATTTTTTTGCCTTATAAATTTCTTCTTCGTTGGATATCTCTTTAAACTTCTCTACATTCTGTAAAACATCCTCTATTTTATGCAAAAACTCTTCTTTCTCTTTTACCTCCCATTTCGCAATAATTTTTATTTCTTTTTCACCTACATCCGAAAGTCTTAAAAATTGCGCCACATTAGTTATCAAATCATTTGGATTATCTAAACCGATTACCATCACAAATTCTATTTCTGGCATACGAAGTCCATCTTTTTCATCACTTGATAAACTCTCTAAGGTATATGTTTTAAAAATTTCATCCAACATTTGAATATTAAAATCATATTCATTAAAGTTCGGCGTTTCTTTCAAAAGTGCTTCTAGTGCTTTTACTATTGTGGTCTTTCCAGAATTATTTTGCCCAACAATTAATGTGGTTTTTTCTGCGACATTTAAATTACCACTTTCGCATCGAAAATTTGCCGAATTAGCAAAAGTTATATTATGTTTTGAACCAATCGTTGCGTCATGGTAGAATTTTCTAAAATTTTTAATTTCTAAACTTTTTAAAAACATTTTTATTCTCGATATTAATTACATAAGCTATATGATACATCTTATTGAATTCAAATAAATATTTCCAACAAATTATAACCACATTTTATAATATTCTTGATTTAACCTGCTTTTCTGGGTAAAATTTGCATTGAATCCAATGGGAATTGGGTTCGGGGCTGTGGTAGCCTGTATATCCGGCAAGCAAGTGCCATAATCAGAAGGTTTGGACTTGTTGTGTCGTCAGTATCCCCCGACAGTATGTCGGGGAGCTGTCAGTTATAAAACACGGTTTGTCCGGAAGGCTGATGGAATCAATGATATACTGATTACCAACTCCCCGACCGTCAGTTCTGTTGGCGGTCATTAATTTTATACAAATGGGGATATTATGAACAAACTTTTAACTATATTAACAGCTTGCGGATTATCCGCCTGTGCAAGTGCACCTTATCTAAAAGATCCAATTGCAGCACAACAATCCATCAGCTGTAAAACCGATACTTTCGCACAAGCATCAACATGCGATATGCCATCGGTTTTAACAGATATAAACGGACATGACAATACAGCACTTAGTTGGGTTATGCCATTGACTTATGCATATTTTCGTGAAGTCGGTGGCGAATTTAATAATATAAACATCCATAGTGTTTCTCTTAATGGCCACGTGGACACACGCGATTGGCTATTTATATCTGAGGCACGCGACAGCGATGGCACCAAACTGAACATTAAAAAAATTGATTCTGACGTAAGTTGCAAAAGCAGCTGCACAACCAAAGAATTCTTTGTCATAGATTTAGATAAAACCTATCTCTACAAGCATGCCCAGACCGGGATTCACATTAAAATCTATGGCAAACGTGGCACAGCACTTATCAACCTGCCCGCCCCATACGTACAAGGCTTTCTAAATTATCTGAATAAAAGCGGAGCGCAGGTAGAGATATAACAAATAGAATGAGAAATTATAGGCTACAACACGAAAAAGACAGCCTTTCTCTCTGTAATAGAAGAGTAAAAAAACAACATATGAAGTTAATCCCGGTTGCCGCCGGGATTTTTTTACACTTAGTCCGATAATTGATAATAATTTGATTATACGCAGAAAGTTCTTGACTTATTTTTATGACAAGTGTGTAATGTAATACGTACAAAGGAATTTGTATAAGTCTTACATTAAGGCTTCTATAACCAAAAGAAGGAATCATTGACAAGGGTACCGTCTGATTAATCGGACGGATGTAAAGTGATCGTTTTTTTGGCAAAGGAGGCCGAAATGATTGAACTAAAAATAGAACTGATTGCGATCGGTGAAATTAGGCTGTATGCAAATAATGCAAAAGAGCATTCAGAAAAACAAATTGCCCAGATTGCGGAATCAATTCGACAATTTGGGTTTAACAATCCTGTTTTAATTGATGAAGCGGGCGAAATCATTGCCGGGCATGGGCGCGTGGCTGCGGCCCAGATTTTGAACCTGGCAAGCGTGCCAGTTATTCGCCTGTGCCACCTGTCGCCCGCCCAGAAAATGGCATATCGTTTGGCAGATAACAAGATAGCCGAAAATGGCGGCTGGAATGTAGAACTGCTGAAACTGGAATTGGAAAAGATAGAATCCAATTGTGAAAATCTGGATTTATCCGTAACCGGGTTTGACAGTATTGAATTAGACGTAATGCTTAGCACTCCCACCCAGAAAGAAGCGGATACGCGCACCAATTCCGTTCCATATATTCCAGAGAACGAAATCATAAGTCGCCCTGGCGACGTTTGGCAAATCGGCCCACATCGCATCATTTGTGGCAACAGCCTGGATGAGCTAACATTTACAGCCCTTATGGCTGATGAGCGTGCCGATATGATACTGCAGGACCCGCCATTTAACGTGCCCGTTAATGGCCATGTCTGTGGTGCAGGCAAAATCAAACACAAAGAATTCGCAATGGCCAGTGGCGAAATGTCCACCGATGAATTCACAGAATTTCTGCGCCAGAATTTCACACTGTGCGCCAAGTTCTCACGCCCCGGCTCACTACACTATAACTTTATGGATTGGCGACACTTGGCCGAAATTTTGACAGCCGGTCGCGCAGAATTTACAGATTTCATAAACCTGTGCGTATGGGCCAAGACTTCTGGTGGCATGGGCAGTCTGTATCGTTCGCAACACGAACTGTGTTTGATATTCCGCAATGGCAAAGAAAGCCATGTAAATAACATTGAATTGGGGCGACACGGTCGATATCGGACAAATGTATGGAACTATGCAGGTGTCAATGCATTTGGCCGCCACAAAGGCGATATAAAACTGCACCCTACGGTAAAGCCTGTTGAAATGTTGCATGACGCGATATTGGACGTAACGCGCCGGGGCGACATCGTATTGGACACATTCCTGGGATCTGGCAGTACACTGATTGCCGCCCATAAAGCACATCGTATATGCCGTGGCATAGAGTATGAGCCACTGTACATAGACACAACAATCAGACGTTTTTATGAATTGTTTGGCATAGATGCAGTGCACCAGGCAACTGGTCAAACATATTCAGAATTATTAACAAAGAAAAGGGAAGCACATGACTAATGACAATAATTACAAAGTTGGATTTTGTAAACCACCGGTTCACACACGCTTTAAGCCGGGCCAATCCGGAAATCCCAAAGGCCGCCCAAAAGGCAGCATGGATACACTGCGCCTGATTGATAAAATTGTAAGCAAAAAGGTCACAGCAACCATTGACGGCCGACCGCTAAAGATATCCAAACGGCAAGCCATGCTGTTACGTATGGCGAATGAGGCAACGCAAGGCAATCTGAATACTTTTAAGACGATACTGCCGCTGTTGATGCAAATTGATGCCCGCAAAGCCGCCCATGCGGCAGCCGCGGCCGGCGACATATCCCGCACAGATCGCGAGATACTGGACGAGTATTTACACAAAAAGGGCGACAATGTCTGAAACCGACCTATTGTACGCAATTTTGCGCACAGATTTTAAGCCATTTGTTCGCAAGGTCTTTGATGTCGTATCGGGCGATGGATATTCTGACAACTGGCATATAGACCTGATTTGCAGCGAAATCATGGACATGATAGAAGGCAAGAACAAGCGTCTGATTATCAATATTCCACCACGGAATATGAAATCCATCATTTGTTCGGTGGCCCTGCCCGCCTTCTTGTTGGGTCATAATCCGGCAACGTCTGTTATGTGCGTCAGCTATAATGACAATCTGGCTGAAAAATTCGCCAGTGATTGCCGACGTGTTATGATGGAACCATGGTATCAAGAAATGTTTCCAAACACGCGCATTGCGACCACACGCCGATCTATTTCTGATTTTGAAACCACGCGTGGTGGCGGTCGAATATCAACATCTATTGGTGGTACACTTACCGGGCGTGGCGCAGACTGGATTATTATTGACGACCCGTTAAAGCCATCTGACGCGATGAGTGATGTTCAGCGCGAAAAAGTCAACGAATGGTATGGCACAACCCTATGTTCACGCCTAAACGATAAATCAAGCGGCAAAATCATCTTGATTATGCAGCGCCTGCATCAACATGATTTAACAGGATTCCTGTTGGAATCAAATTCTGATTTCCGGCATATTCGCCTGCCTGTTATTGCGGATACGGACGAAACATGGCAATATACCGACCGCATTCATAACAAAACACACACCGTCACGCGCGCGACGGGCGAACTGCTCCATCCGGCACGCGAAAATATGGATGTAATTTGCGACATTCGCCGTACCCAGGGCGAATATGTATTCGCAGGCCAATATCAGCAATTGCCGGCACCCGCACAGGGCAACCTGGTAAAAGAGAAGTGGCTGCATTTTTATGATGGTGAACTGCCATCCTTTTCTGAAATCAATATTGCATGCGATACCGCCGCCAAGACAGGTGGCAGCAATGCGTATTCTGCATTTGTAATCCTGGGGATTGATAGGACGAACCGAAAGATATATCTGCTTAGCGTACATCGCGAGCGGTTAGAATTTCCATACCTTGTCAAAAAACTGGATGAACTATACGCGGAATACAGTACCAAGTTTCCAAAAGTTGGTGGCGTATATTTCGTAATAGAAGACGCATCATCTGGGACGCAATTGATTCAACATCTGAAAACAGTTCCAAAGTATTATGGTCATGTAAAACCAGTCAGCGCGTCATCTGATAAAGTTACCAGGTTTTCCGGCGCAAGTATTTATATTGAGAATGGAAGTATTTTATTTCCATCTGTTGCCGGTCCTTGGTGGCCAGATTTTAAACACGAACTGTTAAATTTTCCAAGCGTCACATTCAAAGACCAATGCGATGCATTCGCGCATGGCATTCACTACGCTTGGGAACGCGCCAAACGTGGCCCTGTTCGATGCGAAATCTTTTGATTTGACTTTTGACACAATGTAAGCAGTAATTGGACAACAAAAATGGAGTACTAAATGCCCAAATATCCAAACATAACCGTCACATTGCCCAAGAATGCAGACAATGCCGATATAGTGATGGCATGCCTGCAAGCGATGAAAGCGCACAACATTGGAAATGAATTAGAACAATTCGCACGTGATATTGAAAAAGGCGGCCCGGCACATCTGCGCCAGACCGCCGAAAAATGGTTTAATATAAAATGAACTATTCGTTTTCCGCCTCTAAACGAAGACGACGTTCAGATAAGCGTTCACCTTGATAGCTAAATTCATACCAACCGTTAATACCGTAATTTGGGCGTCCTTGCAATTCCCAGCTCAAGGTGCTTAACGAATAATGCTTACCGTTATATTCAACCGTATTGCTATCATCAACTACAACGCATTTGATTTGTGGGTCTCTTACATATTCCAATTCTGTTCCGGCAGGAATTCCAACCATTTTGAATGTGGAACGGCTTCTGTTTTCACGATGCGCCACTTCCTTGACGATATCTTCTATATCTTTTTCTTCTTTGGTCGCTTCCTGCTTTACCAATTCATAGTTATCGGGCGCAAGTGCAACAACCGTTTCCATAACCTCATAGGCTTTTTCCGGCTCAATCTGGAAAAATTCTTTCTTCCGAACACGACCGTTTGCCCGCTGTTCAATCGCATGTATTTCCGGATTTATCGCATCAAACAATCTGTGAATCAAAGATTCTGTTTTGTGCGCATCATCACATCGCAACAATGCATAAACGCGAAAATCCAATGGTATTGCCTCTGAATTGTTCAGCTGTTTCAGTCTCTGGGCAATGTCATTCTTTGATGTCATGCCAATTTTTATCCATCCGGCCAAACTTGGTTTTGTTAAAATATAAACGATTTCTTTTGCCATTACGCGCTCTTTTCTGATTATTATCCTTATAATACGCTAAAACCCGAGTATTTTCAATCTTTTTCATTTGACTTACCGCAGCACATAATCATTCATTGCGTAACCTGATAAAAGGAAATGCTATGAAAATACCGGATACCTATGATGAATTGCGCGCCATTCCCAAAGACCAGATACCAATTTTATGGATGCAGGTTACCCATAATCCGACAACATTGTCGCCAAAGAATCTTATTCGACCGTTATGGTATCGAATTCAGTGTATGCGATATAAACGTCATCTGGATCAAAAGTACATTACCCGTCTAAACAAATATGCCAAGGCGCCGAACGAATACCTAAAAAGTGCTCGCAAAATAAAATATGAATTAAAGCCAGGAACGCTTATTCGTAAAACCTACAAAGGACAACTGTTTACCCTGCGTGTGATTACCGACAATCGCTTTGAATATAACGGCAAAACATACCCCAGTTTATCGGCCGCCGCATACGCCATGATTGGTATGAAAGTATCCGGCACAGACTTCTTTGGATTAAATAATAAGGGGTTCAAAAATGGTCAAGATTAAATGCGCGATTTATGTTCGCAAATCAACCGAAAAGGGATTAGAGCTAGAATTCAACTCGCTACACAACCAAGAAGAAGCCTGCCGAAACTATATCCTGTCGCAATCTTTCCAGGGATGGGAGCATTATAAAACTTACACCGACGGTGGGATATCTGGCGGCACGATGGATCGCCCCGCTCTTAAACAAATGTTGGATGATATTGCAAATGGCCTGGTCCAAGTGGTTGTAGTGTACAAGGTGGACAGACTATCGCGCTCTATCATGGACTTTCATAATATGATGCGGGAATTTGAACGGCACAATTGCAATTTTGTATCGATTACTCAGTCGTTTGATACATCAACATCTATGGGGAAATTGACACTGAATATGTTGCTGTCATTTGCCCAATTTGAACGCGAAGTATCCGCCGAACGCGTGCGCGATAAAATCCGCGCAAGCAAGGCCAAGGGATTCTGGACCGGCGGCATACCGCCACTGGGCTATGATAATATAAACAAAAAACTGCTTATCAATCCCGGCGAGGCCGACATGGTGCGCAGTATTTTTAAAAAATATAACGAATTAGAATCACTGAATGACCTGCACCAATGGTGCGTTATGAACAGTATAAAAAACAAACAATGGACAACCCAGAAAGGCATTCTATTGGGCGGCACGGTATTTTGTAAACATGCGTTGAACAACCTGCTACGCAATCCGGTCTATATCGGCAAGGTTAGGAACAAGAAAACAAATGAAATATATCCAGGCCTGCATGATGGCATCATACCGCCAGAGTTATTTAACAAGACACAAGAGTTATTGAGCCAAAACAACAATCGCCAGACATCGCAATGCCTGCATAGACGATATATGTTACATCGCAAGATATTCGATATGGCCGGGAATATGTTTACCAATAAATCCACTGGGAAATCTACCGCACGGCACTATTGCAGACCAGGTTGCTATCTGGCCGCCGGCGACATAGAACGCATAACATGCGACACGATACAAGAGCTATTGAATGGCAATCTCGCGCACCTTATCCCGGCCGATATTATCCAAACATGGAAAGCCATAGACTTTGAAAATATGACCTATGATGCACGCACAAAGTCATTGGAAACTTTGTTAAATCGGGCCGTGTACAATAACAGGCATATGACTTTTTATATCAATATCACGCCCGTTGCTGACGAATTCCAAACGCCGGGGTATACCAATCCGTCCAACAACCAATTGCCACCGGATATATGCATCAGTAATGACGGGCAACACATTATTATTGAGCGGAAAATAGTTATCAACAACCGCGTTTCAACAAATAAGTATGAGGCCTGTGGCCGTGCCGTTATGACCGTAAAAGAAAACAATCAGCAGTTAATCCGCGCCCTGGCATACGGTTGGCGATACAAGTCCATGTTTGAACGCGGTATAACAATTGAACAAATTGCAAAAACAGAGCATAAGGCAGAACGAACGATTTATAAATATCTGGCCCTGGCCTATCTGTCCCCGAACACCGTTGCCGACATTATGGATGGCACCGCACCGGCGATTGACCTGCAAACACTGTTCGCCATCGCCGCAAAGCATACAAATTTCAAGGAACAGGAGAAAGAGATTCATCTACCTGCTTGAAAAATCTGAACACAAAACTATGTCTACTACATGGTAGTAGGAATTTGTAAATTTTGTGGCAAAGAAAAAGAATTGATACAATCTCATATTATTCCAAAGGTATTATATAAATTTGGAGAAAATGGTGGTGTTGTTGAAGTTGATGTAAAACATGTAAAAATTAATAACAATCCTAAAGAACAAAACGGTCACAAAGAGCCATTGATGTGTAAAGAATGCGATACCGCAATGGGTTACTATGATGGTTATGTAAATAAAATATTAAATATAGAAGTGCCAAAATTAAAGCATACAAAGTATTTATTAGGCACACCATGTCGTTCATTAACTGCTGATAAATATGACATTGATCGACTTCACAAATTTTTTATTTCGCTACTATGGCGCTTAGCAGTGTGCTCTAAACCTATTCCTTTGGGCAAATACCAAGATATCGCATTAAAAATACTGAATGGAGAAATCCACGACGATTACAGTCTATTTGTTCCATTGATTTATAGAAGAATTACTGGCGGTCACGTTGATAATATGACAGGCGTTTTCCGCACAAAATACCTTGGAAAACACGCGTATATTTTTAGATTTCCTGGCTATGAAGCTATGATTGTTGTAAATACCAAACATAGTACCGACCCTAAATCTATGGCAGTAAATCAAAAACAATTTACAAAAGAGGAAGTTCTTATTATTGATATAAAGCATAATACTCCGCTAGATTATCAATTAGTCTCCAACCTATTTAAATGTCGTGACAATACACCAGGGCTAAAGCGTCCAGAGGGTTATGTACCACAAAAGCCCCCAATGTTTCCATATCCAGTGACTTTGCAAAATTGGGCTGGATATAGGTATCCGAGAAATGCGGCCGATATGGCTGTGACGGTGGGCTTACCGGAGTCAGTAAAATAGTAAAATCCCCGCAGAATACGGGGATTTTTGATATAAATTTCGTATAAATTTGAACTTATACTTATTACTGGCGGATGGGGAGGGATTCGAACCCCCGGAAGCATTGCTGCTTCAACGGTTTTCAAGACCGTCGCAATCGACCGCTCTGCCACCCATCCGGAACTTTTTTCTGTGCGCCGGTCTGCAAACCGACGGTTTTGTTCGCTTATCGCACCTGGCGGTGCCGCGTACCATTCGTTCGCGCGCGAACTGCGCAAACCGCTTGTTCTTGCGGACTCATAGTCAAGACCGTCGCAATCGACCGCTCTGCCACCCATCCGGAACTTTTTTTCATCAACTGTTTGTCGATGCCCGGTTTATTTTATCCTATTTTTTACGAAACGCAATCGCAAATATGATGGCGCCCCCCAAAAACATACAGCCCGACAATAACTGCCCCATGGTCAGCCCCCAACTGGTTAAAAAACCAATCTGGGCGTCGGGGGCACGAAACTGTTCGCAAAAGATACGCGCCACCGCATAGCCCATCCCCAACACCCCGGACAATGCGCCGGGATGTTCGCGCAGACGCGTCCACCGGCACAGGCCGTACATCACGGCAAATAACAGTAAACCTTCGGCGGCGGCTTCGTACAACGGGCTGGCGTGACGGGGCAAACCGCCATCCCCCGCGAACACCACCCCCCATGGACGCGTGGTCGGGCGGCCCATGACTTCCATATTAATAAAGTTCGCGATACGGCCAAAGAACAATCCAATCGGGGCCACAACCGACACCATATCCAGCAATTTAAACGCCGTACGGAATGTTCCATCCCGCGCATCCCCAGGCCGCGCCCGGTCCAGAGTGCGCGCAAACAGCAGCGTCCCCACAATAACCCCCATCAGGCCGCCATGAAAGCTCATCCCGCCATGCCAAACCGCCAAAATTTCCCAGGGATGACGTAAAAAGAACGGCAGGTTATAGAACAACACATATCCCAATCGGCCGCCCAAAATCACACTGAAAATAACCGTGGTGAAAAAATCATCCAGTTGTTTTTTCGTCAGATTAATTCCGCTGTTTTTTTCCGAAATCAGACGCCGAAACAAGAAATAGCCCACCACGAACGCCGCAACATAGGCCAACGCATACCAGCGCACGTCCAACCCAAACAAAGAAAACGCCACCGGTGAAATCGGTTCCACTGTGATTGCCATACCATCATCCCCCACCCCGGCGCGGCCGACGCAAATGCGCCGCCGCCCAGGTTTTTTACAATGTTCCAGACCGATTAATGCCCCAGTGTATGTTGCAAATTCGCGATAATATCACGCAGTCTGTCTGCGCCCTGGTCATCATGGGCGGCAATCCGTTCCGCCAGTTTTTTCTGGGCATCTTCCAGCGTTTTGCGCAGTGAACCCAATGTTGCCGCTTTGTCGTATTTAGAAAAATCAGCCTTTGCTGCCATTGTATTCTCCTTTTATCCTGTGTAATGGTTTTATTCTTGAAATACGTCCATTATTGTATTATATATCAAGCAAATAACAAGGAGAAAGTGATGGCAGAAAGAAAATCGGCTGTTAAAACAAAAATGCGCACCGTTTCCGCATCTGGGAAACGTACGGGCGGCATTGAATTATATTTAAAACGTATTTTTGCGTTGATGTTTGGCGCGGTTGGCGTCACGGCATTGGCCGCATTTGCAACCATGGCAACACCGCTGTGGGGAATGTTGTTCACAGAAACCGGCATGTCGGCATTGTTTTATATTCTGATGTTCGGCGGGATGGGATTGGCCATCTGGGCCCAGGTACGCGCGTTTTCCATGAAACCGGCGATGGCGGCGGGGTTATTGTTCCTGTACGCGGCGTTGGTGGGCGTGGTGTTGACCCCGCTGTTGCTGTTGGCGGTAACCCACAACCCGTTCACCATTTTGGCGGCGTTTATCATTGCGGCGCTGATGTTCGCGTGCATGGCGTTGTTTGGGTATAAAACCCTGAAAGATCTGTCGTTTATGCGGACATTTCTGTTTATGGGAATGATTGGATTGATTTTGGTGGGATTGGCGTCATTTATCTGGCCGGCATTATTGGGCGGCACGTTTGGTTCCATTGTGTGCCTGATTGGGGTGTTGGTATTTGCCCTGTTTACGGCATACGACATGCAGACGTTAAAGCACGCATATGCCGCCATCGGCAATGATTACCAGAAAAACCAGTTGGCGGTTTTGGGTGCGTTGCATCTGTATATCTCGTTCATTGCGATGTTCCAGTATATCTTGGCGTTGCTGAACCGAAATAACTAAATTCAATATGTGTGGAAACGGGTGGTTTATTCTGCCCGTTTCAATAAGTCAAAAGGTAACAAGGAGTTTAAAAATGGCTTATAAAATTGACCCGGCAAAATGTATTGCATGCCATACATGTATGGGTGTATGCCCGGTGGCGGCGATTTCCGTTGGCCCGGATGGTAAATGCGTCATTGACCCGGCCAAGTGCATTTCGTGCGGCACATGCGCGGCGATTTGCCCGGTTAACGCAATCGCACCGGACGTGCAATAAGATATCCATATAAAAAAAAGTGGCGGGAAAATTCCCGCCGTTTTTTTATTGCCCCCGTTCTGGCCCCGCACGGTTATATTCATCAAACAAGCGGCGCATATTTTTTGCCGTGGCGACCATCTTTTCCTGGCCACGGGCGGCGGCAATAACCGCGACCGCCGCAGACGGATAAACAACCAATCCGACCGGCATCCGGTCTGGGTCGTCGTGCGTCACTTTGTCATACGCCATCATCCCCAGAATCCCGATTAATCCCGACAAATACCCCAGCCCAACCATACGATATAATTTATGAATGGTTTTTAAGTGTTGCCGGATTTCACGCGCCCGTTCATGCTGGACCGGACCTGTGGCAAATGCTTCCAACAACATGCCCTGGCGATGCAGGTCTTGTAACATATAATCTATTTTTATAAGCGGCAGATTTTTAAATCTCATTTTTGCAAAATCCTGTATTATCACGGTCAAACCATAGACCGACACATATTTTTTGTCAAACAAATTTCTTTTATTATTGCAAAATTCGAATTTCCGGATAATATATAAACCGTTAAGATTTTAGGGGTATAAAATGCCAGCAAAAACAATCAATGATATTGTCGCATTATGCAAGCGGCGCGGTTTTATTTTCACCGGTTCGGAAATTTACGGGGGACTGGGGGGTGCATATGATTTTGGGCCATACGGCGTGGAATTGATGAAGAATATTCGGAACGCGTGGTGGAACACCATGATTTACGCCCGTGATGATATCGAAGGATTGGACGCGGCATTAATCAGCAATCGTTTATTATGGAAATATTCCGGCCACGAAGGCGGTTTTTCAGACCCATTGGTCGAATGTAAAAAATGCGGCGCCCGCATGCGCCAGGATAAAATGAAAGACCCGACCAAGTGCGACAACTGTGGGTCGGCGGACATTACCGAACCGCGCGCATACCAATTGATGATGGGATTGTCGATTGGCGCGATGGCCGACGGGGCGATTAACGCGTATCTGCGTCCGGAAACGGCGACGACGACATACACGAATTTCAAGAACGTTTTGGATTCCAAACCGCACAAATTACCGTTTGGCATCGCCCAAATTGGTAAAGCATTTCGCAATGAAATTTCCCCGCGCGGATTCGTATTCCGCATGCGCGAATTCGAACAGGCGGAAATGCAGTACTTTGTGCGCCCGGACGAAGATGAAAAATATTTTGAAATGTGGCGTGCGGCGCGTATGGCATGGTGGGTGGATGTATTGGGCATTCCCGCGACCAGCCTGCGTTTTGCCCCGCATGACAAATTGGCCCATTATGCCAAGGCCGCATGTGACATCGAATACGCGTTCCCCGATGGATTTGACGAAGTCGAAGGTATTCATAACCGTCAAGACTTTGACCTGGGGTCGCATACCAAGGCGCAAAGTGAATTCAAAATCAACGCGCACGTTATGGAAAACAAAGACAGCACGGTCAAACTGTCGTACAGTGATCCGCAAACCGGCGAAAACTTTATCCCATATGTGATTGAAACCGCGATGGGTGTTAACCGTGCCATGTTGGCGATTTTGCACAACGCGTACACCGACGAAGATTTGGGTGACGGCAAATCGCGATTGGTGTTGAAATTAAAGCCGCAATTGGCCCCGGTCAAGGCTGCAGTTATCCCGCTGGCGCGTAATGTCCCGGAATTGTTGACGATATCGAACGATATTGTGGCCAAATTGCGTGGATTGGGCATCGGCCGCATTGAATTGGAAAATTCCGGCAATATCGGAAAAAATTATCGCCGTCATGATGAAATCGGTACACCGGTTTGCATCACGGTTGACCATCAAACCATGGAAGATGGCACGGTCACCCTGCGCCATCGTGACACCATGCACCAAGAACGCATCCCGGCCGCCGACGTACCGGCGCGCGTATTGCAAATTGTAAACGGTCTGTAAAAAATCGCCCGTATGGGCGATTTTTTTAACTGCACCAATAACTGTTCCCGTCATACCGGTATGCCCCGGACGCATCCGACCCGGTTGTACCGGATGGGATATAACATGATGTAATCCCACCGCCCCCGGCAGATGTGCCGGGTGATGCACACTGGCTGCATCCATTGCCATTGGCATAATACCCCGCGTTGCATTTAAATGTGGACGACCCGGCCGCGCATGTGGCGTTTGCCGGACACGGTGTGCACCCGGACGTGGTACTGGTGGGGCTGCCATAATATCCGGCGGCGCATCGGTATTCTGTTTTTTTTCTGTCATATCCACCGCACAGGTAATTTCCAGTTTCACGTGTTTGATACCGGGTATTAACCGTTGTCCATGTCGAATTACAAGATCGACATGGACCGCCAACCTCTGAATTACTAAGTGAACAACACACACCAGTCATGTCATTGGAATCAAAGGTGGTCGCGACACAATCCAACCCCGGCAAACATGGATCGACACCGGCGCCGGTCCACCAATATTCCGCATGGCACAAGTCACCTTCTGAACTCAGCCCGGTGCCGGCATGCACTCCGGCCCATGGCGCGATGGCCAAGGCCAAAATCAGCATGATTCTTTTCATTATTATTCCCCCGAATTATTACAAAATAAAACCGCCAATGGGAATATGGCGGCCGGGGATTAAGAAAATCATATTTCGGAATGACCCCATTGGTCTTTGTGTACAGATACACTGTTTTATAACCAACAGACCCCCGACCGGTATTTTTTCAGTCGGGCGATAAAACACGCGGCGCCCCAATTTTGCGCCGACATATTCATCAGTCGGATTACGACACATTGCTGCATCGCCGAAATACGGGATTTCTTAGGTCCCTGAGCCAATGTCCCCACTAACTCGACATTCAGTATAAAACAATCGGAATATAAATGCAAGGGGCGCGTTTGCATATGATAAAAACACCGGGGTTTCCCGGTGTTTTTATTGCTTAATCACGGCGGATTTTATCAGGGTGACATCTTCTTTTATTCCGTCGATTTTCATTTGCAACTGGCCGATGCCAGATTCCAATATCGTCGTCCGATTTTCCAGCGATGTAATACGATGTTCATTGCGTTCAATTTCGTTCAGCGATGAATCCTGGCGGGCGACCCAATAAATCATGCCCGCGATGAACGCGATTAAGAACCAACTGCTGCGCAGGGTATCGATTATCCCCATCAGATTTTGTTCTTTGTTCATGTTACGCCCCCGTTTGGCCCCGCCGGATCATCTGTTCGATTTGATGGACCAAGGCCCGCTGGGCTTCCAACGTGCGCAATTCCGCATCTGTCGCCGCCGGCCCCAACCAGCGTTCAACCGTTATCGACCGCAAATGCGCCATCACCGCGCGCCCGGCATCACCGCCCAACGCGCGTGCATAATTATGCGCGATTGTTTTATCCATTGTATTCCCCCGATGGTTGCTGTGTTAAAACACTTTCTTCCTGGACCATTTGGGCAATGGGGGCGATGTATTTCAATTCTGCGTCGCTGTGCAGCGAAATCTTTTCAATAACCCCGCGGCGGGACAAAATCTGTAACCCACGCGCCACCAACGGCCGGATAAATTCATGCAGCAATCGCCCGTATGTCGCCCCCAAAATCCGCATCATATCCGCATTGCGGGCCATGATTTCGGTCGCAGTCATTTCTTTTTCCGTCAACAACCCCAACCGGTCCGCCAACAATGCGTGACGAATGCGGTCGCGCAAATCTTTCAAAATAATCTGTGACACATCGAAATCCGCACCCGATGACAACGGGGTCAGCCCCGATGAACCGACGGCCTTGGGAATAATGGCGCCGGGCGTCAAATTAATATTGGCCAAATTAATGACGCCGTCATCGTCGGCCTGCCAGATGCCAGAAACGGCAATCGTCGCATTTTTCAATACCAATTCGACAACTTTGTTGGCGGTCTTGATATCGGGTAACGCGCGCAAAACGGGACCGCGGCCATATGTTTCACCACTGGCCACCTGCCAGCGAAAGATAAGATACGGGTTCGTTTCAAATGTTCCGCGCGACACGATATTGTTTTCGATATCGCCGCCCACGTCCAGCCACGCTGTAAAATCCGTCCCGATTAAGCTTTGTACCAATCGCAACGGCAAATCCGGATTTTCGCGCACGGCATCACGCATGTTATCCGGCACGGTCCACGTGGGGTATTTTTCCATGACTTCGCGGGCGGTCATTGATGTGGTATGGAATACCATTCCCGGCAACACCGCGATATCAGCCATCGGAATCGCGGTAAACGAAAATGCAGAATCCGCCCCGATGGGATTTTCCGCCATAAACAGGCATGCCGTCCCCAGCACCACCAAATCCAAATAACACTGATGAACAGTTGTATAAAAATTAGAATCATTTAAATGCGCGCGCAACGCCGCCGTCGCCACATCGGCATCGGGGGACGCATCGCTTTCGGGCACCAGATTCAGCCACAGCGATTCCGGCGGCGTCAACAGCGTGTACATCGATGCCGCCAAATTATCCACCGCATCGGCGGCCGTCGCATCAAACAGCGTGGCCGCATCCGCGTCTGTTGTCGGCATGGTATAACGCACCGCCGCATCCCATCGATTAATCCACGGGCTGCGCGCATCCAATGCTTTCTTGTACAAATATTGCAGATTGTTTTGCATAGAAACTCCTTTGTATAAATATGCTTAAACTAAATCTTGAAATCGGTTGTGGCGCGGTATGGCCGCACCGCGGTGCCAATTGCACGCACAGGACGTGGGGTCATCGCGATGGCGCCCGCCACCGCATCCAGACCGTCATCACGCCCCGCACCACCCACAGGTGACCAATCCTGCATTTCGGCAATTAAAAAGCTGCCCCGAACGCGCGTATGCATATACAGGCGCCCTGTTGTCAGCAACGGTTCAATCGCATCCAGGATTCGTTGTTCTTTGTTACGGTTGTTAATGATTTTCTGAATCGATACATTCATCCCGCGCCGCGTGGCAACATCGCGCATGATTTCCGGCAACGCATTACCCAACCCGTTGGTTTCAATCGCCACATGGCGCAAATTGTGCCGTTGCAGAAAATCCAGCACCATGTCACATTGATGTGCCAACGGATGCCGGTCGCCATCATCGACAACCAGATACAAAACATCGTGGATAAAAACACGTCGGTTTTTATCATCGCGATACACCAGGGCGCAAACACTGCCGTCGGATTTGACGCGCCCACCGGACGGGTCCCAATACGCCGCCGCACCGGTTATGACATGCGAACCGATGCGGGCACTGCGCGGGTCAAAATCATCGGAATACAGATGCAACGCATCCTCATCCAGGCGGGCTTTTTCCGCCGCGACAAAGCGCAACATCATCTGGGCGGAAAAATGGCGCGCGCCGACGGTCTGGCGTAATTCGTCGATTTTTTCCAATGGGAACACTTCGGGCCACGCGGGCGCGCCATCGTCATCGACAATCGGAATGCGCAATTGTTTATACCCGCGCAAAAAAGGCGTTGAAAAACTAAAATTTTTATATACCATATCGGACATGGACTTTACTCCCAAAACTTTGCCGACAAACCTGGAAGCCGAACAGGCTGTTCTGGCGGCGGTGCTGATGAACAATCGCGCGCTGGAACGTATATCTGAATTCTTGCGGCCGGAACATTTTTCCCACCCCGCACACCAGGAAATTTACAAACTGGCCCAGCGTCAATTCGCCGCCGGTATTCCGTTTGATATCATCACGGCCAAAAATTATCTGGATCAACAGGGCACGCTGGAAAGCGTGGGCGGTGTTGATTATCTGACGCAATTGGCGGGCGCGGGCGCGACGGTCGTCAATGTCGACCAATACGGGCGCATCGTGTATGAACACGCATTGCGCCGCGAATTGATTAACATCGGCCAGACAATCACAGACGCGGCATTTGTCGAAGATTTGGACAACCCCGTCACCCGCCAGATAGAAGTGGCGGAACAAAAGCTGTTCGATTTATCGACATCGGGGGACGCCGAACGCGAAGTAACATCGATTGCAACCGCATTGCAGGGCGCCCTGCAAGAGGCCGAGGTTGCATACAAGGCCGACGGAAAACTGTCGGGTCTGACCACGGGTCTGAACGCGCTGGACAAATCCATCAGCGGTCTGCATCACAGTGATTTGATTATCATCGCGGGTCGTCCGGCCATGGGTAAAACCACGCTGGCGATGAACATTGCGTTCAACGCCGCAAACGCGATTCTGTACGACCGCGCCAATCCAAAGTACAAGGGGGCGGTTGCATTTTTCAGTCTGGAAATGTCCGCGTCCCAGTTGGCGGCGCGTGTTTTATCATCCCAGTCCAAGGTTCCCGCATCCGCCATGCGCGAAGGAACATTGACCGACGAAGATTTCTTGAAAATGTCCCAATACAGCGCCGCCATCAGCAAGGTGCCGCTGTTTATCGACGATACCCCCGGCATGTCGGTACCAATGATGCGCACACGCGCACGACGCTTGGCCCGGAAATGCGGCGGGATTGCGTTGATTGTCATTGACTATCTGCAATTGATGACGTCACCCGGCGGCCGGCGCAGCGACAATCGCGTCCAGGAAATTTCCGAAATCACCCGCGGTCTGAAAATGCTGGCCAAGGAATTGGATGTCCCGGTTATCGCCCTGTCCCAGTTGTCACGTAGTGTTGAATCCCGTGATGACAAACGCCCGCAATTGGCGGACCTGCGTGAATCCGGATCCATCGAACAGGACGCCGACTTGGTCATGTTCACGTACCGCGAAGAATATTATTTGCAAAACCGCGACCCGTCCGAACGCATTTCCAACACGACAAATTCCAACATGGTCGACAGCTGGCAAAAACGTCTGGAACGCGCCCGCGGCAAGGCGGATGTTATCATCGGTAAAAACCGTCACGGTCGTCCGGAAACGGTCCACCTGGCGTTCTTGGGCGATTACAGTCTGTTTGACAATCTGGATGAATTCGACAATGGCGGCGCGGGCGAATATTCGGGTCACGCACCGACGGTTACCGCGGCGACATTTTCCACCGACGCGCCTGTTGACATGCCGGATATGAATGCCATCCCAGATGATATGGGTCTGTAATTATTTCACTTGCCAACGTTGGAAAAATTGACTATTATTTTGTCAAGATTATCCAAGGAGTTAGCAGATGGCCCAAGAAGAAATTATTTTCCCCAACAACATACGAAATATCCGTTTGGGCGTCGGGATGAAAATGACCGAACTGGCCCGCCAGGCCCACTTGTCATTGTCTGCGGTGTCCAAGATTGAAAAGGGTGTACGCCGTCTGAACCAGAAACAATTGCTGAACATCTGCACAATTTTGGGTTGCAAATTATCCGATATTTTCATCAAAGAATCCGACGATGTCGCCGACCAATGGCAAAGCGAAATTAAGCGTCGCCTGACCGATAACGAAGGCAGCGGCCTGAAAGTATTCGGCAGCGGTCTGCGCAAGATTCGCCAGCGCAGCGGCAAAACCATCGCCCAGGCGGCCAAGGATGCCGGCATGACACTGTCGGTGTATCATAAGATAGAGGTCGGCCAACGCGAAGTATACGAAAACGAAATCGAACCATTGGCCCATTCATTTGGATACAATGCGGAAACATTATTCGACGAAATCGCCACATTATACAAATCCGGCGAATTGAACAAACAAATCAGCAAGGTCAAAGAACGCGTTAAATCCGTTCTGATTCCGGGCAATCCGTTGTCCGGCCTGGACATGCACAGCAGTTTGTACGGCGCCAAACTGTACGACAGCGCGCGCAAAAAACTGGTTCCTGTTTTTGGGTTGCCCGGCAATAAAAACATTGTCTTTAAAAAATCGGACAAAACCATGATTGTCGCCCCCATGATGTTAGAAGGTCGCAAAAGCATCTATGCCGTTATGCCCAATGCAAAACGTCTGGGCGGTATGTTGCCGGAAAAATGTTACATCTTTGCGGATGCGGACATTGCAGCCGGCGACGGTGACATGGCGGTCTGTATCGATACGGCGTTTGACGGTCTGGGGGCGGATGACACGGCCAGTGCGCAAATCGCCATGGTCCACACCGATGCACGCGGCAAATTGTTTGGCCAGATTTGTTCACCGGATGAAAAGGTTACCGCAAAAACCATGCACAAAGTCGTGATGATTGTGATGGAATAATTCATCATTCGGACACAGGGGGGGAACAACAGATGAATCAAAAAACCAGCAGCACTGCACAAAAATTGCTGAACCTGTACCGGCAACAGCATGTTATTTTCGGCGGATGGGCCGCGGTTAATCGCGTCTTTGTGGACGAAGCCGCCCCAGACGTCATCGCAGAATTAAAACATCTGCCGACGGGCAATCTGTTGGCGCAACACATCGCCAATCTGCGCAGTGGTAAAACCCCCATGGATTCCATTGAACGTGACTTATTACCCTATGGCGGGCGTATGGCCGACACTGTTGCAACCATTGCACTGACACCGGCCGAATGGACGGAATTGGAACATGGCATTGACACATTTACCCCCGACCAAGACGGTCTGGAACGCCTGCAATCTTTGAACGTGGTCAAAAAATTCGGCGAAGAATGGCTGGTCGGTATCCGCGCCGCATTGGCGGGCAAAACGGCATTGCTGGAAAAATGGTCTGTGATTACCAAAACGGCGCGTGCATATTTCCTGTGGAAAGTGGCGAACGATTTGCTGGACGCGCCATTGTCGGACCGGTCACGCGCCCAGTTACAGGCCGACATGCCGGAATACGAAACGTATTTGCCGATGTTTGGTGATGCCGGGACGGAATTGCTGGCGCGTCTGCGCACATTTGTCAGCAGCATCAAAGACGCCCCCGCCAACCGGCCGGCCGGTGCCACGCTTTAATCCGACGCGCCCCCGTTTTCCACGTCATCATCGGTGCGATAAATCGTATCCATGGTATGGGGCGTGCCAATATAAATCATGGCGCCGCTGGGCGATAAAATAAAATCCAATTCCCGTAACCGTTCGCGCAGCCCCACACGTTTGGCGGCGGTGTTACTGGTATTTGGCACTTCGACGTCATCACAGATAATCAAATCCGACCGCAATCCCGTGATGTTGCCATGAATTCCCTGGCATATAACCGACGGTTCACGAATACCGACGGGCCGCGTGATGGTAATTTTATGTGTCCCCCATTCTTTTTTGACGGCCGGCACCATATCGCAACACCGCGGATGATTTTCCAAGATATGCCGAATATGGGCGACCATACGCGATGCCAATGCACTTTCGGCTGATAAAATCAAGATACGCGTCTGGGGCCGCAGATACAGCGTACATGCGGCAAAGATGCCAACCACCGTCGATTTTCCCGAATGCCGAAACGCATTCAGCAACCCGCGCCGCGGCGGCGTATCCAGCACCCCGACCAAGAATTCCATAATTTGCCGATGATGTCGCGGCGTCTGGAACCCCAGCACCGCGTTCCATTCATCCAGAAAATTATAATAATCCGTAATCATCGCCGTATTCCACATCGGCGGGTTCGGTGATACTGCCGTAATCATTAATCAGTTTTGGCAATGCCCCGTCCAACACCGACAGCAAATTCGAAAACAGTCCCAACACCGCGCCCCCGGCCAATTTATCTTCGATTAATTGCGTGGTATATCGCAGAAAATTCATCACATTGTCATGCGTATTGGCCCATTCGGTCAAATCAACTTCTATGGCGCGCACATCGCGAAAGGCTTCGATTAACAGATTGAAATCCGTATTCAAATCTTCTGGGTTGATTTTGGCGGTGGGCTGATAATCAACGATGCGCGACAATTGCACCTGGCGAAAGATATCAATTTGCGCCCCATCGGATGGGGGCGTTGCAAAAACGACAATCCCACCGTTAAATTCTTCGTTGGCAACAACCCCATATTGCGTTCCATCCAGAACCGTCCCCGCAATGGCGACCCGCACATCGGCATCTTGAAAGAACGGGAACGCAAACAGAAATTCCGTTGTTGTCCCGTCACCTGTATAAGAAACTTTATACATCTGTATTTCCCCCGATGCGTTCATCAACCCACAATGTCATCAAACCGCGACAACATTTTTTTCAGCAGATTGGGCTTGCTGGCCTTGATTTTTTTCAATTTATCCATGTTGGACTGGCGTTTTTCTTTGAACGGTTCTTCGACTTCTTCCTGCAATCGTTTCAAAACGGCCCCTTCGGTCATGCCACGTCCCGACATGCCGCCCGCACCGTATCTGGCCCGCTGGGCGGCCAAAGTCTTTTTCACCAGATTGGTTTTGGCGACTTCATCGGCCGCCATTTGTTCCAACACTTTTTTACGTTCGCTTTTTGCTTCTGCCTTGGACTTGCGATATTCCAAGACATCGGTTACATCCGTTACAACTTGTGACATATGTATACTCCCTTGTTTCAGACTAAATACCAACCGTGCATGGTCACGGACAATACGGTGGCGGGTAACTGTTCACTGCCGTGAATGGTCCACGGCGGCGATACCGCATCCGTCGTCACCCCCAGAAAATTGATATGCACATCCCCCGAATATCCGGTCGACAATCCATCATAAATTTCGTTGGGCAACGGCGCGCGACGCCCATTGATAAAGACAGATTTTGTGTTCAACACGCGCGCACTGATTTTGCGCATGCGAATTTTGCGCGGTCCGTGACGGCTGGCCAGCAACGGCAATCCCGCCGCGGCATATGAAAATCCGTATGTTTCCGCATCCGACAATGCCGCATCAGAAAACATTTCGATGGCGAATTTATCGCCGCGCTGGACCACGACATAGGTCTGGCCCTGTAACACGGCCACACTGCGAAATTGGCCCTGGGTTTTATATACGCCCCATGCGCAAATTCCCACCGCCGCGTTTTTGTTCAGAACCGCCATTTGGCCGTCTTCCATAACGACGAACAATTGATGCGTATCTTCGTTATACGCCAAATCCACGGGCCCCTGCATCAGATGCTTGGACAGCGCGCACAGATCATTCGCGTTATAACTTTCGCCCAATTGGTCCAGTGTCAATTCACGGATATCTTTTTGCCCACCGGAAATAAACACGGTACAGCCTTCGACCTTTTGTGGTGGCAAATGCCGGGTTGCAACACTGCCGACGGCGGTATGCTGTTTGATATCGACGGCCGACGGCGTCAACGGTTTATTTGAAATCGCCCATTCACCGTCTGTGGTCAATATTTGCAGATTATCACTGCTGACCACGGTACAGATTTGCTGGCGCTGTTGCGACAACAGGGTTAAAAATATCGCTTCGTCATCCAGCCCCGTTCCCACGTCAAAGTTATTATGTTGTCCGACCTTGGACATCCAAACACCACTGGGCCATGACCGCGACCCGCCAAAGACCAATCTGTCTTGGTGAAAAGAAATACTGCACGGCCATCCGCGACGCGTGCCAAATGCGGCTTCGCGCCAATCGGACACCGGGGCATTTGGCAACGAATATCCGCCATTGCCCAACGCCACAACAACCGTGGGGCTGACATATTCGAAAATAATCCATTGCTTGCCCAGAACCAACACACGCCCCCGGACGTTTTCCGGCGTCCAGAAATCACTGTCGGTGGTAAATACGGCGTAATTGTTCCCGTTTGGATGTGTGGTAACGGTAATTTTAATATTGGCCGCATCATCAAACTTCATAAACGGGATATTTACCGTCATGTCGTCGTTACTGGAAAATCCCCATTGTTCCAGATTGAATGAATTTCCCGATTTAAACAACACATGCGGCTGGTAATCGGGATGTACGAAAATAATGGTGTCAAATCGCTGTGCGTATTGCAGCCGCCCCAAACAATCGCCCCCCCATGGCGTCAACAAATCGTATCGCCGCACGCCGTTGTGATAAATACCGATATGCTTGTCTTCCAGCACCAACAGATAATTTTCATCTTCGGCCACGGAAAAAGGAATCAAACGCGCATACGCGGCCAATCCCCCGACATGCACCAATCCCCGCCGGCGCCGCAATCCGCCCCCGGCCAGCACATCCATATTTTCCAATCGCGACAAACCGTTGATGTCATCGCGCGCAAAGAATTCCGGTGCGACTTCGCCATTGGCGAACGAATTCTGTGTTTTTATAAAATTGCCCATTGAATTCCCCCGTTATGATTCAGAATCGCGAACTGATTAAAGAAAAATCAGCAATATCCGTTCCCACAGAAATCGTGCTGTCGATAAATTTGGCGGCCTGTAATTCGGTTTCATACAGTGCCAACAACATGCGCAGCACCGTCTGTTCCCCGACCAATGGGATACAAAATTCCATGGCCAGTTTGGTCACCGCCAGCGACACGAAATAACTGGGGAATTGTTCCACCGGCACACGGACGATTGCCCACAATGTCAACGTATCCCCATGATATAAAATCTTGTCACCGACAACCTGGCCGTCGCATTTCAAGATACGCAACACTTCGGCCGGAATCAGAAAATCGCCGTCGGATGTCGGGGTCAAATCAAATTTCCGACATGCAAATCGCCACGGATGCATCGCCAACAGCGTTTCAATCGTGGGTTCAAACAACGTACGCCCCAATGCCGCCGCCGCCGTATCGTCATTCAGCGACTGTATCGGCGCTTCGCCCAGTTTCAATGCCGCCATTGAACATAAATCTATTTTGGTAAGCATCCACTTTCCCCCCTTGGACAGTAATAATTAAAAACGGGGCGACGCTGTGTCGCCCCGATTTGCCATGTCTGACATTATGCCGCCGATGCCGCCGCCAAATCACTGGTGGTGACATTGCTGGCCGTCACGTTGATTTTCTTAATCGCGGTGTTGTCGGACGCATTAATGATGATAACGTCACCAACATTCATCAATGTTTTGACATCGTTGAAATAACCGGTCTTGGTAATGGCCGCCATTGTTTCAGCGGCGCTGTAATGCCACAGTGTGAAACCATTGGCATACGCAATAACGGACAGATTCTTGTTTTGAAAAGCCATTTTTCTTTCCCCCCTGATTATTTCACATCTTTGCACTGGACACAGACGATACCGTCATTGTCAATCAGCACCGCCCCCTGGGACATGCTGTTGCTGATAAAGTGCGCCGCACGTTCGCCATGCCATGTGATATCAGATTTGACATCCTGGCCGGATGCGTGACCGATGCTGGACGCATGATAGATAAAGCAATCACGGCCTGTGCCGTCAACCGGCAACCCGTTATGCAATACCCATGTAATGCCCAACCATTTGCGCGATTCAAATCCGGCGACCAACGGATTGGCATTACCGACATAATCTTGGGAAACAAATTCATCCATCGACAGCAATTCGTTCCACTGGTGCACACCGACAACGGCAAATCTGCGCCCATCATCCGGCACATCGTTGGCGTTCAACTTTTCAACCGCGGCCAAGATTAAATCTTTGGACAGACCGGACGTATAATCACCAACAATTGTGGTGGCTTTGCGCATGGCGTCGATAATCAATTCATCGGTCTTGCGTCCCAAAGCATACGCACCGGCCGACGCGACAACGCGACGTTCATCAACATTGGTTTTCAATTCATCCAATGCATCAACCCAATCACCGGCATAATAATCCTGTAACAGGCATTCGACCGGTTCATGGTTCAGATTCATTACCGGCACGATACCGTGACGGGATTTTGTGCTGGCGGTGCCACGTCCAACTTTCTGGAAAGTCGTGGATGCCCCGACAACACCGGATTTGCTGCGCACGGTTGCACGCAGTTTTGTGCCCATCTGCTGATACGCCAAATGAACATCGGCTTCGAATTGTTTTACGAAGACCTGGTCTATGGAAACAGACATAAAAACATTCCTTTTGATTTTTAAATATGCCTATGCGCGCGCTGCGCGCACTGTTTTAACATTGTCCGCCGGGTTGTGCGTTGCGCGATGCATTAAACACATCGCGCGTTTTGCGCCCGTCACACAAATCGAACATGGGTCCACATGGGATTGCCCATCAATTTTTTACACAACAAAAATTCAGTCGGACTGGCCCCACAATCCGATTGCACGGCGCATCCGACTGAACATTTCATATAAAAAAATTCAGCCGTTCGAAAAAACGAACGACCGTCTGAAAAAAAATCCCCGCATGACGCGGGGATTTATTATTTTTTCTTTGCCACCGGCTTTTTCGCAGGTGCCTTTTTAGCAACAGGCTTTTTCGCCGCCGGCTTTTTCACTGCAACTTTTTTCGCAGGTGCCTTTTTGGCAACCGGTTTTGCAGCAACTTTTTTTGCAACCGGCTTTTTCGCGGCCGGTTTTGCCGCTACTTTCTTTGCGACCGGTTTTTTCGCGGCCGGTTTCGCAACAGCTTTCTTTGCGACCGGTTTTTTAAACCCCAGTTTAACGGCAACATATTTAGAAACGAATTTTGTAG
>JAIDWS010000003.1 GCA_029059055.1 Alphaproteobacteria bacterium
ATATTAATATCTTGACCGAATCGGTGGCTTTATTCTATTCTGAAACCGAATAAATTATATCGGGAATGGAAAGATAAATGACAAAAATTATTGCATTTGCAAATCAAAAGGGCGGGGTGGGCAAAACCACAACCGCCATTAATATCGGCGCATCCCTGGCCGCGATTAAAAAGCGTGTGCTGTTAATCGACCTGGACCAGCAGGGAAATGCCGGCACCGGATTGGGATTCGTGCGTGATTCATATCGCCAAAGCGTATATGGGGTTATCATGGGAACGGCCAGTGCGGCGGACAACATTCTGTCGACGGCGGTGCCGGGATTGCATTTGATGCCGTCGTCCCAGGCGCTGGCTGCCGCCGAAGCGGATTTGATGGACATCGCCGGTTGCGAATACAAATTGCGTGACGCATTGGCGCCATTACACGAACATTATGATTATATCTTGATTGATTGTCCGCCGGCATTGGGGCGTTTAACACTGAACGCGTTAACGGCGGCGAACGATGTGATTATCCCGATGCAATGCGAATTCTATTCCCTGGAAGGGATTCAGATGTTAACCAACACCATCCAGGCCGTTCAGCAACAGTTAAATCCGACGCTGAACATTCTGGGGGTGTTATTGACGATGTATGACCGCCGATATGGTTTGACCCGCGCCGTCGAAGATGACGTCCGCGGCGTATTTGGGGACACGGTATTCAAAACGGTTGTGCCGCGCAACGTGCGCGTATCCGAAGCGCCCAGCCACGGCAAACCGGCATTATTTTATGACTTTAATTCCAGCGGCGCCCAGGCGTATTTGCGCGTTGCGACCGAAATCGTACAAAGAAGCGAAGGGGAACAATAATATGGCAAACAAATTTGGATTGGGCCGCGGTTTGGCCGATTTAAAACAAGAAATGGGGACCATTCCCGACATTTCCATTTTAACGGGCGCCGAACGCGTTGTGGTCAAACAAATTCCGTTGGCGCAAATCGGGGCCAACCCCGATCAGCCGCGCAAGACGTTCAGTGACGAAGAATTAAATGATTTGGCGGCATCCATCCGGACCCAGGGCGTATTGCAACCGATTTTACTGCGTGCGGTCACCGGCCGTCCGTATCAATATGAAATTGTGGCGGGCGAACGCCGCTATCGCGCCAGCAAAATGGCGGGATTGGCGGAAATTCCGGCATTGGTAAAAACATTAAGCAATGAAAACGCGATGGAAATCGCATTGATTGAAAATGTTCAGCGCGAAAATCTGAACCCCATCGAAGAAGCGGCCGCGTACAAAAACCTGATGGAAAAATGCCAATATGAATTGGCGGATGTGTCGCGCCTGATTGGTAAATCGGAAAGTTATATCCGCAATATCATGCGTCTGGACACATTGCCCGACAGTGTTAAGTTATTGGTGGAATCGGGTCAATTGTCGGCGTCACACGCGCGCACGATTGCCGTGGCCGAAAATCCCGAGGTTTTGGCCCACGAAATCATCGCGAACAAAATGTCGGTGGCCGACACAGAACGCAAGGTCAAAGATGCCGCCCGTTCCACAAAAAGCCGGTCTTTTGTATCCAATTCCATGGACGCCGCCCAGATTCAAGATATCGAATCGCGCATTTCCCGTGCGTTGGGCGTATCCGTCAAATTACGGGAAAAACGGGGCGGGGCGGGGCAGATTACCCTGGATTTCACATCCCGCATCCAGATGCAGGAATTAATCGATAAATTAACCCGATAAAACCAACAAAAAACACCGGCAAATGCCGGTGTTTTTTTACGCAATCAAACCATTATTTAACGGTTGTTGTCGCGTTACGATTCCATTTCCAAACGGATTCGCCGGTACCCTGGACCAGGGGGCGTTCCTTGCCATAAGAAATGGTGGAAATACGGTTGGATTCGACACCGTCACGAACCAATACTTCTTTTGCCGCGTTGGCACGACGTGCCCCCAGGGCCAAGTTGTATTCGGTCGAACCGCGTTCGTCACAGTTACCCGCAATCTGGATTTTGACGTCTTTGTGGTTTTTCATATACAAAGACTGACCCAGCAGGTTGTCGCGCGCTTCGTCAGAAATTTCCGAAGAATTAAAGCCAAAGAATACGCGCTGGTCATTCAGGTCGGCCGGTTCAACAATTTTCGAAGAACCACCGCACGCCGCCAACAGGCCCGCGACGCCTGCCAACATAGCAAAGTTTTTGATTTTCATGAAAATACTCCCTTGTATTTCTGTTGCTCGTGTTTTAGTGTATAATAAAATGGGTGAAAAATCAAGGAAAAACACATATGAATACCAATGGACTGCGTGATTTGGATTTGGCCGGTGTACGCTGGGAATTGGCGGAAACACCGACATCTGGGGGCGTTAAAACGCCGATGACAACGGCGCCGGCGGCAACCGCGGATACACGGCCCGATGTACATGCACCGCGCGGGGTTGTCCCGCCCAGTGCGCCGGTGGTGGTTGACGGCACGGCGGATGCGGCCGGGGCGACCGATATGGCATCCCTGGGGGCGGCCATCGCGGCGTTTAATCATCCGTTGCGCCCCATGGCGACAAACGTGGTTTGCCCGCATGCGGCCCCAAATTCATGCGGATTGGTCATTGTGACCGATATTCCCGGTGCCGACGACGATGCATCGGGGCGCATTTTGTCCGGCGGGGCAGGGGATTTGATGGACAAAATGCTGGCGGCAATCGGTCTGTCGCGTGACAATGTGTCGATTGTCCCCCTGTTATTCTGGCGCACGCCGGGCGGACGCAGTCCCACCGACGAAGAATTAAAATTGGCGCGGCCGTTTGTGGACCGGGCGTTGGAATTATTGCGTCCACGCGTGATTTTAACGCTGGGGACGGCGGCCGCGGCCCAGATTGCCGGCGCCCGATTACCGGGGGCGCACGGGGTGGCGGTGCCACTGGACGGGGGGTGCGTTGCGATGCCGATTTATCATCCAAATTTCCTGTTGTTAAAGCCCGCGGCCAAGCGTGACGTATGGACCGCCCTGCAACAGGTACAAAATTTGTTGAAAACAGTGGAAAAATAATTAATAATCACCGCATAGATTATAAAAGGAGCCAACCATCAGACCAACATTTAACCGTGACACGCGCCGCGACATGGGCCCGCGTATGAATAACAGAATTTTTGCCAAGGCTGTCCAGGTCATCAGTTCGACCGGCCAGAATTTGGGGACGATGCCGACGCCCCAGGCATTGGCGATGGCGGCGGACGAAGGGATGGACTTGGTCGAAATCAACGCGTCATCCGTACCGCCGATTTGCAAAATCATGGATTACGGCAAATTCAAATACGACCAGAAAAAGCGCGCGAACGAAGCCCGCAAGAATCAAAAGACCGTTGAATTAAAAGAAGTCTGGGTCAAACCGTTTATCGAAGAAAACGATTTGAACATCAAGATGAAGAAAGTTTTTGAATTTCTGGATGGCGGGAACAAGGTGAAAATTGCCGTCATGACCCGCGGTTCGAAAAAGGTTTTGGCCCGCGGCAAAGACGCGGTTCCGGAATTATTCGCCCGCATTTTGGAAATGATTGGGGAACGCGGCAATCTGGAAAGCAAATCCAAACCCGACGAACGTACAAAATCGATTATCGTCGCCCCGACAAAATAAAAAATCCCCGCAAATGCGGGGTTTTTAACTGGCATAAACACATTTGTTCGTGTATTCCCAGTCGCCGGTATCATCCGTAAAATTAACACTTTCCGGAATATAGCACTGTGACACGGCGGTCGACCCGGTCGACGCGGTTGTACCATATCGGCTGGTAATGGAATCATACGGGCATTGGGTGCATGCGATGGCGGCCGTGCTGGCCCGATAATATCCGGCACTGCACGCAAATGTCATGCCATCGGTACATGTGGCGTTCGATGGACATGTGGCGCATTGTCCCGTACGTTCCAGATAAAAATACCCGCTTTTACAGACCAGGGCATCGTACGTACACGACGTAAAATTCAACGTCGGGCATTTGTTACATGTCGGCCGCCCATTCAGGTTCGCCAGTCCGTTATCATACTGAAAATACCCGTCCATGCACCGATATTCGCATTTTTTGGTACTGCCCCCCAGAATGGATGTGGATGTAATACATCGGGCCGCAATATTTGTCCCGGATATCTGTGCAAACAATGTCCCCGGGCAATCATCCGGACATCCGGTCACAACGGTCCCGCCCCCGGATGAATAGCATGGCGCACAACATGCCGGTCCGGTTGACGCACAGCTGCCGCTGGGATTGGTACACGTCACGCAACTGGTCGCCGCAAACAGCGATGTGCCCGTCAACAGATTTATGGCAATCGCCGCAAATAATATTTTTGTTGGCATTCTTTCAATCTCCTGTGTCTAAAAGAAACCGCCGGAAATTGGCGGTCGGGGATTGAAAAATCATATTTAGGAAATGACCCCGTGATTTTTGGGTTGCCCCTGTTACATGGTCACGGACCCCCGACTTGTTCAATCGGGTGACGAAACAGCGGCGCCGAATGCGCCGACAATTTGTTTTCAGTCGGATTACAATGTGTTTCCACATCGCCTAAATACGGGATTTTTCAGGTCCCGAACCCGGTATCCACCCAGGTTCATGGATATTATAATTAAAGCATAAATTAAAAACAAGGTATAAAATTCACCCCACAGGGACACCTGTGGGGGCGCAGTGGGGC
>JAIDWS010000030.1 GCA_029059055.1 Alphaproteobacteria bacterium
ATGCTTGCATTTTTAAATGAATATCTATAAAATTATGGGGTATATTTGGCGGGCATGGCCCGAAACAGGAATGGATTTAAAAACATGTTTAAGAAAATAATCGCACTGTTTGTTTTTTGCGCGTTGCACGTGATGTCGCCGGCACGCGCCGAATTAAAGGTTGATATTGTCGCCGGCGCCACCAGCCCGATTTCCGTTGCGGTTCAAAAATTTGAAACCGTTGGTAATGTGCGGTCGCGTGATGCGGCCATGATACGGTCGGTTGTGGAATCGGATTTGAAATCAACGGGGCTGTTCCGAATTGTGGGCCATGATGCGTTCCCGGAATATGTGGAAATGGGTAAATTGCCGAACTTTAAAAGCTGGGCCGCGATTAAGACCCAGGTCTTGGTCCAGGCAAAGCTGATGGCGGAACCCGATGGGGGATATCGTTTGGAATTCTATGTCTGGGATGTCGATGCCCAGGAACAAATCGAAGCCCAATCGTTGGTCGCATCACAAAAATCCGCACGTCGCATGGCACATATTATGGCGGACGCGATTTACGAACGGTTGACCGGGGAAATCGGATATTTCGATACCCAAATTGTCTTTATCACCGAAACCGGGCCCGTCAATTTCCGGACCAAGCGCATGGCCATCATGGACCAAGACGGATACGGATTCCGGTATCTGTCCGATGACAAGACATTCGTCATGTCGCCCCATTTTTCGCCCAATATGCAAACGATTGTCTTTTTATCATATCGCGATAATGACCCGATGATTTGGACACTGGATTTGAACACGGGCGAACAAAGACGCCTGGGGCAGTTTGGGGGCATGAACTTTTCCCCGCGGTGGTCGCCGGATGGCACAAAAATCGCATTGTCGTTGGTGAAAAATGGTGTGACGCATATCTATGAATACGATATCAACGACAAAACATTGCGCCAGTTAACGTTTGGTGGCACGATTAACACCAGTCCGTCTTATTCCCCCGACGGTAAAAAAATGGCGTTCAATTCCAATCAGTCCGGCAGCCAGCAGATTCACGTTCTGGACCTGGAAACGGGGACGCAATCGCGTATCACATATGGGGCGGGGCGGTATGCCACACCGGCATGGTCACCCGACGGCCAGTTTATTGCCTTTACCAAAATGGCGGATGACACATTTTATGTCGGGATTATGAATGAACGTGGCCGGAATGAAAAAATCTTGGCCGGCGGCTGGTTTATGGAAGCCCCATCTTGGGCCCCCGGATCGCGCCGCATCGTTTATTACGAAACGGAAAAAGGCAGCGATGATGTCGAACGCATCAGCCATATTCGCAGTGTCGATATCACCGGCCAGAATGTATACGATATTGAATTGCCCGATGGGTTGAACGGTGTGGAACCGACGTGGTCGCCGCGATTGCCGTAATGGGGGGATAATGAATTTTCGGTTGGGGGTTATGGGCATGTTGATGCTGGCGGTGATGCCGGCATACGCCACGCCCGCGGTTGTCAATTATATCTTTGACGGTGATACGTTTGCCGCATATGTGAAACTGGAAGATGGGATTAAAATTTCCGTTCGCGTTCGGTTGATGAATGTCGACACGCCGGAAATACACGGTGCATGCGCCCGTGAAATTGAAATGGCCAACCGGGCCAAGAATCGTTTGGCGGAATTAATACCGGTTGGGTCGACGGTCGAATTATCCAAAATCAAAGACGATAAATATCTGGGGCGAATCGATGCCCATGTCATTATGCCCGATGGTCGGGATGTGGGTGACGTTTTGGTGCATGAAAAACTGGGGCGGCCGTATTCGGGCGGGCGCCGCGCGCCGTGGTGTGATTGACGGCGCATCCCATGGGGGGCGGCGGACGGCAATGGTGTCATTTGGATAAAAATCACAGTTGCACAAAATGGCGCAATGCGTTATAATCATTGGTGTTGGGTCGGATTTTGATATGCCTAATCCAAAGGGACGATTGTCCTGTACATATTATTAAAATTAAAAATCCCCATTTTCTGCCCCCTTTGGCTTATGAATTTATGCTGATTTTAATCGTCGGATTTGGTGCGGTATTTATTCTGGTTATGCCGTCATATGCGGCGTTAAATTGCTGTGGCGGCCAAGGTGCGTGCCAGGTTGCCGGGGCCACACAGGACAGCAGTTGTACCAATACCCGTATTTGTAATTGTAAGACCACAACCAGCACATCCAATGGGGTAGAGTCCACAACTGTTCGGACGTTGGTTAACACCTGTAAAAATAATGTATCGTATGCGTCGTGTGAAGTGAGCCTTCCCACATCGGAATGTGCATCGGGATATTACGGTACAGCAACATCCACCACCAGTGGTTGCACCGCATGTCCATCAAACGCAACGTGCGCCGGCGGGAATAATTCCACGTTCGTCTGCAAAAAGGGATATTATAAAAACGGGTCATCGTGTTCCGCATGCCCCGGCAGTGGTACCACATCCGCCGCCGGCGCGACATCGATATCGTCATGTTATATCCCGTCCGGCACGGCGTTTTCTGACAGCGAAGGCGGTGGGGAATATACCGCCAATTGTCCGTATTAAAAAATCCCCGCAAATGCGGGGATTTTTATTTGCGCGGGCATTTGCGCGCCGCACCCCGTATCATCAGCATTGTAAATGATGCGTGGAATAACCGCTGCATCACGGATTCGTTGAATAACGCGCGGCCGCATTCGCATCGCTTGTAATCCGCGGTCTTCATCTGCAATAACGCCGCGGCGTCCGCAATGTTCCTTTTCAAATGTTTACGTGTTGTGCGCATGATGTTGCCATAATAACGGGCGTCGATAATGATTTGTGACATAGTTTAAACTCCTTTTAAGTCATAAAAAACACCGCCGCACATTATTGTGGGCGGTTGGAGGCTCAAAACTATTCGTAGAAATAGTGTCGCTTATTGGATATTCACGACCCTCCAACCAACGGGTTGGAGATATTTTGTGTCATCGCTGACATCTACGAAACGGCTTTTGAGAGCCTACACCGGTTTCCCAATGCGTGTCCAGTATATCGCATTATACGGGAATGTTCAAGGATTTATGTAATATTTGGTGTGCGCACCGGCACAAAAAAATCCCGCCACGGCGGGATTGGAATGGGAATCAGGCACTGTGGCGATTGATGGCCGTGCCGATTTCATCCAGACTGGCGGTGCATGGTAATTCTTCTTCGAAATAGACGTTTGCCATACCGCTGTGGACGCGACCCTTTTTCGGCCAATACAATCCTGTGTCGGTGCCAACCGGTAAAATCGGTAACTTTAACCGTTCCGCCAAGAATAACAGACCGCGTTTCAACGGAACAGGGTGGCCCGGTTTGGTCCGCGTTCCTTCGGGAAAGATAATCAATACCATGCCGTTCATGATTTTTTTCGCAACGGCATCAACCAATTTCTGCATGTTGGTCGCGCCACGTGCCCGGTTTACCGGCTGCAATCCCATACGCCAAAATGCCCAACCATAAATCGGTATCCACAACAATTCACGCTTTACAATAAAAAACGAATTGGGAATGTTGGTTTCTAAAATCGCCACTTCCAGTATTGACATGTGTTTGGCCGCAATGATGGCCTTGCCATCCAGGCGCACGTTTTCATTCGGGCGCGCCGGAATGCCGTCAACACTGCGCGCGGGATAATGGATGGTGTAACGAATGCCCGCAAATACACGCGCCAACATCAAAACACCCGCCGCACACGATGTCACCAGAAAACGGTTCAAACGTTTGTTCACCAAACCAACCAACAATATCGGTGCCCAGGCAATAAACCACAATGCCAATATAAATTTAAAAAACAATGTTTTTATCATGATGTTTTTCCTTTCCTGTTAAAAGCTTTCCTTAATCCCCATGATGGTGCCGATATATTTGATATATTCGGTCGTCCATCGTTCAATGCGTCGTGCAACCGGCATCCCGGTCAATGGCACCGGACATGCCGTGATTTCAATTGTCGGCATTTCTTGGCGCAACAGATATTTTGCACGGTTAAAATGGTCCACCGTTGTAATCAATACAATGCGGTCCAATCCCTGGGCGTCGACAATTTTTTTTATCGCGGTGGCGTTTTGATATGTGGATTTGGATTCCGATTCAATAATGACGTGTCGGTCTGTCTTTATCGAATTCGGGGCGCCGGCGCCGATAATATATAAATCTGCGTTGGGGTATTTGCGCAATTGGCGCATGGCAAACGGAATACGCCGCCCATCACCGGTTAACACAAACAGACTGTCGTTCGGGAACAGTGTGGCACAACGCGTCGGCGCGGTCGATTTGAAAATCATTCCGCCCAGCACAAAGCAGCTTAGAATCAACAAAGACGGGTTTAAAAATTTCATCAGCTGTTCTTTAAGATGGCAAGCGTTGTTTTCTTGGTTATCCAAATGGCAAAGATAATAATCATCACCGGTAATAAAATCAAGGCAATCCATGCGCCGCCGGACAATCCCATCATCGCCATCAGACCCACACGCGCAGACCGCGCCGCCGCCAGTATCAGTAACAATACAGGCGCCGCCGCAATAAATCCGATACCGCCCGCCACAATACAAATTTTTGACACAATCAATTGCATTTGCCGTGCGACAAATGAATCATGCGCCCCGATTTGGTTTAATATTTCCAATTCGCGCCGATGCAGCAACGCCGTGTTGCGCGCAATATATGAAATACACACACCAATCGCCCCCAGTATTAATACCAGCACCAGGCCCGAAATCCAAATCATCCGTGTGCCGGCCGACATAGATGTCTTTAATGCCTGGGCATGGGTTAAAAAGCGGGCATTCTTGGAAATTTGTTCGCCGACCGACGTCATGTCCGCCCGGTTTTTGAATTTTATTTCATACATCTGGGGTAAATAGTTCGCCAAATCCGTCCCGTTCGAAATCCATGGACGCAGCATTGATTCCATGTCACTGCGTGATACTTCGACAACGGATGCCATTTTTGCGCGGTTGTCATCAATGATTTTTTTTGTCGCGGCGGCGTTTTCCGATTTCATCACCTGGACGGTGGCAAACAAATCCCATTGCGCGTTCCAGCGCATCACACCCGTGCCAATGGCCAATGCAATGCCCAATGCCAATACCGATAAAAATGTCAGCAACGACATAATCGCCGTCATGAACAAGGATTGGTCGCGCACCAGTGAAAATACAATCGGTGTTTTCATTTTTCTTTATCCGTTTTCAATATCGTCAAACTGCTTGGACAATTCTGCAAAATAATTTTGGGGTTTGGGACCCTTCCATACCTTTTTGGGGGCGGGGTCGGCGGCATCTTTCTGACCGACAAATGTCACACGATGATTTTCCACACGGATAACCGGGAATTTATATGTATCCATTAATTTCTGACTGTGGGTTGCCAAAATGATGGTTGTGCCGAAAATCTTGTTCATTTGGATGAACAATTCCATCAAGCGTGATGCGTTTTCATCGTCCAGATTGCCCGTCGGTTCGTCGGCCAGTAAAATGGACGGCTGGACAATAATGGCGCGTGCGACCGATACGCGTTGCTGTTGCCCCCCCGACAGGGCGCGTGGATTGGCATCGGCATATTTGCCCAGACCGACCCAGTCCAAAACCTTGGCCACCAGTTTTTTTATTTTTGCGTCCGGCACGCCGCGCACCCGCAACGGCAATGCGACATTGTCAAACACCGACAAGTGCGACAACAGGGAATATTCCTGGAATACAATGGCCATTTTATGACGCAAATCGGTAATTTCATCACGCGACAGGTCCGATGTTGATTTGCCGAACAATTTAATTTGACCGCGCGATTGCGGGTGCAGCTGATAAATCAGTCGCAACAGGGTTGTTTTCCCCGCGCCCGACGCCCCCGACAGGAAATAAAACGCCCCCGCCGACATATTAAAAGAAACATCTGTCAAAACGTCGCGCGCGCCATCATACCCGGCGGCCACGTTTGCAAAAGAAATTACAGTCGTGTCTTCCATATTCGAAATAGTATAAAAAAAATGATATTCGGTCAAGTGTCCATCCGCCGCCGGCATCATCAAACGCGCCCACCGCATCAGGAAAAAAATCCCGCGGTTGCGGGATTTTTATTTATTCGGCGACAACTGTTGTTGCGTTTCTGTTCAATGCCCAGACGCGTTCACCGGTGCCGGTGAATTGGGGTCTTTCTTTGCCATAAGAAATGGTTTTGATGCGGTCCGGTTCAATGCCGTCTTTAATCAACACGTGGGCGGCGTTACCGGCGCGCAATGCCCCCAGCGCCAGGTTGTATTCCGTGGAACCGCGTTCGTCACAGTGTCCTTCCATAATAACATTAATGTCGCGGTTTTGTTTCATAAACAAAGACTGGTCCAGCAATTCTTTTTTTGCTTCGTCGGATACGACCGCCGAATCAAATGCAAAAAATACCATATCACCATTTATTTCCGATGTGTTTGTGCCACGGCATGCCCCCAGCGCCAACAATCCCACAATCAAAGCATATTTTTTCATGCGTCTATCCTTTCCATTTGTTTTCGATAAAGTTTTTTAAGATTCCTTTCTCTCAATCTATGCGCCAATAGTAACGATGTTTAAAAAATATGTCAATAT
>JAIDWS010000031.1 GCA_029059055.1 Alphaproteobacteria bacterium
ACAGTGTTTAATTTCCCAGCTTGGTGAACTTCATCACACTTGTCATTGCGAGCCGTAGGCGCGGCAATCCAGGAAAGTGGCAATGTTCTTTATTTACTGGATTGCTTCACTGCGTTCGCAATGACAAGGGGGATAAAGAGCCTGGAAATTCAACACCGTTGTCACCCCATGGCTTGACCATGGGGTGATAATGGGGATTAACTGGGCAATAACGCCGCCCCTGCCCCCACGGGTCGTGGGGGGCGGAATTTTTACTGCGACACCTTTTGCAGGTAATCGACATCAATTTCGGTCTTTAACAGGCCGCGGTCGATTTCACCGTACAATTTCACCGTGTCATTCGGTGTCACAGTGACGCCATTCCAATCTTTCTTGTCAATTTCAACAATGATGGAACCGGTCTGGTCTTCGAACAAATATTTGTCGTCACCGGCACGCTGAACAATCTTGCCTTGGACAATGACATATGTGTCATCGCGCATTTCTTTGGCCTGTTTCACGGTGATGATGGTTTCGTCGCCACCAACAAATCCCCCCTGGGCGACCGGCTGGAAATCTGCGTGCGCCGCACCCGCAACCGCCGTCACCGCCAATACAGACATCATTAATTTTTTCATATGGTTTCCCCCTTGTTTTTTTATTATATCTGTTACGATTATATCACACATCATGCCAAAAATGTCTAGGAATCAATTTAATAAAAAATCCGGCCACGGCCGGATTTAATTATTTGGTCACATGAACATCCATCTGGGGGAACGGGAAATTCAGCTTCTTTTTCGGGAACGCGTTATAAATTTCTTCGGTGACGGCGGCGGTGGTTGGGGCCAAATCCGCGTATTTTGTCCAAAAACGCACGGTCAAATTCACCGCACTGTCCCCCAATGCCGATACAAAAACAGACGGTTCGGGATTTTGCAACACACGCGCGTCCCGTGCCAAAATATCCATAATCACGGCGCGGGCAACGTCAACCTTGTCCCCGTATGCAATGCCGATAACCAAATCCGTACGGCGCGCCCCACCCCGGGATAAATTGGTGATTTCACCATTCGACAATGCGCCGTTGGGTAAATAAATCGTCTGGTTATCAAATGTCTTTAATTCCGTTGTGAAAATCATAATACGCTTTACCACACCGGATTTGCCACTGGCGGTGACGATTGTGTCGCCAATCTTAAACGGTTTAAAGAACAAAATGACAATGCCGCCGGCAACGTTCTGCATGGTGCCGGACAACGCCATACCAATCGCCAACGCCGCCGCACCCAATGCCGCGGTAATGGCCGTCATTTGAACCCCGACCGTCGTCAAAACAACCACGAAAACGAAAACTTTGGAAATAATGCTGACGAACGAGCCCAAAAATGATATCAGCGATTCTTCCAGTTTGCGACGCTGCATCCCGCGCACGACAACGCGTGTCAAACGTCCCGACAACCACATCCCGACGGACAATATCGCAATCGCCGTCATTAAACGCAGTGTAAAATTCAATCCCGCCTGCATCAACGATTGCAACAAACTGTGCAAATTCGATGGGTCGAACTGTTCAATATTAATATTGGTTTGGTCCATAATATATTCCTTTTTCGTTATCAATATACGGGTTCCGGCAAAATGACCGGAACCCGAATTTTTTTATGCGGCGCCCATTACATCTGGATATCTTCGCAATTGGGCCCCTGGGTTTCGACGGTGCAATCCGTATTTTTCTTGCGGAACCAATTGCCCCCCTTGACCGTGCAACTGGATGTCGTGATTGTCGTGCAAACATGACATGTGCGGGTTTCACGATTGAATACGGATGTGACATCCTTGGTCATGTTACTGCCGTTGCCATTGCCGGCTTCGGTTTTATATTGCCCGGTGCCGCCCTTGGTCAAATCGGCGGTGGTCAATCCCGACCCGACATCATAACTGATTGCGTACGGTTCCGCCAACGGTGTATCGGCATCAACCGCGCCGTACATCTGGCCGCCGCTTTCCGCGATTTTGTGACACATGTATTGGGCCACATCGGCGGACGCATCCTGGGTTGCGCGGGCGATTTCGGCATTCAATTTGGCGTTATAATTATTCTGTGCCTGGCGCAGGGCCGCAATTGCAATCTGCATTTTCACCTGGTTCAACAGATTGGGGAACCGACCCGTGGTTTGGGCTTTTTTACCCGTAATCTGGGACAGATCACGTCCATTGACACAATACTGAATTTCCGGATCTTGGGCAATCAGTTCAATCGTGCGATTGATGGTGCCAGCGATATTGTTCAATTCTTCTTCGATGGACGACATGATGCCGGCCGCATTTGCAACAGAACTGTTACGATTGCGCGCGGTGGCCAAGTATTCTTGGACCCCGATTTCACCCGGCCCCAATTTGGTTTTGCCATCGTCGCCCGCATCCACAGTTTTGCCGGTGGCATCACCCATCTTGATACTGCCGAACGAAATCATACCGGTCACGCGGTAAATATTGCCGTCTTTTTGCGACCGCAAACTGCCGGTGCCGATTGTGTCGTCGGCCGCGAATCTGTTACAATCGGTTGTGCTGCCACAGACTTCGGCCATTTTACGGTCAACCAATTCTTGGCAATGGTCCAGGGCGCTGTTATCAATATTCAGATACAGCCCCATTAACATAGAATCCAAATCATCCATGGAAAAGTTGGAATTATTGGCCTTGCACACGACCAGTTTATCCAGCGGGCACATATCGTGGATATAATCGTAATCCATACCGATACAGTTGCTGAAATCCGGCCCGCAACGCGATTCGTCGGTAAAGCAATCTTTGACTTCTTGGGTACATGCATCGACACGCATCGCGGCCAATTTGTCCACAACATACCCCCAAATCAACGGTTCCATACGTTCACAGGTATCAATCTGAACCTTGCAGAATGACCGCGCCATATCCGGACGGGACAAACATGCATCCATGGTATCGACACCTTTGCCGACGATATCATCCTTACAGGCTGTCTGGATACATTTGGAAATATCGGTCAAGCACGACTGGCGCATTTTGGATTCGGCGGCCAATTCGGCGACCTTTATCGTCGGGGCGGCTTCGCGCAGGAAATCCGGCCACACCATGTCGCGCACGGCCATGCACTGGTTCAAAACCTTTTCACAAATGTTGCGTTTGGAATCCAAGATTTCCATGGTCGACGCAGTAATGTCATATTTCGTGACATTGGCGACCGTGGTGTTGGCGGTGCTGATGGCTTTATTATTCTGCATATTTTCAGACGCGATAACCGACACACAGTTTTCCCAATTTTTACCGCATGCGTCATCGGTCTGCATACATTTTTTGAATTCGACCATACATGTCCCGCGGTCGTATTTGTTGGCGTCGTCAAAGCTTTGCTTTAACGCGGCGCGCACTTCGCCCTGGGCGTTCAGCAATTCCAAATCTGCGGCGGCCTTTTTGGTGGCGATGCTGTTTTCAAACCCCTTGCAATCGGATGTGATTTGCCGGGAATACAATTGGCGCAAGAATTGGATATCTTTGTCACACGAATCCGGAATCTGGGCCATACAAATATCTTCGGCGACGGCGAACAATGCACTGCCTGTTTTATTCGCCAATGTTTCCAGTGTATCCGGTTCATCATCGTCATACTGCGTGTTTTGAAACAGCGACATTAAATCTGCACGCTTTTTTTCCTTGGCCTGGGCTTCGGTGACGGCATCCACTTTCAAGACATTTCCCTGGGCATCGTATTGGCGTTCGCCGTTAAAGATAATATCTGCCTGGGCGCCGGCCTGGATTTTTTCAACTTCGATGGTGCGGATACGTTCCGCTTCGGCCAAGGTGGCCTGGATATCTTCGAATTGTTTTTCCAACGCAATGCTGTCATCGCTGCATGCGCAACTGCCCCCGTTGGCATTGTCGGGGATACAAAATTGATCCATACATCCGTAATACGCGTCATAACACGCCTGGTCATACAAACCGGTGGCGGTAACCTTGGCACGGACATTGGTCCCCTTTTGAATCGCGGATTGACCACTGTTGCGCGCGGCGGCGGCATGTGCATCCGGCCCCATGGCGGCCATCACGCAAATCGCAGAAAAAATCAAACCGAATTTTTTTGTTATCATGTATCTCTCTCCTGGGGGGGGATGGGGCGTTATGCCCTGCCCCTTACATATTAACGTCTTCGCAGGATTCAATTTCCTGGCAAAATTCTTGTTTACCACCGGCACTGCTGCCGCCAAAGAACCCGCCGATTGCGCCGACCACGCCGCCAATCGCCGTACCCCATCCGGGTGTTACCATCGTCCCAGCCGATGCCCCCGCCGCCATTCCACCGGCCGCTGCTTTCAGACCGGCCGCGGCCTTGGACATGCCGCCGACTTCGCAAACCTGTTGCATGCGGCACACGTGGCAGTTACGCACCGACGGTTCAAACGACACACTGCGGATATAGCTGTAATTTTTGGACGATTTATCCGGTGTTTCAACCGCATACGTCGCGTAACAGTTGGCTTCGGCTTTTGCTAAGTCCTGTTTACGGGACAATTCGGCGATTTTTGTTTCCAATTCACGCATCGCACGGTTTTCCGCCCCGATTTGCGCAACCAACTTGGCACTGTTGAACACGCTGGTCCCCAGGCTGTTGCGACCTTTGACCTTTTTACTGTCGGCACATGCGGCAACGGTGATGTCTTTTTCAAATTGTTTAAAGAATTCATCAACCGCCGTTTTTGAATTATCACGAACCGTTGTGCGCAATGCAGCCAATCCGTCCGTTGTTTCCGGGATTTCGGTCAACGATGCAATCGTCGTATCCGTCGGCAAACATGCCATATCGGTGCCGCAAACCTTGCCCAGTTCGGTGCCAAAATAATTCAGACATCCCTGTAACATCTGGTAATCCATCTGTAACAATGCCGCCTGGACAATGATGTCGAATTGGGTTTCGTTTTTGCACGACGGGAACAAAGACTGGGGGCACAGTGCAACGATTTCCGACGTCTTTTTCCCGACGCATTCGGGCGCGTCATAATTCTTGCCACATTTGTCTTGCAGACATTTATCCACGTCATTCTGGCAGAATTGCGTCCGCAAATATCCCAGTTTGTCGTTAACCGCGCTTTTGATACCGGGGATAATTTCATTACATTCATCAATAATCGGACAGATACCAGCCGCGACATTAACGTTTGTCAAACATGCCGAATTTGTTTCCGTGGCACACCCATCTTCCAGGCATGCCTGAATCTTGGCCATACATGTGGCACGGCGATTTCTGTCCGCGTATTTCGCGGCATCAACCAAGATGGATTCGGATTCTGCTTCCCAATCTTGCAGAACATATGTTTTGACCGCCATACACTGGTCCAGAACATTTTCACATGCGTTTGCACGACGCCCCAGCAAATCGGCATCCAAACAGTTTTCAAAATTCGCGCCACAACCACCCTTGTCTGCGATACATGATTTGTACGCCAACAGGCATTCGCCACGATTGTATTTGTTTGTGGTATCCAGCATTTCCAGACGCGCCTTGCGCACGGCGGCTTCGGCGACACGCTTGTTGGATTCCGCGTTGCTTTTCTGGTCGGCCAGATAATTGTTAAAATTCTTACAATCTTGGACAATCATGCGCGAATACAGCATTTCTTCCATATCGGCCTTGGTCCCGCAAGATTTCAACTGGTCGGCACAGAATTCGGCCGCCATCGCATACAGCCCATCACCAATATCCGCGTCCGCCCCCAATCCGTCGTCCGCATCAGACGTCCCGTTCAACCATTCGGTAAAGCTTAACCCCGACGCACGACTGCTTTTCTTGGCGGCTTCACTTTCGCCAAAGACCAAGCGCGCCTTGGCACCCAACTGTTCGCGTTCAACCCCTTCGGTATATAACTTGTCGGCTTCGGATTGAATTTTTTGAATTTCCTGGATCAGACTTTTGGATTGATTGATGTTTTCCGAACATGCGCAACGCATTCCTTCGGATTCATCCAACAAGCAAAATTCATCCATGCACGCGCGATACGCATCACGACAATCATTGCTGGCAACCGGCACAGACGGCGCAGGTTCAGACGGCACCGGGTCGGGTTGCGTCGGTTTATCATCCCCGCCCGACGGCGTGACGGTGCCGCTGGGCTTTATATTCATGGTGGGCGTGGTTACAGTACCACTGGACGCGCCGATATTGGTCACCATTGACGGCGCACGCGTTCCCGCCTGGGACATGCGGGTCACACCAACGCGCGCATCCGCACCGCGTTCAACCGCCATTGCCGCCCCGGGAATTAAGCACCCCAACACCACGAAAAGTCTTAAATTCATAAAATCCCACCTAATTTAATCACCTGTAATTTTACCAAATCCGGGCCCGCCGTGCAAGCAGATAAAAATTTCTTGCTTTTTTTTATTGCCCGCCATATGATGAACAACAGAAATTTTACAGCAAAAGATAGAGGATATTTATGGCAAAAGACGATGTGATTGTATTCAGCGGCACAGTCGAAGACAAACTGCCCAACACAATGTTTCGGGTAAAATTGGAAAACGGTCATGAAATCTTGGCGACGGTCTGTGGCAAAATGCGCAAGGCACGCATTTGGGTCAACGTCGGCGAAAAGGTTCGCGTTGAAATGACCCCGTACGACCTGGACAAGGGACGCATTACCTTTGTCGAACGTAATCGTCCGGCACCGGATGCCACCACCAATTCATAGGCACGCCCACACCAAATTCCCCGCGCAATTGCGCGGGATTTTTTATTGTCGGATGCGAAATATCCCCTTGCCCAGGGGCGGCTGTTTTTGATATTATAAGTATATTAAGAATATGAAGAAGATTTCGCTGTTTCTTTTGGGCAGTATGATGGCCATTTATGGTGCCAACGCGGCGGTGCGTGATGGCAATACTGTTGCGCGTACCGCCACGGGAACAACGACCGGCCGCACCACCCTGCAAACATCGGGCAATTCATCCGCACCGCGTACCACAACTGTTGCCGCGCGCACCACCACGACCACCCCAACCGCAACGCGCCCCAGTGTGACAACATCGCGCACCACCACGACCGCGACGCGCCCCGCATCCACAACGTCACGGGCGGCGACAACATCGCGCACCGCAACAAACCCGACAACATCCCGCGCCGCATCGGCCACCGCATCGCGCAGTGCGCGCACACCACGCACCACGACCGCCCCAACCGCCGCCGCGCGCAGTGCATCTGTCCAGCGGCCCGCCCGTGCGGCCACGTCCAACACCATCATTTCATCCAACACATTCGGCAGTGGGTATAACGCATGCCGTGACGCGTACTTTACGTGCATGGACCAATTCTGTGCCCAGCAAAACGAAACATATCGCCGATGCGTGTGTTCGGCGCGTCTGACCGATATCCAGGCCCAAGAACGCCTGTTATCCCAAACGGCGAACCAATTACAAGATTTCAAAGATTTAAATATCGAAGTTATTCCAAAAACCGCCGCCGAAGTGAAAGCTATGCTGAACGCGTCGGCCGGCGAAGCGGCGGCATCCACCATCCGCGACACATCGGCCGGCGCATCGGCATTGGCCGGAATTAGCGAAGTTTTAACCAAAACAAAAAATAAATCTTTATCGACCCAGGGCCAACTGGACATTGCCGGTGACATCAACGCCATATGGGCAACCACAGATTTGGCATCGGGCGCCAATCTGGCCAATCTGACGGGCGAAGCGTTATATAACGCCGTACACAGCCAATGCGCAGACTTAATTGCGGACGCGTGCGAATCCAGCGCAACGTTCAACATGGTTGTATCCGCATATGGCATGTATATTGAAAACGATTGCACCGCACTGGCGACGGCATTGGATAAAAAGACCAACGCCGCATCCGGCACCGTGCGCGAAACCGAACGCGAAATGAATCTGGCGCGTCTGGAAAATTACAACGCGCATAATTCCACCACTATCCACAACTGTATCGCCCAGGTTCGTGCCGACATCACCGCCGACACGGCATGTGGCAAAGATTATGTCCACTGTTTGGATATTTCGGGACGTTATCTGAATCGCGATACAGGCGAACCGATTTACACCGCGGATTTTTATCAATTGGAAGCCCAACTGTCCCTGTCGGGTGACATATTGACGAACCAGGCGAACCGATTACTGGTTGCGGAATTAAATCGCAAGAAAATCTTTGCCGAACGCGGGCTGGACACGTGCCGCGATTTGGCCGACGACGTGTGGGATGAATTCGTCCGCCAGGCGGTTACGGAAATATACCAGGGTCAACAGGAACGCATTCGCCAGGTAAAAACCGAATGTCTGGAAGTGGTCAATAACTGTTATGACGAACAAAGCAAATCTTTGAAAGATTTTAGCAATGTCAAAGAACAATTGTTATTGGGGTCGCGCCTGGAATTATCCGAACAAATGTGCCAGGAAAAATTGGACGCGTGCAGCAATTTGTACGGCGGCGGCCCGGACGGGTTACAGATGTTGGTCGTCACGATGCGCGGCATCACCGACCAGAAAATCGCCAAAGAATGCAAGGCCACATTACAAGAATTCGCCCGCGACATGTGCGCGCCGCCGAAAAACGACAGTTTGCACGGATATCCGTTTGCATGCCGCGTGTATGCCCCCGGCGACCAACGCTATGCCCAGGTGTCGGGTTGCAACAAAACATTGACATCGGTCAATGGTGGCAATACCGGCGGAACCGGTGGCACCGGCGGCGGTGGCACATCCACCCCGACCCCGGGCACATCGGGTTACACATGTCCGACATATAAAAAGTATAACAGTTGCAAGCCCGGTTATTACATGACGTACAATTCTGTATATAACGGCACACCCCAGGCTGGCAATAAATGCACACCGTGTCCGGCAAACTATACATGTCCCGGCGGGACGGCCGACCGTCAATTGGCCATCAGCACCCCCGACGACACGACCAGTGGTCCCGATTGTGGCGACGATTACATCGGCAGTCTGTATCAGAAAATGGTACGGTATGCGTTACAGGTATGCGTTCGCCCGTCCAACACCAGTGACGTCCCCGACAGTGTTATTTTACAAGACGTCAACGTGGTTATGGATTCGGTCCGCACCGAAATGGCCCAGCAATTATCCACCGAATGCGACCGTCTGGGCGGTCTGTGGGTTGACACCCAATGGAAAGACGTCAAAACCACAACCGACCAAGGTATCGAAACAGACGGCGGCGACGGCATCCACGACGTCACCGGTCACCAGTTGCACAAACGGTTTTACAGCGAAACCGGCGCCAACACCAAATGGGGATATTGTGCCGCCAACAGCGTCGAAGAAGCCATCGAAGAACCCGAAACGCCCGCCACCAGTGGGACCGGAACGGGGACCGGGACCGGTGGCGACGACATCACCACCCCAACATTACCCGACAGCCGGGGGTGATGTAACCGGACGAAAAAATCAACGCAAGTGCCGCTTGCGACACAATGAAAAATTTGATAAAATAAGACACATAAGAAAGACAAACCGCAATGAAAAGATTATTTATGTTTTCGATTGTTTCTGAAATTCTGGCCGCGCTGGGGACGGCGCATGCCGCGACAACCACACCATGGTGGCAACAGCCGACCATTTGCCGATTGAATCCGACGGATTGCTATGTCGGTATGGGCACCGGTTATGACAGTGGCATGTGGGATGCCGGTGGCAATTGTTGGGGCATGAAACTGATTTGCCCCGAAGCGACCGTCGCCACCAACGCCCAGCCGGTTCCCATGGGCCGCACTGAAATTGCCGCCGGCACCGGAATCAAGAAAGACTTTGACACCGGCGTATTGAACGGCGATTGCTTTGGCACACGCAAAACCACGGCCAACGGGTCAATGGCATCCGTCAACGGCAGCTTTGTCAACGTGTGGTGCAACGGGGTATTGGACAATGTGGACGAAACATTGCCGACCGGCGAAATCACATTTGGCACCCAACCGACATGCCGTGATTTGGCGCCGAACGGATGGGTCGGCGTATTGGCACACCAATGCTATGGCAAATATTATGACCCGGCGCAATATTTCATTGAATGCGATGGCAACAGTTTATTGCCCAAACGTTTGATTGTATTAAACGGGGCGGACGCCATGGGCGCATCGGGCGATTACCCGGCGGACACAGACGCGGCCAAACAATTGTTTGATAAAATGCGCAGTGTATCCGACGCCCAGCGTGCAAAATATTACAAAGAATAATTTATCCCCGCGCCCGCGGGGATTTTTTTACATTCACCCGGATTAAGTGTTATCCGGCGTTTTGGCGTATAAATTGCGCAATGTATTCGTCAGTTGTAAAATCATGTCCACATGCGTCGGGACAGAAAGAACAATTTATCCCCGCGGACGCGGGGATTTTTTCATGCCCCCGGATTAAGTGTTGTCCGGCGTTTTGGCGTATAAGTTGCGCAAAGTATTTGTTGGTTGCAAAATCATATCCACATGCGTCGGGGACAGAAA
>JAIDWS010000032.1 GCA_029059055.1 Alphaproteobacteria bacterium
CACCACGACCGTCGCACACAGTCCCGAATGCCCGACCAAATCGGCAATCTGGCGGGCATCGCCATCACCGGCATTGGAAATAATCACCATTTTGCGACCGCCGAACATGGACGGGCTGCAACTTTCTGCGAACAATGCGTCCTGTTTTTCGCGCAATTCGTTTGAATCCAGTGCAAACAGATTGTCTTTTTCAATCCCCAGTTTGTCCACCGCCCGGTCACAGAATTCGTCGACCTGGCCGGCATCGGGGCCATATATCAATATCGCCCGAATGCGTTCAATACCGTTGTTAAAATCTGCTTCTTTCCATTTCATTGTTGATCGGTGGCGGGCTGGGTATACTTATAAGTTTCGGCGAAAACGCGCGTACTGATTTTTTCCGACAATTGCTTAATCGTGTTTTGAACCGCGTTGTTATATGATGCGTTCGCCGCCACCAAGTAGCGTACAAATGCGTATGATTCGGATGCCTGTTCGTGGCCGCTGGCGATTTTTTCATCCCCGCGCATCAATGTGTATGTCGCGCGCAATTGCACTTCGCGCCATGACGCGTCGCCGGTCGGTTCCAACGCCTTGTACTGGGTGACGGGTTCGGCCAAATTCACGGTCAATGTATATTCGGCATTACTGTCGCGTTGCCCACCGAATTTCGCGTTCAGCGCATTGCGCAATTCAATCCCGTTAATCCCGCTGATGGGCGGGACATAAACATCGGCATCTTGGCCGACAAACATGGGGTGAAAGCCGCATCCGGCCAGCAACAAAATCAAAAGATATTTTTTCATGTTCGTTCGCGCGTGTTGAAAAACGTTTTCCTGTTGAACTTCCTTGTTATATTAGCTAGACTTTTCATAAATCGCAAGGGGGAATGATGAATATTTTTATCCTGTTTTTGGTGGTTTTGTTCATGGCGGGGTATTATTTTATCGACAGCCCCAGCACACGTATCACGCGTCACGAAACACAATACGCCGTCACACGCGCAGACCTGCGAACGGTGGCGGAATGCGCGGCGGCGGCACATGCGGCCGCCATCAAAGATTATGTCTTTGACGACATCTGCGTTTCACAAAACGAAATCCACAGCGAATATGTCTGTCTGAACGAACGTCTGGCGGTGACAAAATGCGAAATCGTGCGGAACAAAAAACCCGCATACAGTTTTCTGATTACCATGACGCGCGCATTGCCCGATACGGAATACAACAACATGATGGAAATTCTGGAACAGGATTATTCCAACGCTGGGACATTCGGCATCTTTCAATCGGGGGTTATTCTGTCGGGTGGGACAACGGGCAAACGCACCGTCCCCGACGCCATTGTCCGGGCGACCGACCTGACCGATGGCCAATTGGTTTATTTAACCCAATACGAAATGCCCGATACCGAAACGGAATTCACCGCCCCCGTTACCGCCGACATCAATTGCCCGGCCGGCACGGTCAAGACATATCGGTTCAGCCGCTGGCAATGTATCGGGGCAAACACCAAAACCAACTGTGCGGGCGACATGATTTGGGACAGTGATTTATTAAAATGCGTTCCCGACGAATCCCGCAAACCCCTGTGCGGCAGCAAACAGACCGCCGTCATGGTCGACAGTGTTTGGGAATGTATCGACCCGTTCCCGGACAAGGCATGCCCGAACGGCATGGTGGCCCGTTTGAATTACGGCACATTGGAATGGGAATGCGTCACCGACCCCACCACAACCCCCGACACAAAAAAATGCAGCGGTGGCAATCTGGGGGCGATTTATGGTCCATTGGGGGCAACATTGCGTATTCCGACCACATCATGCACCGATTGCGAACAAATGATAACCGATCCGGATACATGCACATCATATTGTATTCCGGACACATCGAAACTGACCGATCCAAAATGTTATCCGGCCGCCGCCACATGCAGCGGGGCCACGCGCGCGTTTTACTTTGGATTTCCCAATCCCACATACGCCACCCACGTCGATGCCGTGGCCGCGTACCGCGTACCGTTCGACCCGGCCCATTCCCAAAATCGAAAGTTCAATTGTCTGGATTGCGGGCAACGCGGCATTAATACCGAAAAATCTTTCCCGCCGTTTATCGCGGTATGTAATGAATAACAGAAACGCGCGTTCCCGCGCGTTTCCATTATACCACCCGGGAATCACCCGGGGCGGGCCGGCCTTTTATGCATCCGGACGGGTGAATGCCCCCGCGTCCAGCATTTCTTTGACCGCGAAATGTTTGATTTTACGGGCGGATGTCTGGGGTAATTCATCTTCGGTAATGGCGAAATGCTTTACCCATTTATACGGGGCGATTTTTACATTCGATGCCTTTATCACCAATGCCACGCGCGACGTTGATACGCCGGGTTTGACCTGGAATACGGCAAATGGGACAATTTTGCCGGCAATGGTATATTCAAATACCGCCGCCGCCAAGATTTCGTCGTTTTGCATATACAGGTCTTCCAATTCATCGGGATAAACGTTTTTACCGCTGTCCAAAACGATAACCTGTTTCTGGCGTCCCTTTACCACCAGACGCCCATGCCGGTCCAACAGCCCCAGGTCGCCTGTTTTAAACCAACCATCTTCGAATGCGGCGGCATTGGCGTCATCATTATCAATGTATCCGGGCATGACCATATTACCACGCAACCAGATTTCCCCGACGCCATGCTTGTCCGGGTTATGGATTTTCAATTCATTTCCCGGCAACGGCCCGGCATAGTGCATCCGCCCATCGGGCAATCTGAATGCAAAGTTAAAATAGCCCGGTCCCGTTGATTCTGTCAATCCATAGCAATCGCCGACCGCAAATCCCAACCGTTCAAAGAACCGTCGAATGGTGGGCTTTAACGTGGCGCCGGCCGACACCAGCACGCGTGTATTGCCGCCAAAAATATCATGAACAGGCTGGGTTACTTTGCGCACAATGGCCCCCAGACCAACGCCCCGCAGCAATCCGCGCATGGCAACAACCGTCCGCAATATGGTATAGGCATGCTTTTCCCGGGCGCCATCGACGATTTTTTTATAAAAAGCTTCCCAAATACGCGGGACGGCCGGGATGACTTCGGGATGATACTTTTGAAAATCGGCCAGAAATTCACGCGGATTCAATACCGGCTGTAACAGCAATTTGCCCGACAACACCAACGGTGCCACGATATTGATGACCACACCGTAAATATGATACAGCGGCAAAAAACCGTAAAAAATATACCCCGGATGAATCACAGGCTGGTAAAACAACGCCCCCCGCCCCAACGACAGGATATTGTTATGGGTTAATCCGACAACCTTGGGATTACCGGTCGACCCGGACGTAAACGATAACATCGCAATATCGCCCGGTGTGACATCGGCCGCGACGAACGCATTTTCATCTTCGTCATCGGGCGTTTCAATGTCAAACATTTCCGGCCCGCCGTCAACAAAGTAATGCTTTTGTGCCAGTGCCAATTTGCATCCTGTGCGTTGCATCATATTCAGATGTTCGCCCCGGGACAGTCCCGTGTCCAACATCAATACACGTGCGCCCTGGGACGTGATGGCGAAATACGATTTGATAAATTCCGGCGTATTACCCGACAGAATCGCAACCGTGTCCCCCTTTTTCACGCCAAAGCGCCGCGCCAACAGCACCGCACGCCGTTTGACCATTTTCAATAAATCCGCATAGGTTTCGCCATTGCGAACAAAGAACACACGGTCTTTGTTCTGGACGCACGCCTGATGCAGCATGTCATAGATATTTTTCATCATGAACAATTACTCTTTTGTTGTTGTTTGTTACGCCCGGGTTCCATATCCCGCGTCCGGACATGTACAGCATAAAGCGCACGAACAGGAAAAACAACCTATTTTATCCGGGGACAAAATAAAACCGGACGCCAATGCGCCCGGTTTTTATGCCATCCCAACCGATTATTTCATGTTTTTACGCAGAAAATCTTCGATTTTATCAAATGGAATCACATCCATATTGTCGTACAAATCCACATGATTGGCCCCCGGGATAATCACCAGTTCTTTGTTATCACCGGTCAATTTTTTAAATGCATCTTCGCTGAAATAACGACTGTGTGCGTTTTCACCGTGCAACATCAAAACCGCACTGCGGATTTCATCGCTGTACGCCAAAATCGGCATGTTCATAAACGACAGTGCCGATGTCACGCGCCACCCCGAATTCGACGCAACCGAACGCGGATGATATCCACGCGGGGTCTTGTAATAATCATGGTAATCACGCATGAATTGCGGCGCATCATCGGGCATTGTGTCCGCAACACCCCCGGCCCACGCATAATCCCCCGACGCCGCATCCGCCGTACGCTGGGCATTTAATTGACGCCGCATTTCATACCGGTCATCCGCAGTATTGGCGTCATAATATCCGTTGGCGTTAACACGGCTCATGTCATACATGGTGGATGTGACGGTTGCCCGAATGCGCGTATCCATCGCCGCCGCATTCAATCCCATACCGCCAAATCCGCAAATACCAATAATCCCAATTTGGTCCGGATTGACATTCGGTTGCGTGGTCAGATAATCCACCGCGGCGGAAAAATCTTCGGTATTAATATCCGGTGACGCCACATGACGGGGCGTTCCCCCGCTTTGGCCGGTGTACGACGCGTCAAAGGCCAGCGCAACAAAACCGCGCGCCGCCATTTCCTGGGCATAACGGCCCGACACCTGTTCTTTGACCGCACCAAACGGCCCGGATACCGCAATCGCGGGCAATTTTTCGTCACCCATATTTTTCGGTGTATACAAATCACCCGCCAATTTTATGCCGTAACGATTGGTAAAATGAACGCGCCGCACCGCAACGTCATCACGTCTGGCAAACGTCTTGTCCCAGCGGTTGCCCCGCCATAACATGACCGCGCCCCCCAGCACAACCAATCCAACCAATGCTGTATAAATCAGGTTCGTTTTCATTTATGTTCTCCTTTGGTTTCATGGCATGATAAACCCTGGACTTTACTCTAAGTCAAGTCTTTTTTGCACATCAAATGCAACACCAATCGTATCAAATGCCCGGTCAATGGTTATGGCACGCCGCTGTAACAACTGACCACCCCCATCAGTAATTTCGATAACATATTCCCCATACGGCAATCCGTCAAAGATGAACGCCCCATCGGCATCGGCATTTTTAACCCGGGCCACCCGACCATCATCATGGCGAACCCAGACCCGATATCGGCCACCGGGGGCTATGTTCGTCAATTGACCTTCGACGCCACCCAATCGCTGGAACACGATATCCACCGGTCGAATAACCCCGGGGCGCAAAACCAGTTTTTTCATATTCCATTGCGGAACCAGGCTGATATCATCGACATCTGTTTCATCAACCACCAACGTGGATTTTTGATATGGTTCCATGTTGGTTATCAACGCTGTTCCATTTTGGTCTGTGAACGACGCGGATTCGCGTCCCGCCGCCACCAAGCGCACATTCGCAACCGGACGGCCATCGGCGTCGGTTGCCCGGGCGAAAATTGTTCCGTAATTCATCATCTGGTTTTCGGCATTGGCAAAGAACCGCGCACTGTCCGGGATTTTTCCCACACTGATATTATACGTCAACCCCAACGACAGATTTCTGTCGGTATCGGCCGACACATTGAATGTCAATCCCCCGAACTTAAACAATCGACCAATGCCGATGCCGAACGCATCCATATCGGCGCCATGGGCATAATTCGACCGGCAATCATGATTCCACGATGCCTGGACATAGGTGTTTTTATCCCACCGATATTCTGCGAACATACCATAATCATGCAGATAATTTTCCGGCACCGTTTGGTACTGGACACGCCCGTTGGCCCGCATGCGCCCATATGTTGCCTGGGCCAGGATGCCGATATAATTTTCCGCATCATCCCCGTTTTTTCGCCACACATTTTCCAGTGTCACATTATAATATCGCATAAAATTCGGTGACAGACGGGCATGTATTTCCCGATATGTATTTCCGTTTTCACTTTCGCGATGGGCATATGCCACATAATACGGCACATGAATCCATGGCAATGCCCCCGTCAGGCGGCCTTCGAACAGGTCAGTCAAATACCCGTCCAAGAAATACGAAACCGGGGTCCGGGTATTTCCATAATGTTCATATCGCGCAAAAATTGTCCCGACATAGATGTCGCCCTGGGCATCGATATGATGGCCGATGGCATTATTATCCATATTATAATTGGCGTTATATTGAACCGACACACCGTTCAAGGATAATTGTCCCCCCAACGTTGAATACTGGGCCATGTGGTCCAGTTCAGACGGGCTTTGCGCACGCGCCAATCCGCCCATCAATGTCAACCGGTCACTGATACCGTAATAAAACAGTGAATTTGCAACAATCTGATCCGATGGCGGCAACAGACTGTAATCATCATTGATGATAAATCGGTTGGGTTGCTGGGCACTGATATCATATCCGAATTCCCCTGCCCGCACAGGCGACGTTCCGGAATAAAATCGCCGTTGTTCTTCGCGTACTTCGCCATATGGCCCGTACAAGACCACCTTGAAATCATTCAGTCCGTAATTCACCGGAATGTTTTTAAATTCATACCGACCATCCAAGCCCGATTGCCGAAATCCGATTAATTGGTTGTTTAAATACAATTCCGCATCCCATCCCGCTGGCATGGGACCAGTAATATCAATCGTTTTGTCCGCAGACACCACCAAGTCTTTGAACGAACTGAACAAAACCCCGCGCCCGGACACACCGTTATAAAACAAATTATTCCCCGCACTGACAATGTCACCGGCCTGGAACCGGACCAGATTCAAAAAATTATCCGCCCCGTCCAACATGGTGCGACCAACCGTCATACGCGCCCCGGGCCGCCCCAGCTTGTTCGCGCCATAATCATCCCCGAACAGTGTTACCTGGCTGTCCAGGCCGGCGAATATCATCGCCATGTTTGCCTGATAAAAATTGCCGTTTTGGCGGGAATATCCATCACGATGAATCTGGTTAAAATTCTGGGTACGCCGATAAATAAAATCCACAATCGGAAATGTGAACATCCGGTTGTCAAAATCGTAATTACTGAACGGGTCTGCGACGGGGGCCGCCATCATATCCCGGCGACGTGCGGCATTTTGAACACCGCGCGTCGTGGGCAACACCGCGTCCGAATCCACATCCAATTGCATTTCCAGCACATTGACCCCCAAACGCAGCGGCAACAATTTTTCATAAAAATCAATGGAATAAAAATCCCCGCCACCCAGAACCAGGTGCCCCGAAATATCACCGGATGCGATTTGGAATTCCCGGCCCAAGAATTGACCGCGACCGGTATCGGCACTGAAATCAAACCGCAACGATTCCGCCATGTCTTGGATGTCCAAGAAATATACGCCGTTCATATCAACCGCATGAACAACCGCATCTGAATCATACCCCTGGATTCGGGGTTCCAACAGCAATACTTCCGCCACAGCCACATCGACAACCGCAACCTGGCACAAAATGCTAAAAACGCTTTGTTTCCATGGTTTCATCGGTACTCTCGTCAATCAGGGTGACCGTGGCGTCACGCCCGGGCATGGCCGTCAACGGGATTTCCAAAACCCGTTGTGGCGTGGTCATAAATATTCTGAAATTCGCCAAACGTCCCAATTCCCGACGGCCGTCTTTGACCACCAGCGTTCCAAAAAACGACCGCGTCCCGGTCCGCGATACTGTGACCGACGCCATGGGTTGACCGTCCCGAATATAAGCTTTGACATTTCCCAATCGGGCATCCGCCCACAGCCGCCCGCGAATAATCATAACCGGAATCGACACCCCATACAAAGGCCGTAAATTTATCGTCAACCCCCGGGCATCATCCGCATATGTTCCATACATATCCACAGAATCAGGCAATTCCCGTATCAGCATATGTGACACATATTCCCCATCGGGGGCCACCGCCATCCCACGCCGCCGAACACGAACAACCTGGGACTGACCCGGCCCCAGGGTCGCCTGGTGCGGGGCCCATTCCAAATATGAATCTGCGAATGGATTGCCGGCCTGGGGTTCATTGATGGGGGTATATGTACCGTCTGGTTCCTGTTTAAAATTGACCAAACCAATATCGTATGTCTTGGTCGATGACGAAGTGTTTGTAAACCGAACCTGGCCGGTGCGACCTGTGATATCGCTTAATTCCAAATAATACGGCGACAAAGATATGTTGGCATGCGCCACACCAAAACACATCGTCACACAACACAACATCAACTTTCGCAACATAGAAAAATCCTTTTTAATAACTGACCGTCAATGTGTACGTCCCGTTATACGTCCCGGCGGCCTGGGCGGCATTGACGTTTAAACTGGCCCCGACTTTCAGTGTCATTGTCCCGGACGCATTCAATGTCGACGCATTCGCCAACGGATAACGGGTGAAATTATTGACCGTCATGGCAGCCCCCGGCCCCGTCAACGTTGTTGACGCCGGCAATGTAATGGTCACCGCCGTATTGGGATTTCCCGTTATGGTAAATTCGCCGGCGGCGCCGGGTTTGCCGGTGATTAAATTGACCCCGGATGTGCCGGACGTCACACTGCGCGCATCATTTTGTGGGGCAACCATGACGACGGAATTTCCACCCCGCACTTCGACGCCGCCGAAATTCAAAGCCTTGACCTGGGACACGGCCAGCGGTCGCCACAGCGTCAGCGTTATCGGCAACGTAACCGTGGCCGTCCCACCCAACAACGATGACCCCTGGATTTGTACGGACCCGGTATAATTGCCCGGCGTTGATGCCGCTGTGAAATTCATGGTCCCACCGACGTTGGCCGTGGCAGACGGATTTAACAACGACACCTGTAAATTCGGTGTGATTGTAAAATTGGAAACCGTGACGGTACCGCCACTGCCGTTGGATAACGTGACGGACGAACTCAGAAATGTCAAACTGACCACGTTGGCGACCGCACTCAGCCCGCTGCCGGTGTAAATGGCTTGGCCGGCATAATACGCGGTCCCCGACGGGGCGACCGTCACCGCCCCGTTGGTCGTGATGGCCCCGTTCAATCCGATAACCACCGACCCCGACGTCACCGTCGGCACCAACGTCCCAAATGACAAATTTTTGGCGACGGTGAACGTTGTTGCCCCGGCACCCCCCGGCATCGCCGCCATAACGAAACAAAAAAACAATACCCGTATCAATAGTTTACCATTACCGTATAAGTTCCGTTATATGTCCCGGCAGCCTGGTTGGCGCCCACATTCAAATTCGCCCCCACATTCAACGCCAGATTACCGCTGGCATCGGTTGTATTACTGGCGGGGGTACTGGTGGATGTAAAAGTATCCACTGTCATCGAATTGGCACCGCTGGTCACACTGCCGTTTGTAAATGTGACATTCAGTGCGGTTGACGGCTGGGCAGTAATTGAAAACTGACCGGCGGCGGCCGTACCATATGTCCCCAATGTCCCAGACGTCGCCACCCCGGCCGGTGACAATGTGACCACCCCGGCGGTTGCAGTTGGCGACACAACCCCAAAATTCATCTGCTGGGTTTGTGTCGCGGCAATGGCGCTTTGTATTTGGACGGTGGCGTTTCCCGTTACGGACACAGCGAACGCCATATGTGGCATCACCACAGCGGCGATGATTGCGGCAAATTTAATATTCATATTTTATCCTTTCTCTGCATCTGTATGAATGTTATTCAATGGGGGGCCGGATATCTATTGGCACCTTTTCCCAATCCCGGCCAGAATCCGGTTGATATACAGAATTTAATCCACTATAATATTTAATGTATTCATATGTGGTGAATTCCACCAAAGTGTTGCATGCGGGCGACAATAAACAACAAAACAGACAAACACCCCCCAGGAATGATACAGAATGAAGAAAATTTGCCTAATTTTTTTGTTGTGCTTGGGGTTGGGATGCGGCGGCTGTGACGCCCCCGTCAACCCGGCCCCGGATTCCATCCCAACGGCAGATACGGGCCCCAAATATGTCTTGGCGAAATTTTCATATGGATATCGCAACGGCGCCGCATGGCAATATGCGGAAACATTGTAAACGGAACGGGACACAGAACAGAATATTACGAATTTCACTGTATACCGAAACACATTTGGGACACACTGCGCGCGGCGGCGGACGACAAATGTTATGAAAATACAATCGATTATGAACAAACAGAAATCGAATGCAGCGATTGGCACACAAACGCCGATCGCAACGCAATAAAAAGCCCGGCCGAATTTCACGACATTATTCAAAAATGCCAAGACTATCAACCGGACCGACTGTTCATCTGCACCGAGCAGTAGTTAATTAAAAAACACAAAAAACTCTGACTTTTCTTTATAACATTCCTGCATAAGTGCAATTTTCAATGTCTTAAAACTATCAAAGCTTTCTCCAAATATTTAACAAAATCGACCGTATCAACAAAATAGTTTCGATAGGCATTTTTAATACTGTTTCTGCTGTCAATATCGTTGGAACGCACCAGCACGATATCGTGTGTTGGATTGGCCTGCTCTAATTCAAAGTAACGCTTCTGTGCCAACGGCAAAGATTTAAATTCTTCAATATTGATTTGCGCATCACCATTATCATCAAAATATTGGTCCAAAATAACATTATTTCCACTTTTGAACTTGTTTTTTATATTGGCAGTTTTTGCAGCTTTTAATTTGGCTAACAAACGAATCCTGGCTTCAATATCTTCAAATTCTTTAACCAATTCTTGGTCTGATTTTCCATGGAAACACGATGTCATTCTCTCATAAACGCGAGCAAACATTTCGCTGGCCAATTGAAAAAACTTTAAATAATCCTTATTCCCATCGCTATACTTTATTCTACCTTTGGTTAAACAATCAGCAATTTCCACAGCTGTCGCCCAATAATGCTGAATAATTGTTCTATATTGGATTTCCAGCTTTAATCCATCCCATTTCTTTGAACGGTCGGGGCGGTTCTGAGTATGATATTCATAAATATCATGAATACCGCGGTATCCACTCTTTTTCGGTGCTTGAATATAATCCGAAGTCTTTATCAATTTATGCTTCATAGAAGAAGAAGCATGCAAAGCGTTACGAAAATTATGTAATTCTTCGTGATTTTCAAAAATCAGACGACAACCAGCAATATCCTGCATCAAAGAAAAGGGTATTTTCGGCCATCTCAGAAACTTATCATATATAGTGGGCAATCTCTTTTGACGCTGTGCAAAAACAACCTGGCTTTGTGATTTTTTCACTCTACCCCGTAATGTAGCCTGCCATGTATTTAAAATATGCGCATGTGCCGCACGTCTATTTTCAATAATTTCTTCGTCCGCTGCCGCAACGCTTTTTCTCGCCATCAATGCAGCACGCGCATTTTCTGCCGCGTGATCAACTTGTTCCAATGAAAATTGCGGTTCAATGTTTCTTGCTTCCATTATTCACATACCCTTTTATAAAAAGGGTACACTCGTCCCCAGCAGAAATCAATGTATAAATCACCCAATGCCTAATTCGCTTGCAGTCCGCGATCCAAACATCAACAAAACCTATCCGAACCGTCTACAAACGAATATTTTTTAAGAATTAAATCAAAAAAGGGTTGAAATATTTTTTCTGTTCGCGTAAAATGCAAACATGAAGAATAAAAAAGCCTATATTTTATCCGCCCTTATGGTGTTGTTGTTTGCCTTGACAATTATGTTTGCCTTTGACGCATATCAAACGGACGGCAAATACGATGGATTGTGGGTGCTCTGTTTCAGACATTACACCGGCAGACTGGATTACAACATTGCCCTGGACATTTGTCTGTCGATTATACTGGGCATATCCGCCATAATCACAGGCATCAAATTAAATAAATATTTTACATGGCATTGGTTATTGATATTCCTGTCTGTTCCCGTCGGCATGTTCATATTTGTGTTGTGGTGGGCGATAATGGACTATTTTTTCCTGTAATCATTTCCGCCCCCAAATCCCCGATATGCCAAAGATATTCACAATTGGTTTCAGCGGCAAAAGCCCGGATGTATTTATGGATGTAATAGGCGCCGCACGTGTGCGCACCGTGTGGGATATCCGGCTTTGGCGCACCAGACCTTGCCCCCCACCGCCCGTTTGCAACGGATAACTGTATAAACCAGAAATCAGATCCGATGGACTTTACGATCAGCGATAGCCACATTGTAATAACCGTCCCGATTATCCTGCGAAAACACGTGAATACGCTGTTCGATAAATCTAAGAACGGCATCTTGACGGTCACCGATAACAAGCATCGAATCCTGAAAGCCTTTGCCACCGCATGGCGGTATCGAAATATGTGTAAACAGTGCGGCAACACCGATAAAATCATCGCCATGGAACATACATCCCCAGGCCAGTTTTACCGCCATCTGGACCTGACCTATATGAATTCGGGAACCATCCACCGCATCTTATCCGGCAAGCAGAAAGTTAATGTGAATGATTTGTTTCAGATTGCAAAAAAAAGAAACGTTTTAGACCGGCCCCCAACATGTTATAATAGACAATAGAAAAAGTAAAAGACCAAAAATCGGAACCAGCCATATCTGTTTGCGATATACTCTTACTAACCAAAATAACATAAAAGACAAAACAGGCAATATCAACACAATACAGACAATATCATAATTTACCATGCAAGCCAGATACTCATCCCAAACATCGAACCGACATACCTTTGTCCAAATATGATTAAATTTTGAAATTTTGCCGACACACACCAAATCAAATAAAAAAATATACAAGGCACAAAATAAACATACCGTTATGACATAACTTATTATGTTGGATATTTTTTTCATTTTATGCCTTTGTTTTTTTCAATATTCTACTTTAATAATCAAATCTTTTCCATTATTTTTAAACCAATCGGCGAACTCTGGCATTTCACTTGTTAAATCGATACAGCCAGCAGAACCGGGCTCTTCACCACCATGAATACTGAAACCGCCTCGACCAAACGTATTTGTTTCTTTAGACGGTTCCAACCATACTCTATGTTTGCCCCACCCCGCCCCCGCCAAGGTATCCTCACCCTTTATCGCTAATTATTTGAAAAACTATTTGGCAATCGCCAACCGATAGCGGCGGCCCTTATTCTGGCCCGTGGCAACAAGCACGCCCGCCGCAACCAATGCTGCAAACAACTGACGCACACGTTGGGCCGATTTGCCCGTCAATTCCATAGCCGTGGCGGCATTAATATCGCCATTTAATGGCATTTTCCGCCTTGGTAATATCCTTGTCACAAATGCGCCCCACCCATTCATCCGGCAGGCTGTCGCGAAATAAATATTCATGAATACTCAACAATGTTGTCGGCGCAAAGGTAAATGACGGATTCCCCAACAATTCGGCAATACGATTGGATACCTGGTCCGTCTCCATCGTGTCTGGTTTCTCGGCCCGGCCATCATCGGTTTGATAGTATTTATGCAGGCTTTTGGCAACATCAGCATGGGTGATTTTACCATCTATATTATCGCGCGCCACCTGGTACAGATAGCGTGACGGGGTCAATCCATCGACCGCTGCAACCCGATGGCAATGTCCCAGTTGCGGGCCTTTTCCTGCTTGCCCGGGTCACCAACGGTCTTGTATTCACTAACAAAATCAGTTGCCTTTACCATGTCTTGATTATAGATAGAAATTACGTAAAAAGCCACTATTAAAACAATTCCAGTGTCCCGCGCTTAAATTCGGGGAACTGTTTATATTTTTTGCCGTCCAGTATCGGTTCTGGAACATTTCCCGGACATCCGTGTTCGCTGTATTGCTTGAACCAGAATGCGGTGCCTTGCGGGATTGTCCAATCGCGAATATTTCGCACCCAATCCGGATTCATGGGCCGGGCGTTCGGCCCGGATTCCCCACCAACAATAACCCAATCTATACCCGACAAATCCAGACGTTCTATTGGCCCCAACAACGGTTCCAGCGACAGGTATTTCATCTGGGCCGGCACTACTTTTAAATCATCCAAACGATGGCGATATTTATCTGATTCTATCGTCACGCCCATAACAATGTTTGGCAACCATTCTAAGTGCGGTGCCAGTTCGCGCAGCCGCTCTGACCGCTTGGTCAAAATCGTATATATGTGCCAATTCGCGCGTTTCATAATGGCAAAGACCCGCTGGATATATTCCAGTGGAACGTCCGCATGGAATAAATCGCACATAGAATCCACGAATACCAATCGCGGCTTTGCCCAATGCAATGGCATTTCCAGCCGTTCCGGGCGCAATGTCAAACGGAACCCGTTTTCGTATCCGCGTACGCCCTGGGCATGTAACCTTTCTGCAATTGGTGCGGCATAGCAATTCGCGCATCCGTCGCTGTATTTTGTGCAACCGACAATCGGATTCCACGTTGCATCTGTCCATTCAAGATTTGAATTTACCGCCATATTTATACAACCTAAGACACTTCCAATGGCGCGCGTGGCGCGTCACTTTTCGTAGAATAACATAAACGATCGTCTTTGTAATTAGCAAAATTACGCAAAGCGCGCGCCAGTTTCTGTGCCCGCGCAGCATCGCGCACAATGAAAATCAGGTAATGGCTGGTTTTCAATGATATCGCTATTTGAAACTTAAACGGAATAACATAGCAATCCGTTTGGCCGTCCGTGATTGACTTTACATATGTATTAAGTATAAATCGTTCATTTTGATATCCTGGATTCATGGCGCAGAACTGTTTAATTTCTGATAATTCTGAATTCGTAAACAGGTCTTCAAAGATTCCATCAATCTCATCATAATTCTTGAAACGATTAAACTGATTGAAACAGAACAACAAAACCATTTCGCAATTCGGATTATTTAACAGGCGGCGAATATACTCCTTATTCATGCCTTTCCATCCAAACGGATCTAAAAACACGAAACTATGTTCATCATTATCAATATCCGGCCATGTATTATAATCAGAATTATCGTTTGTGGATGTTGTTACAGACCGAATGTATTTATAATTTCGGATATTGGCCATCGCGCGGCGCAGGCGCGCCATCGCCTCTTTGCTATTATCGTTCAAAACCACATAAAATTGACGTGCCAATTTTTCTGTGGCGCAAATTTCTTGCAGAATACAAACCGGTGTTGACAATGTTCCGTCGTCATAAACGCCCGGGCCACAAAATAAATCTATATAATTAAGGTGCTTGTTGCGCTTAACATCACTTAACCATAATTTAAAGGCAGCCAACACAATTTGCATTTTTACTTCTGAATTCGCGGATTGTTCCGCAAAAAATGCAGTATTGTCACTCATAAGATTCACCCGTTGTCACGAAATAAAAAACGCCCACACGCGGTTGGGCACAAAAAAACAGACCCGTCCGGGTCTAATCATTCTTCACATCACATAATACCACAAAAACACAAAAAAATCAATGGGAAATTGCATCTATGGACATCCCTATTTAATTTATCGCTAATTTTTGGGATGTCATTAGTGACATTTTATATTATCTGGCAAAATCCGGGAACTATGTGGTAATTATCTGGGAAAATTTAGGCACGATTGACAATTGATTATGAACGCAACACTCGGCATAATTATGACAACATGCCAAAGATATTCACAATTGGTTTCAGTGGTAAAAGCCCGGATGCGTTTATGGATGTAATAAACGCAGCACGTGTGCGCACCGTGTGGGATATCCGGCTTTGGCGCACCAGCACGCACGTGCCATTTTACAATGGCGACAGTTTGGCGGCGGCGCTGGGCGACCGATATGAATATCATCCGGAATTTGCACCAACATCAGAAATCCTGGCCGACTATAAAGATGGTCGCATCACCTAGCCTGATTATGAACGGATGTATCGGGAATTATTAGTCGCGCGCCACCCAACCGCGGGTCTTACCCCGGCCGCCCTTGACCGCATCTGTCTGTTATGCACCGAGAAAAGTGCCACACAATGTCACCGCCGCCTGGCCGCGGAATACATCGCCGAACAACTCCCTGATATAGAGATTGTGCATTTATAAATTGACCATTTTGTTATTATCGTATAAAAAATATGTATACAATCCATAAATGCAACATCAGTATAGCAAACCATAAAAAACACGCCAATATGGGCACAAACAGAAATTTCCATTTATGATGTCTTATGGTTTCTATCGCAAACGGGATAAAGATTATCGACAAAATGTCATCGCGATACGATCTATCAATATCAAGCAATCGGGACTGCAAATAAAACAGAATACCCCATCCCATTTCCCATTAGTTAAGAGGCCCACCAAGTCATTCCCAAAAAAACAAGAACAGGGCCAGACACACAACACTGCCAACAAAATCAAAATACTTCTTCATCAATTGTATTTTACATTGACAATCAGATCTTGTCCATTTAGTTCTAAGATGCAGAATACGTCATCAATGCACGTGAAAACATATTATTATTCGTCAGCAGAATCTCGAATATGTTTGTACAAAAGCCAATCAGTAACGGCAACACCAATAACAATATTGCAATTGTTGCGTTTTTTTTACGTAATGCAATTATCGCAAATATAATTACCATCAACGATTCTATAAAATTCCGACTTACAAAATACACATAAGAATATGGGCTTTCCCAGGCAATGCCCATGGCTTCACTGCCCCACGGACAGTGGTTGCTTGGCCCCCAATCGACACAACCTTTTATAATTGCATCATAGTAGCCATCAATACAGCTATATATAAAAAAGACATGTATTGCGAATAGTATCCATAAAAGTATTTTTTGCCGTCGTGTCATATCAGTATTTTACATAAGCCAATAAATCTTTGCCAGTACTTTCCAAGCAATATGTGAATTGGCCTATTTGTCCAGTCAAATCAATACAGCCGGCCGAGCCAGGGTCCCAACCACCATGAATGCAACACACCCACCACATTCGCCACCACAATCTATTTCTTTATATGTGTGTTTAGGATTATTGTTTGTATCTTCTTTCGCTTCTGGCGGGTGTTTATAGATATCTACTACCAATTCCCCATATTCATTCCATGCAACATCATCCCAATTTTTTGCCATATTATTTTCTCCGTTGATATAAATAAAAAAAGCGCCACACGCGGTAAGGCAAATAAAAAAAACGGCGACATAATGTCACCTTTGTTCACGGTGTGTATTATACCACAAATCGCGATAAAATTAAGACAAAACGTCCCCACAGTGGGGACGATTGGTTTTATTGCTTGTTTTTCTGGTATTTCCAGCAATCGCGGCACATATCGGCCAAATCGCGTTGGGCGTGCCAATTTAATTCGTTGGCGGCCCTGGTCGGATCAGCATAAATGGCCGGGGCGTCACCGGCACGCCGGGGCTTGATAACATAGGGAATGCCAAAACCACATGCGCGGGAAAATTCTTGGACGCATTCCATGACGCTGTATCCACGGCCCGTCCCCAGGTTATAAATGCGCAATCCCCCCAGGTGTTCCAGCGCGCAGATATGACCAATCGCCAAATCTGTGACATGGATATAGTCGCGAACACATGTTCCGTCGGGTGTGTCGTAATCATTTCCAAAAATCCCCAGTTCGGGTAATTCACCGGTCGCCACCCGCATAATAAATGGAAACAGATTATTCGGAATGCCGCGCGGCGATTCCCCGATTAATCCACTGGCGTCGGCCCCCACGGGATTAAAGTATCGCAACATGGTGATGTTCCATGATGGGTCGGCCGCCGCAACATCGGTTAAAATATGTTCAATGGCCAATTTTGTATACCCATATGGGGACAGTGTCGACAGCGGGGATTCTTCGACAACCGGCAGTTTTTCCGGTATGCCGTACACGGTGGCGCTGGATGAAAAGATCAGATTTTTGACCCCGTATCGGGTCGTGGTTTCCAATAAATTCAGTGTAGATACCAAATTGTTTTGATAATACATCAATGGCTTGGCCACGCTTTCGCCGACCGCTTTGTATCCGGCAAAATGAACAACGGCATCAATTTTGTGATCGGCAAAGACCCGGTCCAGGTCGGCGGGATTTAACAGGTCACCATGATAAAAATTAACAGGCCGTTGGACGATTTTTTGGATGTTTTCAATGACGCTTTCGTTGGCATTGGACAGATTGTCGATGATGACAACATCATGACCAGCCCGTAATAATTCAACGGCGGTATGGCTGCCAATATATCCGGCACCACCTGTTAACAGAACTTTCATGCCTTTTTCTCCCTGGTTCTTTGTCGGATATAAATCGTATTGTGTTTTGATAATGAAATCAAGTTTTTATACACGGCGCCGGATTCAGGCAACGCATTCATGGCCCCAGTCGCGCCGCATTGAACAATCACCCAGTTTATCCAACGCATCGATAATGCGATGATAATACCATTTGATATGGTCCGCCAATGGTGCGCATACACCGGCACCATCGCGCATAAAAATCCCCGGATTCCGGGGCCAAAGAAACATCCCACGGAATTATCGTGGGATGCTCTACATTCCTGGCGGGGCGGTGATATTCTTGCATCACCGCCATACAACAAAACACAGGGATTAACCAGGAATACCCAACAGCAACAGCCAACAGATAACACATAAAAAACTTGCAAACCAATCCTGGTGTTTTATCATAGCATGCAAAGGTGTACGACATTCGACATGCTTGACGTAATCACTCGCCCAGAACCTGACATACAAAACATTCACATAATAGATAGCAGAGTAAAATAATGAATATCATCCCACCCGCATCATGGAAGACCCCGGATAACCATATCCATGTTTTATTACAATCTCCGTGGTATAAAATAATGGTAAGATTGTATAAAAGCATATTTGAAGCAACACATGAATTTTATAAACAGGAACAGATATTTCCAATGATGTTTCCTATTACTACTGGCGCAATCAGCAGTCCAATGGGTAAAGGTAGTGATTCCGTACCTGTACAAATAGAAATAAAAGACAATAAGGTTTATTTGGCGGATTCTATGCAATTCTCGTTGGAAATCGGCACCCGGTTATCTCAAAAAGGCGCTTATTATATTATGCCAACCTTTCGTGGCGAACAAACAGATGAAAGACATTTGAACGAGTTTATTCATTCCGAGGTTGAGATACCAGGTCATATTGACGACATCATGAGCCTGGCAGAAAGATATATCAAGTATCTGATACAATATTTACTGAAACACAACGCCGACGATATTGCAAACATTACTGGCGACGTTAAGCACATGAAAAATGCGCTTGCTCATGATTTTATACGCATTTCATATCAAGACGCTTTAATCCAACTACAAAATGTGCCAAACGCCTTATCTGTTGTATGTGATAACTTGTTAAGTATTACAAAAATTGGCGAAAAGCATCTGATAGGCAAATATGGGGATTTTACATGGCTAACTGATTTGCCGCACACTTTGGTGCCATTCTATCAAGCAAAACAGCCAAATTCATCAAACGCCTATGCTGCGGATTTATTGGCCGGAATCGGCGAAATCTTGGGCTGTGGTCAACGTGTGCTATCCCCAGAAGACTTGGACAAATCTTTGGCAGAACATGATGTTGATGCGAACGCATATGCTTGGTACAGGCAAATGCGCGAAATCCAGCCAATGCAAACCAGTGGATTTGGACTGGGAATAGAAAGGTTTATTTTGTGGGTTATAAAACATAACGACATCAGAGATTGTACCATACTGTTGCGCGACCACAATAATATTTCAGCACCATAAAGGCCCCAGAATATGAACAACACAAATTTTGACAATATGTCGTATGTAGATTTTATATCTTTCCTTCAGGAAACCAATCGGTGTCCTGGGGGCAAGGATACAATTAACTGGATTTTAAGAAATTCATTTGCATCCAAAGATTCCAATGTTTTGGAAATTGGATCTAATACCGGATTTTCATCATTAGAAGTTGCGCGCTTGTTGCACTGTAATGTATTGGGGATAGACGTGGCGGCAAAAGCCGTTGAAACTGCAAAACAAGAATTAATGAAAGATACACCCGAGATACAAAAACTGGTTAAATTTCAAGTAGGTTCCGCATATGATATACCATGTGCAACAAATACTGTTGATTTGATTATCGCTGGCGGTTCCACATCTTTTATGGACGACAAATCACAGGCCGTATCAGAAATGTATCGCGTATTAAAAAACTGGGGTTTTTGCTCTGTAACAAACTTGTGTTATCACCAAGAACCGCCGAAACAATTACTAAAAGCCGTTTCCGACATAATTGGTGTAGAAATAAAATATACAACCGAAAAAGATTGGATTGACCTTTATACAAAATCATCGAATTTTGAGGTTTATAAATTTGAATCTGTTAAATTAGCAGCCCAAAGTGACGACACCATTTCAGCGTATATCGATTTCTTTATGCAAAAACCACACATTGCCTGTTTGTCCCCACAAGATCAAGTAACCATCAGACGTAAATGGGCAGATATACTGGCCGTATTCAATGAAAATCACAAATATCTGTCTTTTATCCGATGCCTGCTAAGAAAACGTGCAATCCCCGAAGAACCCGAATTATTCAAAATCGAAGGACACAAATATGCTTTTGTAAATATTACATAACATGCGACACAAAAAATCTTTTACAACCTATTTTAGCAAACATATAATACTAATTATATTATTAGATATTGTAATCTTTTTATAATAACGGTATACTGAATATGTATAATCCCCAAATCAGGATAGACCATGAAAGAGTTAATAAAACCAAGTGCGCTGAAACCAGGTGATATGGTTGCAACCGTATCTTTATCATGGGGGGGGGCGGGTCTATTACCGGACCGTTATCATCATGGGAAGAAACAGTTTGAGGACACGTTTGGTGTAAAAATTGTTGAAATGCCAAACTCTATGAAAACAGATGAATTATATGACAACCCAGAATTGCGCCTTAATGATTTAATAGATGCATTTAAGAATCCTGATATCAAAGCAATTCTGACAAATATTGGCGGCAGTGACACTATACGTCTGTTGCGTTATATGACAGATGAACATTGGAAAACAATTCGTAAAAACCCAAAAATATTCTTGGGTATGTCAGATACGACAGCAAATCATTTTATGTGTATGAAAGCCGGGATTTCTTCTTTTTACAGTCCATCAACAATGTTTGGCTTTGGAGAGAACTGTGGCATTTGCGATACAACAATCAAAAGCGTTAAACAAACATTGTTTAATTGCGAACCGGTTGGAATATTACCACAATCGGATGTATTCATTGTTGATAAAGTTCGCTGGGACGACAAAAATGACACATATCGCGAACGCACGCATACTGATGGTTGGCATTTTATCCAAGGGGAAAATATTGCCAGGGGACGCTTAATCGGTGGTTGTATGGAAGTTCTGAAAATGATAAATGGCACAACATTGTGGCCATCACTTGAAGAATGGGATAACACAATATTATTTATTGAAACAAGTGAAGATATGCCTTCACCTTCCACATTCTCTTATTTTTTACGCAATCTGGGTGCCCAGGGAATTCTAGATAAAATTAATGGCATTCTATTTGGACGACCTGGTGGCGAATTTACCAAAGATCAGGGAACAGCAAAAGAAAAATGGCTGGCGAAGTATAAAGATTTTGACAAATACCTGTTAAAAGTTTGCAAAGAATACAACCGAACAGATATGCCGATTGTAACCAATATGGATTTTGGACACACTGTGCCACAGATATTATTGCCATATGGCGCAATGGCTGAGATTGACCCGGCAAAAAAAACAGTGTCTATTCTAGAATCCGCAGTAAAATAAAATCCCCCCAACAATCGGGGGATTTTTTTATCTAGATAACATATCTTTATACATAAAATACAGCGGATACAGCTCTGCCATGCGACGTTGAATACTTGCGGGGTCTTTGCCTAATCTATATTGATTATTTATAAAAGCATCTGCGTTGGCAAGCTGTTGACATAATCGATGCTGTTCGGCAGAAAAATCATTCATTAATATCGATATGTTTCTTGCATCATTAAATTCGACAACCATATAGTCCGATAATATGCTAAATATCTGCTCGTCTGTTAAATTATTACGCATTTTTAGAAATGTTAAATTTAACAACATCTTTTGCAAAAGTTTTTTATATCTTATTGCCGGATATTCTTTTAAAGAGATGCCTGTTGAATACGCACTTGCCACAGTAGAAAAAACATGAGAATGAGTAAAATTAGCCCCAAGACCGTATTTTTTCAGAACCGGCGCAACCGCAAATGCATCATATTCATTTTGATATTGTTCCGTTCGGGCCAGCAACACCTCAATACCTACACCGTATTCACACCCTATCAGACGACCGTCATTGAATATAGCTATATACTGTCCGATACGCTTATATTCCCCCGTATCTTGGCGTAAATAAAAAGTTATTCCACGTCCCCTAATGTTATCGCCCATCCCATATGTCCAGTTATATGACTTTTCTGGTCTGGTATCATATTCCACATCATAATGATGTCGAAAGCGTTCAATTAATATTTTATCCTGCTTTGCCGCATTAACTTTGACTTTATCCGCTGATATTCCCTGGTCCGCGATAATGCATGCGATAACATCTTGGAAATCGACAACCGCATTGGCAGGAACCAAAGTTCCAAGCATATTAAAATAACCCGGATAACGTATTTTTGTTCCGGCATAAAATGGATCTGTCATTGATTGTAAACGCAAGCACGGTTGATGTAAATAAACCCCACCGTCATATATTTTTTCGTCTAACAGCATATTTTTTAAGGGGGTTATCGTAGCACTGGCAAAATATACCGTTTTATCATCCGTTAATAACGGCGATGGCTGATGCCACGTCAAACCATATCGCTGACATGACTGAAAGAATTTATCTTTTATAAGTGCATGACGTAAATCCATTATAATTGAGAACATAAACTAAAATTCTGTAAAATCAATCAATTTTGATGATTCTTTTATAGAATCAGCACAAATTATCTTATATGGAATCCCAAACTTATCCAGCTTGTCCTTCAACATCGGCCAATACTCTGCATCATATTTATGGTCCCAGCACAACAAATCCCATAATGCACGCACAGACATTGTGCGTAAAGCTTCCTCACAAAAAGCACGCTTGATACAGCGATAATGGCGTCGCCACCGAGACGTTCGCAAAACAATGACAATATCCACATTTTCCAAAACCGCATCTATCCAATCATGGTAATAAACACCATCACAGATCCAGTCTTGGTTCTGGGCAATAAAATTGGCTATTATTTCTTTGCGTTCATCAATTATACGACTTGTTAGAAATCGCTTGCCACCGTCATTAATCCATTTTACTTTGTCTAAATCCAAATATGGAATATCACAGCACTTTGCCATTTTTTTGGCCAATGTTGTTTTTCCACTGCCTGAACCGCCAGTAATATAAATTCTCATGTTACGTATACTATCTTAGTTTTTGCTAAAAACAAGTATTTTGACTTGTGATATTTTATAG
>JAIDWS010000033.1 GCA_029059055.1 Alphaproteobacteria bacterium
GATTCGTATTTCATATTATAACCCCCCATCTGCTATTTGTTTTTTCTCATTCTATCATATTTGTCATGAATATTCAATTTTCTGATTTAATTGAAAACAGTCCCAGATCGCCCGGCATTTATAAAATGTATGATGCAGACGGGCTGTTGCTGTACGTGGGCAAGGCAAAAAATCTGTCGAACCGATTGAAACAGTATCTGGACATATCCAAATTGGAACCGCATAAGCAGATTATGCGGACACTGGTTGCGCGCGTTGATTGGGAAATCACCCCCACCGAAGAAGACGCATTAATTCTGGAACAGGAATGGATTAAAACCCGCAAACCGAAATATAACATTATGCTGACCGATGGGAAAATGTACCCGATGTTGGCATTGACGTCGCACGAATACCCCCGCCTGTTGAAATTCCGGGGCAAGATTACCCAACGTCGCGACGTATACGGTCCATATCCGTCGGTCACCGCATTGAACGAAACGATAAAAACCATTCAAAAGGTCTGTCGTATCCGCACATGCACCGACACATTTATGCGCAACCGCACGCGTCCGTGTTTATTACACCAAATCGGCCGTTGCAGTGCGCCATGCACAATTCCCCAAACAGAATATGCCCAAAACGTCGCATTGGCACGACGCATTTTGACCGGCGACAGCGAACCGATTATTGCGGATTTGACCACCCAAATGCAGAAATATTCCGATACACTGGATTTCGAATCGGCCGCAATATGCCGGGATAAAATTGCGGCATTAACACAAACATCATCACGCGGAATCCGCAGAAACAATGCGCATAGCGCGGATTTAAACTGGGACGAAACCGTCACAGAATTGGAACAATGGTTGGGGTTAAAGATTGGTCTGGCGGGTGTATTTGATAATTCGCATCTGTTTGGAAAAAATCCGGTGGGCGCAATGATTGCATTCGGCCACAATGGATTTGACAAGGCCGCATACCGACACTTTAAATTACGCAACATGTCGGCGGCCGGCAATGATATCGCAATGATGGCGGAATTTATTTCACGCGCGGTGGGCCGTGGCCCGAAACTGGATTTAATCATCGTCGACGGTGGCCCCGCCCAATGGAATATCGCCCATCAAACCGCACCGAACATTCCCATACTGGGCGTGACCAAGGGCGAAGTGCGCGACGGTGACGAACACTTTATTCTGCCCGATGGGACGGTATCGCGGGACATGGCCCGGGATTCAAAATTATTCCTGATGCTGCGTGCGGTCCGTGACGAAGCCCACCGCTTTGCCATTACATTTCACCGGGCCACGCGTGCAAAATCCGTAACGGCGTCACGCCTGGATGAAATCGAAGGAATCGGCCCCGCGCGCAAGCGGGCCGTCCTGCATCACTTTGGTTCCGTTCGCGCCATCGCAGATGCAGACCTGGCGGCGTTGATACGGGTGCCGGGATTGGGAAAATCTGCCGCAGAAAAAATCTATGCCTATTTCCATTCGGACGTGATATAATATGTATCATTCATGTATTTATAATTTTAAGAAAAGGAGAAAATATCATGAAATTCTTTGTTAACTTTTTATCGGCATTCCGCATTTTTGCGGCATTTGCCATCATCCCAACATTGATGTTCCAGTGGTTCTGGGTGACGTTTATTTTGTACGTTCTGGGCGCGGCATCCGATTGGTTTGACGGTTATCTGGCGCGTAAATACAACGTCACGTCCAAGATTGGCGGTGTTATGGACCACATCGGCGACAAACTGTTGGTGGCCAATACGTTGATTATGCTGGCGGCGATGATGCCGGTCTGGTTTGTCGTGGTTCCGGTCATCATCATGATTGCCCGCGAATTGTACATCAGCGGCCTGCGCGAATTTATGGGAACCCAGAAAATGGAAATGCCCGTCCCCAAGGCACGCTTTTCCATGGGCAAAATTAAAACCACATTACAAATGATTGCCGTCGGTGCATTTTTGTTGATGTTTGTGGTGGGCGCATCCATCACCCCGGCCACCAACAGCCGCATCGTGGTCTGGATGATTTATGCCCTGCCCCAGATTGGGATTTGGGGATTGTGGCTGTCATTGGTGGCATCAATTTGGTCCGCCGCCCAGTATACGGTTACATTTTCTGAAAAATTAAAGAAAATTAAATAATCCAAAATCCCGGCAAACGCCGGGATTTTTTTTATAAAAAACATGTTGTTAATCACGCATCGTTCCCATTAAATTGGGGCGATTGGTACAACAATGACGAACCGGATTGTCATCCCAAACCCAATGCGCGGCATCATGTTCCAACAGCAGTGTGTCCAACGGATATATCCCGCCGACCAGCGCCAAGGTGTATTACCCGTCCACATGCGCATACAGTGCATCCAGCACCGTGTGCAACACCGGATATAATCTAACATCATCGAATGTATGTGCGGCGATGTGCGCGGCCGGTGTTTTACAGCATCAACCACCCGGATTAATCGGGAAATAAAAAACGCGCTATACGCATGATTTCCAGCGTATAGCGCGTTTTAGATATGTTAAAATTATTTCTGTTTTTGTGCCAGATATTCAGCGATGAATTTTTCACGCATTTGATATTGGCGATAAAAGTCACGACGTGTTGCATGATTCAAACGCGTCTGGATGACATCATGATGGTTGCGGACCAAAACCTGGTTTGTGGGAAATAACATTGCCACCGGTTCACCTGTTTCGCGATCCAAATATTCCACAATGGTGCCGGCCATTTTTTTACCCATGACAGCGGCCAAACCACGATAATGTGTCGTCATCACAAATGCCGCCGGATTCGGAAAAGCTGTTGTTTTCATCCAACCGTTATCATCCTGTTGTGGGACACCATTTAATTCAACAACCGCCAATGGCGTTGTATCGCACATTTGGAACATCGACCAATCCGCCATAACATCCATGTCCACAACATATGTGTTTTTCATTTTCTTGGTCGGGCCAAATTCACGCTGTTTTTCATTCATTTTTTTAATTGCATTTTTAAACATATGGCCCCCCGTCTTTTCTTGCTTACATATAAATATATAGTACAAAACACAAAAACGTCAATAGGTGTAAAGAAAAAATAAATCCCCCGGCCGGGGGATAATCACACAAACAAATCCTTTACAAACTGGGCGTGTTCGGTAATAAATTTAAATCGAAATTCGGGTTTTTTACCCATCAGTTCTGACACAATTGTCCGCGTTTTTTCCGTATCTTCGGCACCATCATCGGTACGCGGCGGTAATTCAACGCGAATTAATCGACGCGTTTTCGGGGACATGGTCGTTTCCTTTAACTGATTGGGCATCATTTCACCCAACCCTTTAAAGCGTGATATTTCAATCTTTTTATTTTTGAACCGGCCGTTTTTTAATTCTTCTAATTCTTCGTCGGTATCGACATACATGGATTCGGTGCCATGTGTCAATTTATACAACGGCGGACAAGACAAATACAAATGCCCCCCATAAATCAGTTGGGGCATATGCTGGTAAAAGAACGCCATCAACAGCGATGCAATATGGCTGCCGTCGACGTCGGCATCGGTCATGACGATGATTTTTTCATAACGTAATTTTTTATCATCCCAATCCTTGGCCGTGCCGGCACCGATAATGTCAATTAATTCATTTAATTCCTTGTTCGCGCCAAAGCGTTCGTCGGAATTGGAAATAACATTCAACACTTTCCCGCGCAGTGGCATAATCGCCTGGGTTGCGCGATCGCGCGCCTGTTTGGCTGTGCCGCCCGCCGATTCCCCTTCGACGATGAATAATTCTGTGCCTTCGATTCCATGCTTGGAACAATCGGCCAGCTTTGCCGGCATACGAATACGCTTGGTGGGTGTCTTGCGGGCAATATCTTTGACCTGTTTGGTTTTGATACGCGCATTGGCCAGATTAATGACAAATTCCAGCAATGCGTTCGCCGTTTTGGGGTCCGACGCCAAAAAGATTTCCCATGGGTCACGCAACGCATTTTCAGTGTAACGTGCCACTTCTGGATTGGACAATTTTTCCTTGGTCTGGCCCAGGAATTGCGGTGTTTTATAAAATACCGATACAATCGCCGCCACAGAATCAAATACGTCGTCACCAATAATGGATGCGGCGGATTTATTATTAACCTTGTCCCCGTATGCCTTTAACCCCTTGGTAATGGCGGCCTTGAACCCGGTTTCGTGCGTTCCGCCGTCAATTGTTGCGATGGTGTTACAATACGATGCAAAGAATCCGTCATCGGACGCGGCACCGTTTTCATCCGTTAAAAATGTCAATGCCCATTCCACACGCCCACTGTCGTCGGGAAAATCCACACTGCCACTGAAAATGCGGGGCAAAATGCGCGGTTTGGTTTTTGTTTTTTCTTCCAAGAAATCGGCCACACCACCGGGGTAATAAAACGAAGTATCGGCCGGGATATTCATATCTTCGGTCAATAATGCCGGGTTGCAGTGCCAATCGATTTTCACCCCGCGGGACAAGAAAGCCTTGGCCCGGGCCATGCGATAAATCTTGACCGGTTTGAATACCGCGGCCGCACCAAAGATATCATCATCCAGTGTAAATCGAATTTTTGTTCCGTGCGCCCGGGTTTCGGCCCCGCGTTCAATGGGACCACGCGGTTTTCCCCGCGAAAATGATTGATTCCATTCATAACCATCGCGGCAAATCGTCACATTCATTTCGGACGTCAACGCGTTGACAACCGCACTGCCGACGCCATGCAACCCACCACTGGTTTTATACACATTATTATTAAACTTGCCCCCCGAATGCAGGGTTGTCAAAATAACTTCCAGTGCGGATTTACCCGGGTATTTTGGATGTTCATCCACCGGAATCCCACGACCGTCGTCGGCGATTTCAATTGTTTTTGCATCAATCAGGTTAACTGTAATTTTCTTGGCAAAGCCAGCGACCGCTTCGTCAATGGAATTGTCCATGATTTCCACCGGCAAATGGTGCCATGCCTTTTCATCTGTTCCGCCAATATACATCCCCGGCCGCAAGCGAACGGGTTCCAAGCCTTCCAGCACCTGGATATCAGATGCGTCATAAGATTTTGATTGCTGTGTCATGATGCCAACAGATTAAAAAAAATTTGCCGAAATCGCAAGGGCAAAAATCAAACCATACCCCAAAATCCCCCAAGGGGATGGGAATATTACCCCCGCTGCCACCCCTTGACGCCCCAGATTTTTTATGTTAGGTTACGCCCCACGCTGAAAAAATCGCACAAAACCGCGATAAAAAACAAATTACATATTGACAAAATGTATTTTTAGTGTATATTTTGTCTAATTATATCACAAACGACAAAGGTAAAAACACAATGAAAACAAAGATTATTTTAGATTTGGACGGCATTGTCTTTGCACCCATCAACGACGCGGTCAGCGTTCGTGCCCGCCAGGTTTACGGCCCCCGGGCGATGCTGACAAACATCTGCAAGAAATTAAATATACGGCGCGCGCACGTCACAAACAAATTGGCGGACATCACATACGATTGCGCCACATCGGCCACGTTTATGCCGGGCGCCCAACAGGCATTGGCAGCCTTGGTCAACACCCCCGGTTTCAGTGTCGAAGCTTGCAGCGCCATCGCATATCCCGGCCAGGCGCAAAAACTGGAACAGTTTTATCGTGCGCTGTCCCCGGAAATGAACAAAATTGAAAAGTATCATTTAATCAGCCCCCTGGAATCCAAGGCACCCGTATATTCGGAAATCTTTGCCCGCTGTGACGAAGACTTTGGCCGCATTTTTGCACTGGATACCGTGGTCCAGAATCTGCGCCGTCCGTATTTCTTGCGGATGAACCCGGTTTTGATTTCGACCGACCAGAAACTGCTGAATGCCGCCCGCCAAGAATACTGTGCCCGTCAATTCCATACACTGGCCCAGTTTCAAACATGTATCACCCGTAAAAAATAATGGTGACACACCCAAAAACAGCAAAAAACGTCGCCCCGTGCGGCGTTTTTTGTTGGCACTTGATTTCCAGCCGGGCCGCATTATATATTATTGGACATCAGATAAATACATAAGGCCGACAAATGAATAAAAATCCCTATGACGTTTTGGGCGTCGCGCGTGACGCGTCCGACACAGATATTAAAAAGGCGTATCATAAATTGGTCATGAAATATCACCCGGACAAAAATCCGGGTGACAAATCCGCCGAAGAAAAGTTCAAGGAAGTCAACAACGCGTTTGATATTTTAAAAGACCCGCAAAAACGTGCGGCATATGACCGTTTTGGTGATGCGGCGTTTGCGGGCGGCAACGGGGCCAGTGCCGGTGCCGGATTTGGTGGCGGCAACCCGTTTGGCGGCGGATTTGGCTTTAACATGGGCGGCGCCGGGATGGAAGATATCCTGCGCGAAGCCATGCGCGGGTTTGGCTTTGACGGATTTGGCGGCGCAACCCGCGACGCATCGGGGCCACGCGCGGGCCGTGATTTATTGGACGAAATCACCATTGATTTAAAAGACGCGTTTTATGGCAAATCCCACACAGTAAAATTTTCCAGCAATGTGGCATGTGAAAAATGTCACGGATTTGGCACGGCCGACGGCAAAGCGGCCCCGACATGCACCACATGCGGCGGGTCCGGATTTGTCCACACCCGCCAGGGATTTTTTGCGGTTGAAACCCCATGCCCCGAATGTCATGGATTGGGCCGCAAAATTGATAAAAAATGTTCCGATTGCGATGGGACCGGCACCGTGCATAAACACCGCACACTGGACGTTAAAATTCCCGCAGGCATTGCGGATGGGGCGCGCCTGCGTCTGGCCGGCCAAGGCGAAGCCGGTGCAAACGGCGGACCGGCCGGGGACTTTTACCTGGACGTACGGGTGCGGCCGGACAAACGGTTTGAACGACGTGGGAACGACCTGTATCAACGCATCGACGTGCCGTTCACCACATTGGCACTGGGCGGCGAAATCGAAGTGGAAACCATCGACGAAAAACAATTGATGGTCAAAGTCCCCGCCGGCACCCAGGTTGGTGAAAAACTGCGCGTGCGCGGCCATGGCATGCCCACCGGCCGGACAAACAGTTTTGGCGACATGTATATTGATGTTGCGATTCGCATTCCAACCAAATTATCGGACAAGCAAAAGAAAGCCTTGGCGGAATTCGCCGACGCCCGTTCGGATAAAAAGGGCTGGTTTTAACAATCCCCCCGGTTACAGCCGGGGGATTTTTTAATCTTGTTTTTATTCCCCGTTTTCAGATATACTGATACCGAATTCACAGGGATGTGGATTCGGGAACTGAAAAATCCCATACATCAGCGGCGCCGCACACCGGCCCGATATCCGACAGATAAAATGTCGGCGCAATTGGCGCCGTGTGTTTTATCACCCGACATAACCGGTCGGGGGTCTGCGACGATAAAACAGGGTACGCCCGAAAATCGCGGGGTCATTCTGATGTATGATTTTTTCAATCCCCGACCACCAATCCCATTTGGTGGTTTTATTTATTATGGGAAAAACAAAGTATATTTTTATGTGGACCATAATCGGTCTGTACGCCGGAAATCATGCGTATGGCGCGGATTATAAATGTGACGCGGGATATTATCTGAATGGGGACAATCAATGCGTAACATGCAACCAAAATTATGAACCTGTGTATTGCCCGGGCGATGATGCACGTCACCCGTGCCCCACCACGAACACCGATTACAATCAATTCGGATATATATATCTGCGCGGGACCGAAAATGCCTGGGCCGCAAAAGGCGCCACATCACAATACGCGTGCAAATGCGACATATGGTTTCGCGATACGTATGGCAATATGTTTTTATTGGAAAACGGATTTAATGGCGACAACTATTGGGGGCCGCGCCGCTTGTGGTATTATGCGGTCCCGGGATATTATTTGTCCGGTTACAGTTGGACATCCGCCGAAGTTTGGTATAACGGCGTGCGCGCATGCACCAATGCACCGGAAAATGCACACTATACCGCCGCAGGCACACCCGACGCCCCCAATGGCAGTATCGTAAACGCCAATGATTGCCCATGGGCATGTGATGACGGGTATGGCCGGTCTGGTGAAGAATGCGTCCCATTATGCCGGGGCGGCATTGATAAAATCATCAGCAATGGAAATTCATTCAATATCTATGCCGATGTTCACACGTCGCCGTCGTTACGTATCGGATACGGGGGCCATGTATGCCATGTTAATTTATCGCCCGGCCGCGCGGTAAACGCCATCAATATCGAATACGCCGGTAAAACGTTTCACACCACTGATTAATCCGGGTGGTTGATGCTGCAAAACACAGACCGCGCAATTACATAATGTAATGGTGAAAGAGAAAGGTTTACATCACGTCTGCGTGTTTGCATTTTTGGTCAACATCAACCACCCGGATTAACCGGTCGAATTACTTTATCGAATGATAAGTTTTACCCCCGTAATTTACATTTATGGCCGATGTGCCGGCGGCACTGTCCAAACTGCCATAACACACCTGGCCCCCGACATTGATATGCAATGCCGGCGTGGTCTGTTTGGATGCGTACAGTGGCACTGTGACATTCCCTGTGCGGATTTTTGTCACACCGGCCGCGCACATCGCCGCACATACGTTCGATGATGTTAGATTATATCCGGTGTTGCACACGGTGCTGGATGCGCTGTATGCGCATGTGGACGGATAATACACCTTGGCACTGGTCGGGGGGATATATCCGTTGGACACACTGCTGTTGGAACATGATGCCGCGCATTGGTTTTGGGATGACAATCCGGTTCCACCGGACGCGTATCCCGACGGACACGAATAAATTGGAACCACCCCGGCAGAATTGGCCTGGCCGACGGCGCCGGAACCATAGATATTTATTCCCCCCGGACAATAATATCCCGCATGACAGCCTTCACATGTCGTGCCGCCATTGGTCCCGGACCAATGCCACATAAATTGGCCGGCGGGGCATGTAACCCGAATGGGGGATACGCTGGAATTGCTGGCCTTGGTATATCCATGGGGAACGGCAATACATGATGTGGCACCGGCGTTGGGCTGGTATTCTGATGCGCCACTGCATGCGGTACAGCTGGCGGCGCCACCTGTGGCATATGTGCCGGCAACGCATTGGTCACATGTGCTGGTACTGCCATATGCAACCTTGTGGGCGGCCTTGGCCGTACCGGCGGCGCACGACGCAGTTGCAGTTCCGTTTTTGGTCGTCAAATATTTGCCCGCGGCAACCGAAATTTGACATCCGGTAATGGCGGATTGCCCGGTGGCTGTATTATCCTTGTACCCGTCGGGACACGCAATGCATGATTTCGCCGCCGACGCCGTTTGATACGTTCCCGCGCCACATGCGGCGCAACTGGTCGCGTATGTATAGCTGCCGTCTGACCCGTAATTACCAATGTTACCGGTGGCGGTGGTATATGTTCCCGGACTGCACGCTGTGCAAGAATTGGTAAAACCCGTCGCCATGGCGACCGAATTATTGATAAAATACCCGGCATTGCATTCGCTGAAATACTTGGTATTTTCACAATCATTATAAATGGCGGTGGATGCAGAATAATAACATTTACCCTTGCTGCGGTAAAATCCGTGATATTGAAATTCAAATGTCCAGTAATCCGCAACACTGCTGTCCAGATAACACTGGGTCGCGGCTGTGGCGCCGGCGGCAGAACGCAAAACCGCGCCACCGTTGTAATGATATACCTTGGACGTGGTTGTGGCTGGACATGAATTTTTAACGCCCCCACTGCAATACGTACCGCTGGTGCACTGGGACTGGCCGGTGCGGGTATTGGCATCACCGCCGGTGGTGTAATATCCGGCGCTGACGCTTTTGCGGCTGTTGTCACCCGGGCAATAATATCCATTTCCCCCGCATGCCACACATGATGTGCCGCTTAAATAATACCCGGCATTACAGCTGTAACCGTATGCGGCCCCACTGTTCGACCATGCGCCATATGAACACGAACCGTAACTGTAACTGCCATACGTATACGAACCACAATTGCCCGTCCCCGTACAGGCAGATGAGCCGTTCGTGCCACCAGCGCCACCCGTACGGTAACACGTACGCGATTTTGAACGTGACCATGTGCGCGACCCACTGCGTACCTGATTCTGTTTATATGAACCGTTGCTGATGCTGACCGTGACCGTCTGCGATGTCGCGGTACAACCACTGGTGTCCGTGCCGGTGTCCGTACCACTGTCGGTAAATGATATTGATGTACATGCACCGCATGATGTACCACTTAAATAATATCCCGCGGGACACGAACAATCGTACACGGAACCACTGTTCGTCCATGCCGTATATGTGCATGCCCCATATGACCAAGAACCATATGAATACGCACCGCAATTGGCCGACCCCGTACACGCAGATGAGCCGTTCGTGCCACCCGCACCGCCCGTGCGATAACACGTGCGCGTTTTACTGCGCGTCCCGGTCCGCGAACCACTGCGAACCTGGTTCTGTTTACAATATCCACTGGTTACGGTTTGACTGGTCGCGGTACAGGCACTGCTGTCTGTTGTGCTGTCCGTACCGGATTCCGTAAACGATACCGTCGAACACGCAACGCACGCATTGCCCGCAGATGTACCGTTCAAATAATACCCGGAATTACATGATGTGTATTTTTTATATGTCGGACATGTATACCCCGCCGCATGCGCAGCACCGCCAACACACACCATCACCAACGCCGATATTAAACCGACGGTTATTTTATGCAATACGGGGGATATATTCTTATGCGGATTTCTGCGGCTTTTGGGAATTTTTACTGCGCCAGGAAAATCGTCCCATTGGATTAGGCATATTTTGACAGCATCCAACGCCATGTATTATACGGCCTGTCGCTGATTTACACAACATGTTTTTTTGCATAAAAAAATCCCGGCGTATGCCGGGATTTTCTTCTCTCCGCCCCGTACGGGGACCCCATCAGCGAATCCCCACTTGGA
>JAIDWS010000034.1:0-19532 GCA_029059055.1 Alphaproteobacteria bacterium
TGTTTATATAGTTTTAGTATAGGGGATTTTTAAACAAAACACAATACGTAAAAAATCCCGCCGGATGGCGGGATTTGTTTTTTTATTCAGCAACCTGAACCTGCTGATTGGCACAGGGGCAACCACGTTCGCGACCGGCATTGCGCATCGCACGCAGTTCTTTTTTCACCGCGCGATATTCATCACGGGTGATGCATCCGTCGCCGTTAACGTCGGCCGCCACCAGGGCGTTCTGCATTTTCGGGCACGGAACCTGGGCCATATCCAGGCAACCATTTACAAACACAACCGGCATTTTCGGACCGCGACCATTGTGCGGTTTATCGCACAGGAACATGCACGCCGCAAAGCCCAATGCAAAGATAACCAAGAACCAGAACAGTTTTTTAACAAAACGCCAAAAACCGCCACCGCATTTGCATGTGCCGCCATTTTGGCACCCACATCCACAATGCGCACCACAGCCGTGATGTTCATGCATCGGCATTGTTGCCGCCATGTCGCGTGCCGGGGCCGCTTTGACTGTTTTCTTTGTTGTTGTCTTTTTCACCGGGGCCGCTTTTTTGACCGGGGCTTTTTTTACTGGTTTTTGAGCCATTTTCCTTCCTTTTTTGTTGACGTATCCGATTGTATTCAATATTGGAATTTATGTAAAGCAGAATTTTTTTCTAAAATCCATCGTTGTGTATTTTAGGCTTTGATTTTTTATCCAAAGGCATTAAACTTTCATTTGATAAAAATGTAAGGAAATACACATGGCCAAAGATATTATTTTAACCGGCATTCGTCCCACGGGTCCATTACACATCGGACACATGGTGGGGGCGTTGTGGTCGAATATTGAAATGCAGAACGCGGGCGGATACGACAAAATGTACGCCATGATTGCCGACGCCCAGGGATTGACCGACAATTTTGATAACCCGGCCAAGGTTCGCGATAACGTCATGGAAATTACACTGGACATGTTGGCGACCGGTTACGACCCGGCCAAAACGACAATGTTCATTCAATCCGAAGTGGCCGAATTAACAGAATTAACATTTTATTACATGAATCTGGTGACGGTTGCACGTCTGCAACGCAATCCGACCGTGAAAACCGAAATCGCCCAAAAAGAAAAATTTAACGGCGGTGTCCCGGCGGGATTCTTTACATACCCGATTTCCCAGGCCGCCGACATCACCGCATTCAATGCGAACATTGTCCCCGTGGGCGACGACCAATTGCCCATGCTGGAACAGGCATGTGAAATCGTGCATAAATTCAATTCGATTTACGGCGACACACTGGTTATGCCACGCGCGATTGTCCCGCAATTAAAATCGGCGGCGCGTCTGCCGGGCATTGACGGCAATGCAAAGATGAGCAAATCGTTAAACAACGGCATTTATTTGAAAGACAGTTCCGACGACATCGCCGCCAAGGTGCGCGCCATGTTCACCGACCCGAACCATCTGCGGGTCGAAGATCCCGGCAACACCCGTGACAACCCGGTGTTTATATATCTGTCGGTCTTTGCGAAACCGGAACATTTTGCGGCATTTTTACCCGAATATAAAAATTATGACGAATTGGCCGCGCATTATGAACGTGGCGGATTGGGCGATGTCAAGGTCAAGAAATTCTTGAACGCGGTATTACAAGAAACGTTACAGCCCATCCGTGAACGACGTGAATTATTGGCACGCGACCCGGGGGCGGTTCTGGACATTTTGCGCCGCGGAACACGTGACGCACGCGACGTGGCCGCCGACACGGTCCGTCGGGTCAAACGCGCCATGAAATTGAACTATTTCGATTAACACATAACAACACCCAGGAAAGGAGAGCAACATGAACAAAAAATTAGTCTGGTCTGTGGCGGTTATTGCCATCGCGGCGGTTTTGGCGGTATGCGCCGGCAAATCACGCAATACCGAACCGCGCACGATTTCGGTTAATGGGGAATGCCTGACCACGGCACCAAAAGACCGCACCGCAATCACACTGCGGGTGACGACATTGGACAAAAGCGCGGCCGAATCCATGAAACAGGCCACCGCCAAAATCGCGGAAATTACATCTTTCCTGAAAACCCAGGATGTCAAGATGCAGACCACCCAGTTTGATTCATATGAAAAAACCGAATGGGACCGCGTCGCCCAGAAAAGCGTCAAATTGGGCATCGAAACCAACATCGCCATCGAAGTATCCGCCAGCAACATCGAAACCATTGAAAATGTGTTGTCCCAGTTTGCTGGCCAACAAAACGTGTATTCGGAAAATCTGCGCATGTTCACCAGCACCGAAGCCATGAAACCGATTTTGGAATCATGCCTGGGGACGGCGGTTGAAAACGCGCGCACCCGCGCAGACGCACTGGCCGCCGGCGACAAACGTCGTGCCGGCAAAATGTTGGCCGTGTCATATGGCACCAGTATCCAAGACACCGTCCGTCCGACGGCAAATTTCCTGCGCAGTGCGGCCAAAGAAATGGTGGCCATGGATTCTGTTATGACCGGCGGCGGTATTGTTGCCAAAGATACCGAAGTATCCGTTACTGTATCGGCGGTGTTCGAAATTAAATGAATGACCACGTTGCCGATTTCATTTCGTATCTGACGCAGACAAAACATTATTCTGCACATACGGTCGTGGCATACGAACGCGATATCTGGGCTTTTATCCGTTTTTACGGCAATTTTTGCGGCGCAGATATCGATTTGGCACAAATGGCCGCGGCCGATACGATTTGTTTTCGTGCATATCTGGCCGACCGCCAACGCAATAATATGACCCCAAAATCCACCGCACGCGCATTGTCCGCACTGCGGGGATTTTATAAATATCTGGGGCGGCGATACGGCATAAAAAACAGTGCCATTAATCTGATTGGCGCCCCCAAAATACCAAAAAAATTGTCCAAGGCCATCAGCCCCGACAATGTGGCCGACATGCACGGTGCATTGCGGGAATTGGACGCGGATAATCCATGGATTGCCGCACGCGATTGGGCGTTGGTGGTGTTGATTTTCGGGTGCGGCCTGCGTATATCCGAAGCCTTATCGTTATGCAACCGGGACGTCGCGGCGCGCCCGGACGCCATACGTATACGGGGCAAAGGAAACAAAGAACGATTGGTTCCGGTATTGCCGGCGGTGTATGACGCCATTGAAAAATATGTGGCCTTGCGCCCGTTTGGCCATGCCCCCAACGACGCATTATTCCGCAGCATTCGCGGATTACCCATGTCGCCGCGCATGGCCCAAAAAAGCATCGAAATGTTGCGTAAATATTTGCAATTGCCCGATTATGTTACCCCGCACGCGTTGCGCCATACGTTTGCGACGGCATTGTTGGCCGATGGGGCGGATTTGCGCACATTACAAGAATTATTGGGGCACGCATCGTTATCCACCACCCAATTGTATACCAAGGTGAACATGGCGGAAATCAGCAATATATACGCCCACGCGCATCCGCGGGCGGCCCAATCCGACGACGACGCATAAACACCCATCATTTCAATTCATATACGCACATGGTGCGCGGCACGGCGGCCAATCCCGTCACATTGGCGCGGATATCGGTGATACAATACCAGTTTGTCGGTATCTGAAAATCCCATCCGGTAAATGTCGGCCCATCAATATCCAGAAAATGAAAAAACACATTTTCGGCATGAATGGTTTTATACGATACAGCATGGTCAAATATGGCGATATTCGCACTGTATGCGCAATTGGCCGCCCCACCAAACGGGTCTGTCATTCCCGCACAAAACGCGTCGGTGCGAACGGTAAACAAATATGTCCCCGGCCCCAACACCCCATTTGCGCAACCGCGCACCGTGTTCACAGCGGACAAATTCTGGGACAATGTTGAATAATAATCGCCGTATATTGTGCTGCAACAGCTGATTTGTCGCCATTGGGATAAATCGGTGACGGGGACATTGGTGTTGATTTCATCGGCACTTAATACCCGATTAACCAGTGTGGTTGTCGCATCCGCCACCGCGCGTGTGGTCGGACATGCGATAATCCCACCACTGCATGGGGCCCGATGTTGACCGCCCGTGCAATAATATCCCATTCCGCAATCGGCACATTGAACCGCACCCGCCGGCAAATACGTTCCCGCCGGCGCCGTATTATTAAACAGCGCACCCCAATAAACCGTCCCATCCATTTTCACCGCCAATGCCGGCGACGTATGTTTTTCCCCGCTAAGCGTGGTTTGATTCGCCCCGAAATGCAGTGTGGCCGCATGTCCGCCGCCAACAAATCCCAAAAACAAAACACCCCATAAAAACCGCATTGATTTCCCCCACCACATGAAAAAAAGGCCGCCCTGACGAACCGGGCGGTTGGAGGTTAAGAACTACTACGAGAAATAGTGTGCATATTGGGCCGTGGCCGTATTTTGCAGCCCTCCAACCGGAATCAGTCGGAGAGTTTTTTACGTCAATCATTCATCGACAACTCGTACAGGGTTCTTACACCCCCGCAGTGGACGTCACCCACTGCAACGCATATTATATCGCGTTCGCGATTGGGATGCTATATTTTTCTAAATAAAATATAGTCAATGATGCGAAATTATAGTAGCGTGTTAAACGCAATGGTGGTCACCATTGCAGGATGGTGCATCCCGCGTTGTCTGTGGACGAACAACCAGGGCAAAAAACAAATCCCCGCAACCCGCGGGGATTTTTTTATCCCCGTTGTCATTGCGAGCCATCGGCGAAGCAATCCAGCAAATAATGAACATCGCCACTTTGCTGGATTGCCACGGTCGCGTTGCTTCCTCGCAATGACAGGAGAGATGAAGTGTCCAGCCAAAAAAACATCCCCCATGCGGGGGATGGACATTATAAATTATTCCGGCCGCGCTTTATCACCAACATTGCGAATGCCCCGTGAAAGAAACGGCGCATGATGGATTCATTAAACAAATCCCGGCCGCGTTCGCATTTAACGTAATCTGCATGTTTCATGCGTAATAATGCGGCGGCGTCAACACTGCTGATTTTTAAATGACGGCGGGCGTCGCGCATAATACTGCCATAATAATTGGCATCAATTAAGACTCTTGCCATAGTTTTAACTCCTTTTAAGTCATAAAAAAACACCGCCGCACATTTTGTGGGCGGTTGGAGGTTAGTTACTATAAGTACAATAGTGCTGTTTATTCAGGTATATCACAGCCCTCCAACCAACGGGTTGGAGATATTTTGTGTCATCACTGACAGTACTTCTGGGTAACTACACCCTACACCGGTTTCCCAATGCGTGTCTATTATATCCCATTATACGCGAATGTTCAAGGGATTTAAATTTATTGGTGTGGGGATTAATTGACTGGATTGCCGCGGTCGCGATGCTCCCTCGCAATGACAAAGGAGATATAGTTCCTGGAAATTAAACACCGTTGTCATTGCGAACGCAGTGACGCAATCCAGTAAATAATGAACATTTCCACTTTTCTGGATTGCCACGCGCGCTACGCTTGCCCGCAATGACAAAGGAGATGCAGTGCCAAGCAATTCAACACCATTGTCATTGCGAACGCAGTGACGCAATCCAGTAAATAATGAACATTTCCACTTTTCTGGATTGCCGCACCACTGACGTGGCTCGCAATGACAAGAGAGAGTAAGTGCCCAGTCTTAAAAAATCCCCCGCGCCCGACAAAAAATCCCGCCGGGGCGGGACTTTGTTTTATTTTTTCCAGAATGCAAATCCGCTGCGGCGTTCACGCGGCGCCGGACGTTCTTCGTCCCCGCGGTTGTTGCGATACTGTTGGCGGCGTTCCTGGAACCGGCGGGCCGATTCTTCGTCACGCTGAATCAATTTCAATGTGGTGACCGACAATTTACCATTACGAACTTCTTCGTCAAATTCCACGATATCGTTTTCATTTAAAAATCGAATATCTGCTGCCTTTAACGCACTGGAATGAACAAACACATCATCCGTATTTCCGTTTTCATTCGGCGCATCGGGCGTAATAAAACCAAAACACTTTTTGCCGTTATACCATTTTACTTTACCTTGACGCATAATCTTTTTCCTTTGTTATGCTGGTTACGGTTCTCATCAAACACAAGAACCTGGAACCATTGTGACGCATAACCAATCACAACGCAAGTAAATAACAATAGTATGATTTCCTATGACGGGGCGTCTATTTCTTGTAATAACGCTGGACTTCTTTCATGACGAAATTAAACAGTCGACCCGACAATGTGTCCGATGGGATTTCCCACTGGGTATTGACATACGGCATGGCCGCGACCAGAATAAATCGCGTCATCCAACGAAAAATCTTGCTTTCTTGGACCTGGGTCAGCTTGGCCGGGGCGTCGGTCACATGAAAGACTTCGTTTTCAATCGCATTATCCAGTTTGTCAAAGATGATATCCAAAACCTTGGGCGGGTAATACAGCGGACAATTACGCGGAAATCCGTCAAACAATGCGACATCGCGGTCTTGGCTGTATAAAATATTCCACCCGACACGGTCAAACAAATCGTCCAGGTAATGACAAATCTTTAAATTATATTCGCGAACACCGGCCGCCATAAATGACGCCAATTGCCGTTCAATGTCCGCCGCACGGGCCGATGACCCGACGCGCGCGATTTCATATGCTTCGTGCGTTTTGCGTTCGTAATCAAAGAACGTACGCACCTGGCAAATAATTTCCATCGGCACCAATCGTTTGCCCGAACCGATTTGCACAATCACCTTGGCATCGCGATAATTGCGCGGGTTGTCCATATCATAAAATTTATCACGCACACTCATAATCCGGTCCGGCATAATTTCATGAATGCGTTCGATAAACGTGCGTGCCTGGGGCACCAAATCAAACAGACATTTTACCCGCCACACATCGCACAGACGCAAATGCGGCTTGGTCACGCGATCCAATTCACGCACCAATTCCACCGCGATGGCTTCGTGGCCGCGGCCAATAATCCCCAACACCGTTTCAGACGCGGTCGTGATGAATTTTTCACGGAATTTTTCGTAAATCTTGTCCGAAATGGCGCGGGCGGACGCTTCGCGTTCGTGGGCCGCAATCACGCGGTATGCGGTTTCCGCCACGTCGCGAACATAATCATCGTAATATTTACCGGTCACCTTGGCCAGGGCGCGTTCAATCTTCTTTTGCGCACCGACGATAACCGTTACAATCGACGATACGGACAAATCGATTTTATGCCCCGCCCCACTGGTAAAAAACTGATTCCGCATGGGGTCGCCATCCAAACGATGTTGAACCAAATACGGTGACAGCGGATTGATTTCAGAAATCTTAATCGGTTCATCAATACCGGAATCCGCATCATAATCGTATAACATAACGGGGGCCTTGGGCGCACCAAAGCCTTTGCCCAACAGATGGAACATTTCACGGAACCACACCATCCCGTCCGAATACAATGTTTCCAGGTATTCGCGGGCTTCGGCATTGATTTTGCCGGCCGCCGCCGCACGTGCAATCACGTCCAGATTTTTCCGGTCGTGTTCGGCAATCATATCCCGAATGGCGTTTTCATCCGCTGTGGTTTGTGTCATGGCATATCCTGATGTTACTTCATAATCGGGAACAATATCACATCACGCAGTGTCGGCGCGTCCGCGATAATGGAAAAGAACCGGTCAATCCCCAATCCCAATCCGGAAATCGGCGGCATACCGTGTTCCATCGCACGCAAGAAATCTTCGTCCAAATCGAACGCTTCGTCATCACCGGCGGCTTTGTTCGCCATTTGTTCTTCGAATGCGGCGCGCTGGACAATGGGGTCGACCAGTTCCGAATACGCCTTAATCAATTCGGCACCGCACACAATCAATTGGAATATATCAATACGGCGGCCGTCCGCATCATTGCGACGCGCCAACGGAATCATGTATGCCGGGTAATTATACACCATGGCCGGATGAACGATTTGGTCACGCACCTTGCGCTTGAACACGTAATCGACAATGGCCGGCACCGATTTCAACGGGTCCAATTCTGCGGCACTGAACATGCCGGCATCCACCAATTGTTTCTTTAACGCGGGGGCATCGCGGAATTCCAAGATATCCACCCCCAGCAATTCGTTCATGCGGGCGGTGTAATCAATTTCTTCGTATTTGGAAAAGTCCAGCTGGGTTCCCTGGTATTCAATCTGTAACGTACCGCGCAATTCCATCAGAATCTTTTGCACCATGGCCCATGAAAACGCCATATTGTCGCGATAATTCCAATATGCCGCGTACCATTCCAGCATGGTAAATTCTTGCAGATGCATGGCATCCATGCCTTCGTTACGGAAATTCTTGCCCAATTCAAAGACGCGGTCAAAGCCGGCGGCGATGGTCTGTTTCAAGAACAATTCCGGGGCAATACGCAGATAAAAATCCGCATCCAACGCATTGTGATGCGTGACAAACGGCCGCGCCGCCGCGCCCGATGCCACGGTCTGCATGATGGGGGTTTCAACTTCGACAAATCCGTTGTCGTTCAAATAATCGCGGATAATGCGCAACATTTTAAAGCGCATTTTCATCGTACGACGGGTGTCTTCGTTGGAAATAATGTCCAGATAACGCTGGCGATAACGGGTTTCGACATCGGTCAGACCATGGAATTTTTCGGGCAACGGACGCAATGCCTTGGCCAGGATTTCGTATCCCGTCACCCGCACTGTCAATTCACCGGCGGTCGTGTGATACAATTCCCCGGTCAGCCCCACAAAATCCCCCAAATCGACGTTGGATTTAAAGAATTTATAATTTTCTTCGCCCAGTTCTTCGCGGGACATCGAAAATTGAATTTCGCCGTCAATATCATAGATACGCCCGAACATCAATTTACCCAGCCACCGTTGGGCGGTAACGCGCCCCGCCAATTTTACCGGCGCCCCGTCCGCCAAATCGCGGGCGGCGCAAATGGTGTGCGTGCGGTCAAATTTGTCTTTCCAAACGACGCCGTCACGGGCGCGGATATTTTCCGCCTTTTGCAGACGGGCGGTCAATTCGTTGGTGGACATTGCTGTGTTTTCTGGCATTACGGGTTTCCTTTGACTGTAACATTAAAAAAAACGGACGCAAAAATGTGCGTCCGTCGTATTGTTGATGGTCGCACGTATCAATTAAAAAATTTTTTAGAAATGTTTTTCATATTGTCATGCACCTAAAAATCCTGGTGCGAGCAAAGGGGCTCGAACCCTCGACCTCAACCTTGGCAAGGTTGCGCTCTAGCCAACTGAGCTACGCTCGCACTGCGTGGTGTATTTTTACATATCTTTTTTTTAATTGCAAGTATTATTTTTCATTTATTCACATTTGGGAAATTCCCCCTTGAACAAAAATCCGCAATGCGGTATAATCATTGGCGTTGGGCATGATTTTAGTATGCCTAATCCAATGGGACGATTGTCCTGTACATGTTATTAAAATTTAAAATCCCCATTTTCTGCTCCTTTTTATCTGTGATTTTTGCTGATTCCAAACGTCGGTTTGGGTGTGGCAATGTGGTGCCATAACGCAACCGCCTTGGTGGACACCCAGGCATGCGCCGACTGCTATTGCTGTACAAACGGAACACAGTATAACTGCAAAGGCACATGTTATTACAACACAAGCTGCTGTAACACCATCGACTGCCCGGACGGATACATCTGGGATTCCGGCCAAGGGGAATGCGTCCCGAACCCTGTCGAAAAATTCTGCATAAACGGCACATATCCCACCGACACCAAATGCGAACCATGTCCGGAACCCACAGATTTTGAACCCACAGATGACAAATGCAGTGTCACATCCCCAGGCGGCACCCCGGGCAGCGGTTCGGGCATGATTTCAGCGACAGCCATTGAAACATGTTATATGCCCCAGAAATATTGGTCATTAGATGGCAGTGGCACATGCGAATACACCGATGCATCGGGAACATTTGAACTGTCCCAGAATTGTAACTATTCCGCAAAATTCAGTCTTGAATAACAAACGCCCCAAACGGGGCGATTTTTTTAATGTTGGCGGGTCGGATGATAATATGTACACGTTTTTCTTCGAACATAGAATACCCCGCATATGCCCAGTGATAGGATATATGTGGCAAACATCAAGGAAAAAGCCGCCCTGTGGCGGCTTTTCCCGTGTTGTTCATCACAACCATTTCCACGGCTGCAACATCTTGACAAAGTTCATTGCACCACGGCGGTCAACAAACGTATGACCACATCGCGGACAGACCTGGAACGGGGCAATCATCATCTTGACCTTTTTCTTGACCATCAGCCAGATGTACAATCCCGCCGCCCATGCCGCCGCAACCAATCCCCACGCGACATAGCCGAAATATTTATCAACCGTGTCGGTGATGACCGTGATAACCGTGACATCGGATTGGGCCAAATCATTATAAATCTTGGTCGCAACCGGCCAACTGGACGGGCGCCATGGATATACATGCTGAATCCCGTAATTGGTCAGCAATGTCGTCCCCAGCCCCCCTGTGCTTTTATCCAGTTGGGCTTTGATGGCTTCGTCAATCATTTTGTCGAATTCCAATTGCAGAACGCCGGCCAAATCTTTTTCGATTTTATCCAATTTGGCGTTAACCTGGGCGGCAACATCGTCAACCCGGGCGATGGCCTGGTTGGCCTGGTCGACGGCATTGTCGGCCTTGTCAATGGCTTTGTCCGCCTGGCCCAGCGCATTATCAATCGCATCGGTTTTTACCCCGAATTTACCCGCAATCCCGGCCAATTTCTTGACACCGCTGGTGGTTTCCTTGGCCTTGGCGGTGGCTTCTTGGGCCTGGGCGGTTGATTCTTTGGCCTTGGCCGTGGTATCGGTTACTTTGTCCACCGCACCGCTGACCATCTTGACCTTGTCAATGGCGTAGGCGACGGGCTTTTCCAGATTGATGGCATCTTTTATCCCATCCAGCAGTTTTTCATACTGTTCAACAATATTGCGTTGCAGGTCAAAGAACATCGATACAACAATCGATTTCTTAATCGGTTGGGAATATGTATTTTTAACCTGTAACGGCGCCCATATCACCAGCGCCAACCACACCACCGACACAATCGCAAAGATGCGCTTGGTCCATGTTACATAAGACGTCTTTTTCGCAACGGTTTTTGCACCGCCGCGGTCGATGACTTCGACTTCTTTTTTCTTTCTGGGCATGTGTTTCTCCTTTTGCTGATATATTAATATTTTATCCCGACGCGTTTCAACCGAAATTATCGCGTTTTGAACATGTCTTCAAATACCTGGATGCGCGGTGCCAAAATCGGATTCATTTGGCGCACAACCGGATGGTTTTGATATACATCGACCACATCGATGATGGTGTCAAAGTACGCCTGGGCCTGGTGTTCGTCATCGAATGCGGTTACTTCGACCGATGTTTCGGACGTGTACGCCCCACCCCGCCCCATCAGGTACAAAGAATAAACATATTTGGTGGCATCTGCGTCCCGCATGGCGGTCGCCAGATAGATTTTATCCATCAGGTTCAGCCGCATTTTCGGCCGCGCCCCAAACGTAATTTCATGATTTGGACTGTTTTTATCTGCCATGTTTAATGTTCACCTGTATATTGTTCAATAAAATCTTTCTTGAATTCCGCAAAGCGGCCCTGTTCAATCGCCGTGCGGATGTCACGCATTAAATCCTGGTAAAACCACAGGTTATGCTGGGTCAGTAATGTCGCCCCCAGCATTTCGTTACACTTAATCAAATGATGGATGTATGCGCGCGACAGTTTGCATGCCGGGCATCCGCATTTGTCATCGATGGGGGTACTATCTTCGCGAAAGCGCGCATTACGCATGTTCATGGTCCCATGACGGGTAAATGCCTGGGCGGTGCGGCCGGCACGTGTCGGCATAACGCAATCGAACATATCAATCCCACGTTCAACCGCCCCCAGAATATCCAGTGGCGTTCCCACCCCCATCAAATAACGCGGCCGGTCCGCCGGCAACAGCGGCGTTGTTGTCGCAATCATACGGAACATCACATCTTGGGGTTCGCCGACCGCCAGACCGCCCACCGCATACCCGTCAAAGCCGATTTCTGTTAACGCACGGGCGGATTTTTCACGCAAATCCGGGAAATCGGCGCCCTGGACAATGCCAAAGATTCCGTATCCCGGCCGGTCGACAAAGGCCGCCTTGCTGCGTGCGGCCCAGCGCGTGACCATATCGACATTCTTTTCAACGCGGTCGCGCGGCGCCGGCAAATGCAGACATTCATCCAACACCATTGTGATATTCGAATCCAGCTGATGCTGAATATGAACAGAATCTTCGGGTCGCAGGAAATGCTTTACCCCGCCATCGATATGGGATGTGAATTCGACACCTTCTTCTTTCATTTTGACCAGATTGGACAGGCTCATCACCTGGAACCCGCCACTGTCGGTCAAAATCGGCCCCGTCCATCCGCCGAATTTATGCAGACCGCCCATTTTTTCAACCAAATCGCCCCCGGGCCGCATCATCAAATGATATGTGTTGCCCAATATTACCTGGGTGCCGGTGGCGGCAACCTGGTCCATGGTTAATGCCTTTACCGTGGCGGCGGTGCCGACCGCCATAAACGCCGGCGTTTCAAACGTGCCGTGCGCGGTATGTACACGCCCGCGGCGCGCATTTCCATCTGTGGTAATTAAATCAAATTTTAATGACATTTGTTATCCTTGCTTATCATTATACTTTGCATCGGGGCAGATTTGGAAAAATTATCGTGCCAAATTTGCAAAACATTCGCATCAAATTCCGCCCCCGCCGACAGAATGGACACAGGATTGTGAAAATACCCACTGGTATGCGTTATCACATCGTTTGCGGTTATCGACCGGCCCATGCGCACAACATCATGAAAGTCATACACCATGTCATAATCCAGCCAAGTACCAACCAGTCTGTCACGACGGCGGGCCGGGGATTCCAACCACAGGGCATCACCCAGCTGGCATCGTTTGTTATACCGCGTCACGAACGCATCCGTAATCGGATTTGTCGTACATACCGCCTGCGCGGTCTGGGCCATCAGCGTCACCATACGCGCCGCGTTTTCTGGCGCAGTCTGGGCAGAAAATCCGTTGACACCGGTTTCATTCATATCAAAGTTTTCAATACCAACCCCATACACCAGGCCGTTTTCCGAACGCAACACACGAAATAATTCATGATTTAAATAGTTGTTAAAACAATTGACACACATGCGACGAAATATGTTTTCCGGTTTCCGGGGATATAAATGCGGCATTAAAACAGTCACATCCACATTTTTCTTGCCGGGTTGGGCCATATGTGCGACCGCCGGCGCATACGTTACCGCCGGTTCATATTCCGACACATCAAACGCCGGCAAAAATGCAAATTTCCGTTCAATTATCCCCAGTAATTTTTCCGGATTATCAATACGCCCCGACACACAGACCAGACAATTTTTACCCGAAAAACGACGGGCCATGAACATCTTCATCTGTTTTTTTGTAAACGATGCGATATTTTCATGCGTCCCCAATGTGTGATACACGGAATACGCCCCCAAAGATATGTTTTGAACGATAAATTCCGCCTTGGCGCGATTTTCGTCATCCAAAGCGCGCCGCAATTCATCAGCAATAATGGTGCGTTCACGTTCAATCTTGGCATCATCAAACACAGAATTCTGCAACTGGTCCGCAAAGACATCCAACAAACATTCCACATTTTCGGCCAAAATGGTGCCGTATAATTCCATCTTGTCTTGACCCGTCCGTGCGCCCCGCGTTCCCGCATTGTCATAGATATAATCATTGATATCTACATCGGCGGCAAATCGCGTGGTCCCCTTGCACAGCATATGTTCGCAAAAGTGTGTGATTCCATGTTCGCATGGCTTTTCATCACGACTGCCCGATTTAAAGCAAACAGACACCGCCACCGTCGCCGCAACCATCGGGTCCAGGATGACCGTCACACCGTTTGATAATTTATGTATGGTCGGATTATATTGCATAACATCCCCCTATCGCATGTGGGCACGATCCGCGGTGGCCATCTGGGCGGTGCGCACACGCTGTAATTCCATCTGCATCTGGGCGTATAAACGCTGTAATTCAATCACGCGGCGGCCCATCGTGAACGTCGCGGTTTCAAGCGCCTGGCGGTCTTGACGCGCCGCATCAACCTGTGATTGCAACTGGCTGATTTGTCTTTGGATTTTATCAAACTTAGCCTCTTGCATCGCATAATCTTTTTTTCCACCCAAATATTGATTATTTGTGTGCATAAATTTTTTAATCGCGTCCTGGGCCATTTTGGATTTCAAGACCATATTGCCATATTTCAATGCCGCCCGGCGTCCGGCCGGGGTCCGCAAAAACCGCGCCAGTAATTTCGGATTGGCCAACAAACGTAACAACACATGCATATTATTATTCCCCCTGTTTAAACAATAGACAGCAATCACCGTATGAAAAGAACCGATACCGCGCGTCCACCGCGTGCCGATACGCCGCGCGCATGTTATCCAGACCGGCAAACGCCGAAACCAACATAAACAATGTCGATTTTGGTAAATGAAAATTGGTCAGCAACACATCCACCGCGCGGAATTTATACCCCGGTGTGATAAAAATGTTTGTCGTACCACAAAACGGTTTTACGCGGCGGAATTCTGCACCATCACCGGTTCCAATTGCCGCACTTTCCAGCGTCCGCATCGACGTTGTTCCAACCGCAATCACCCGCCGGGCGTTATTGATAATGTCCGCCTGGGCCGGGGTGATTTGGCACCATTCGCTGTGCATTTTGTGTTGGGATAAATCTTCGGTTTTTACCGGCATCCACGTCCCCGCCCCAACGTGCAGTGTGACATGCACAATCTGGGCGCCACGGGCCGTGATTTCATTCATCAATTCCGGCGTGAAATGCAACCCGGCCGTCGGCGCCGCCATCGACCCCAATGGCCCGGCATAGACCGTTTGATACCGGTCGCGGTCGGCGGTTTCACAGTCACGCTTCATATACGGGGGCAACGGCATTTTCCCCACCCGGTCCAGCACGTCAAAGACATTATCGCAATGGAATTTCAGTTTTAATCCACTGTCGTCATCATGCGCGACAACGGTGGCCACCGTCCCGTCATCCAGTGTTAAATCCGTCCCGACGGGGATTTTATTAAACTTTTTACACAGCCCCCACCACGCGCCGTCATCGGCCGCGGTATGCAGTGTAATTTCATGGCCAGATGCCATAAACCGGGCCGGAATCACACGTGAATTATTCATCACGACGACATCGCCGGGGCGAATAAAGTCCAAAAAATCACGGATATGCCGGTCGGCGACATTATCCCCGTCCACCACCAACATGCGTGACGCATCGCGTTGTTCCAATGGATGTGACGCAATTAATTCCGGTGGTAATTCAAAATCAAAATCAGACGTATGCATTTTTATCTTTGTTTCGTATTTATTTCCCGTATCAGGCTGTCGCGACGTGCATTTTCGCGCAATTCTGTTAATGTACGGCCGTTGGCCGTGCGTATCGTTGCAACCGGGACTGGCGGACGCAACCCCTGATAATACCAGGACTTATTTACCGGATCATTCATGAAACGCGCGTTTCCCGTGATAGTATCACCAATATTTAAATATGGATAAAATCCGCCACGCGGGTCAATCGTATCACCGTCAAATGTCATTACATGATTGACACCGGGGTTTGCAATTGAATGATACACAATTTTATTCGCACCACGGGCCGTGATTACATAATCATCCGTTTCATTGTCCGTCGTACACTTTACCACCATCAACGCGCCGACCGTCAGCATGACGCCCATCATCGCAAACACGGGCCAGGCGTCGGCCGGTAATTTCTGATTATTGGCCATTTGATATAATTCCCTTTAACAACTTGATTTACCTTTACCGTGTGTGTTGCAAACCGGCGTCACGGCATTTCTTGGCCATATCCACGTACGATTTCATGGCCGGATAATCCCGACCGTTCAGTGTGCGCACCACGGGGGACAGCCGGGTGCGATACACAACATTCCGTAAATGCGGATTGTAAAATTCAACCGTATCGCCGGTCTGGGCATAGTTATAGAAAAATTCATCTTGGCCCCGGTGTTCAATGTTCAAAATACGGTCCACCCGGTTATCCCCGTTGATATCCACAAATAATTGATAGTTTTCCCGTACAACGACCGTGCCCTTTTCGCGTTCGGGGCCACGGGCGACCCGGCACACTGCCGTCACGCCACCGGCCGCAATAACTGACATAATGACGATACATAACCATGCATCGACGGGTAATTTCTGACCTTTCTTCATTTTTTTGCCTTTTTTTATAACATTAACAATCCCACCACCGGCACCAGTATGATGTAAAATGCCGGGGTTTTGAACATGGTTTTGACACCGGACCAGATGGTTGTGTCGTCGATATCAATGTTAAACAATGTATATTGCACCTGGGTTTTAATATTGGCCAGTTGCCCCTGTAACGCCAAAATGTTGGCATTGACCCGTTGCAGTTCCGATTCAATTTTCATAATCTGGTCCACGTCGGTGGTTTTGGCCAGCAATTCCGTATACCGTGTCCGGACCGCAATCATCGATTCCAATTTTGCCGCAACATCATTGCCGGTGTCGGTGACATCGGTGGTCTGGCGGTCAATTTTACGCAGTTTGCCGATATTGGTTCCCATTCTGTCCAAGAAACGGTCCGCCCGGTCGGCCGGCACATATGCGATAACATGCGATGCGGTACCACTTTTGACATATCCGCCCATATCGGTGACCAATTTTTGGATTTCCCCGGACGCGGTGGCGGCATCTGTAACCTTGATATCAACATCAATTTTGTTCGATTGTTGGCGCGCGGGCATTTCCGATTTCATATCCGCATCCGACGCATCGCGCCCCGCATCATACGCCGCCCCATCGGATGCCGACACCACCGGCGCATCAATCGGCGTAATCGGCAACGTTTTGGCACACCCGGCCATCATAAATGCAAAAAATACGGATAAAAGAATTTGTTTCATTGCGGGTCCTGGGGCTACTTCTTGAATTCCAATCCCTGGTCGATGTAATTTTCGGCACGATCTTCCCAGCCGGGTTCCACGCGCACAAACAAATGCAGTCGCGCATTCACGCCCCACTGGTTTTGAATATCATGCCGGGCGGCGGTGCCAATTTGCTTTAACTGTTCGCCACCGCGACCAATGACAATCTTTTTATGCGCGTCACTGGCGACAACGATTTTCTGATAAATATCCAGCACATTTTCCGCATCCACGTCCACGCGTTCGGTCACAACATTGATGTGATACGGCAATTCTTGGTGAATATATTTATAAATTTTTTCCCGGGTCAATTCCGCCAGATACAGCGCGTCCGGCACATCCGGCCGGTCGGTCGGGTCAAACAGATACGGGGATTCGGGCATCACATCGGCCAATGCCCCCAGCATGCCCGTCACACCATCGTTTTTCAGTGCCGAAATCATGAATATTTCGCGCCAATTGGCCATCGCAGACAATTCGGCGACAATCGGCAACAGATTGGGTTTGGCGACGGCATCCACCTTGTTCAATGCAACAAACAGGTTCGCCCGGCCCCGGATTTTTTCCACCAATCCGCGGATGGTGTCCGTCACGCCCTTTTGCGCGTCCATAATCAGCAAAATCGCATCGGCGTCCGACACGGCGTCCATCGCGGCCGCGACCATCGCGCGGTCCAGACGGCGTTTGGGGTTAAATACGCCGGGCGTATCGACAAATATCAGCTGTCGCGCACCCACCATTTTAACGGCGCGCAGCCGGGTGCGTGTGGTTTGCACCTTGTGCGATACGATGGACACTTTCTGTCCCATGATTTGATTTAACAATGTGCTTTTGCCCGCGTTTGTCGGGCCGATAATGGCCACAAAGCCAGAATAAGTCTTCGTCATACCCAGCACAATAGCACACCAATTTAAAAAGTGAATTAAAATCTTGCAAATCGGCATCCCACGTATAAAATAAATCCCGAGAGAATGGCCAAAACAACAAAGACGCAAAGACGTATGGATATGAGCAATACATTCTCGGACATGTGGTACGGGCAAAGCAAAACCACCATGGAAGACATCTTTCAAATGGTACCCCAGCCACAGCTGAACAAATTATCCGATTATTTGATTCAGCAAAACGGATTAAACTACCAAATTTCAATGTGCATGGAAGAAATTTCCGAATTGGCCACAGAATTGGTTCTGGACCGATCATTTGCAGACACCGCCAGCGAAATTGCCGACGTATACATCACATTGAACCACGTGACATACGGGTACGATATCCAACGCACCGTCAACAGCATTCGCCGCAAAAAGATTCGCGCACCGCAATTTATGTCCGGCAATGACGAACGGTTAATCGCCCTGTTGGGATTACAAAAAGAATTACTGAAACACATGAACCGCCGGCGCGACAACATGCCGGCCGTTATTAACGCAACGGCGGACGCGTACGTTGCCCTGGGGCGGTTAATCATCGCTCACAATAACATGCCGTTGGTTCTGGACACCGTTTACCAAAAGATTCAGCGTACATTTCAACGGGAAAAATAAACATTATGGAAAAATAAAAATCCCCCTGACCGTTGGGGGATTATCCTGGATTACTTCCGGGCCCCGCCATCGGGTTATCCCCGGTCGAAATTTTGAATATTGGGACCTTTAGAAAGCCAACATTTTTTCGACCGTCCCAAAATGCCAGGGCATTCGGGCAATGGCGGGTTGTCGTTTTTGATGCGACAACCTTTTCCAATCTGAGAGAGAAAATCGTCCCCATCAAAAACAAAACCACCTGTGAATAAAAGGTGGTTGGGGGTTAAGAACTATTATACAGAATAGCGCAACTTATTTGAACAAATGTCTTATTCGTTGCCCCCCAACCAATGTTAGGGTACTTTGTTATAACCATTCCCTGGCATGGTTCTGTATAAAAGAGGTTCTTACGCCCCACATTGATTTTGGTCATTAAATCAATGCACATATATTTTACACATAAATAAGAATGATTTCCACAAAAAAAATGAATACAAAAACCAGCCTCTAAAACAGGCGGTTGGATGTTAAGAACTACTTATACGATAGCACGACTTATTCAATATATTCGCCGTCATCCAACCTTGATAGTTAGAGTATTTATCATATTCTATATGACAAATCGTATAAATGGGTTCTTATGCCCAATATCAGCAACACACCAATACGGAATATATTATATATGATTTTTTTGCGAATTCCAGGGATTTTTTCTGGATTGCCGCGGTCGTTTCACTCCCTCGCAATGACAATGGGGATACAACGCCTGGCTTTGTGTCTTGCCTGCTTCATCACACTTGTCATTGCGAACGAAGTGAAGCAATCCAGTCAAATAGTGAACTATTCCTTGCTATTCCTGGATTGCCACGCGGCGACGTTCCGTCTTGCTCGCAATGACAGGGGTGTTTAATTGCTCAAAACCGGATACTT
>JAIDWS010000034.1:19632-20148 GCA_029059055.1 Alphaproteobacteria bacterium
TCTTGCTCGCAATGACAATGGGGATGCAGCGCCTGGCTTTGTGTCTTGCCTGCTTCATCACACTTGTCATTGCGAGCAAAGCGAAGCAATCCAGTATTTATTTTCATTTTAGAAAAAATTCCGTTATAATTCTGGTCAAAATGAAAAAACATATTTACTACGTTTATATCATGTTTAACAGACGCAATGGCACGTTATATGTCGGTGTGACAAACGACATTGTGCGGCGCGTCCATGAACATCAGCGACATTTATTTCCGGATTCCTTTACAGCCAAATATGGTTGTGACAAGCTGGGATACTACGAAGAATTTCAATATGTCAATGATGCCCTGGAACGGGAAAAGAAATTAAAAGCCGGTTGCCGCGCCACCAAGATTCAATTAATCGAATCAATCAATCCACAATGGCTGGATTTATCCCAACAAGATGTGTTCTGGATTCGATAATCTTTCCTGGATTGCCACTGTCACCCTCCTTTGTCATTGCGAGCGAAGTGAAGCAATCCAGCGAATA
>JAIDWS010000034.1:20248-72916 GCA_029059055.1 Alphaproteobacteria bacterium
GTGAACCTTGCCGCTTTCCTGGATTGCCGCGGTCGTTTCACTCCCTCGCAATGACAATGGGGACGCAGCGCCTGGCTCATTATCTCTCTTGTCATTGCGAGCGAAGTGAAGCAATCCAGTAAATAGTGAACCTTGCCGCTTTCCTGGATTGCCGCGGTCGTTTCACTCCCTCGCAATGACAATGGGGACGCAGCGCCTGGCTTTGTGTCTTGCCTGCTTCATCACACTTGTCATTGCGAGCAAGCGTAGCGCGCGTGGCAATCCAGTCAATAAAAGCGCCCGCCGAACGGCGGGGCACAAAACAAAAAATCCCGCCGGTTGGCGGGATTTTTCAAATTAAATGCTGTCAGCATTGACCCAGCGACCGTTCTTTAACAGACCCGGTGCCATGCCTTCGTTACTGCGCAGGGCGTCAATCACACTGCGGGCCTTGGCCGCGTCCAGACCGACAATACGTACTTTGTACATATCCCCTTCCTTGACCACGGTGGCGTCGCCATATGTGCGCATTCTGGCCGCCAATGCGTCCGCGCTGTCTTCGGCATAGAACGCCGCCAACTGAACGCTGTATTCGCCGCCCGATGTCGCAACCGGTTCAACCGTTACCGGGGTTGTCGTTGTCACTGTTTCGGTGACAGAATATGTCGTGGTCGCGCCCAATGTCGCGTTTTTCACCGCGATGGTCTGTTCCGGCAAAACCTGAACCTGGACCTTGGACTGGCCGGTCATGCCGATTTTGCGGGCGGCCGCCGGGGACAAATCCATAATGCGGGTGTTAACAAACGGACCACGGTTGTTCACGCGAACAATGACAGAACTGCCGTTGTCCAAATTGGTGACGCGCGCGATTGTCGGCAACGGCAAAGTCTTGCTGGTGGCGACCATCTGGTTGATGTCAAATGTTTCACCATTGCTGGTTTTCGAACCGTTCAATTCGGACGGAATAATGCCCGCGATGCCGGTCTGGTTGTATGTCAAATCTTCGACCGGGATGTACTGAACATCTTCGACCTTGTACGCGCTGCCGATATAATATTTCGGGGCGGCGGCCAACAAATATGTGTTATTTAATGTTTGATCTTCGCCGGTGACCAATACTTCTTCGCCAAAACCATCCGAACCGTAATCCGACCCAGACGGCTGGCCCGACGGGTTTGTACACGCTGCGACCAATGCGGTCAGCACAGCCAATGAAACAATTTTCTTCATGTGGGACTCCTTACATTCTTAATATTGATTTTATCATAAAAAAATCCCACATTCAACTGTATTTTATGTCAGATTTTCCGGTCGATAACCCATGCCGCCGGCAGATATATTGCCCCGTATCCCGCAATCGCAATCCCCAACATCCAAATACTGGTGACCGGGACAAAACATAATCCAACCCCCAGGCCCGCCGCCAGCGCACCAAACGCCACCACCGCACGAATTGTCCGCCGGTCCGCCCGGAATAAATCACGCCGACGGCACGCACGCCCCAACAGATAATTTTTCAAATATCCGCTGACCACGATGCCGACCGGAATCGCCAAATATCCCACCAACGGAAACGCCGCCACATAAATCAGTGCCGCCACCCCCAATGATATCATACTGGTGCGGACCGGGGTCCGAACATCCTGGGCCGCGTACAGTGTTTTACTGTACACCTGGCTGACCAACATGGCGGGTAAAACGAACACCTGAATCATAATGGCGGTTGCGACCGCATGGGTGGATTCGGCGGTCCATGCGCCGTATTCAAACAAATACCGGATAATCGGTTCGGCCAGCACAAACAGCCCCGCCACACACGGCAGTATCAGCATCAATGATTTGCGCAGCGATGAATTCTGTTGAATATGAACACTGCGCAGGTTTTTATCCGCCAACGCGTTGGATATTGACGACATTAATACTGTCCCGACGGCCAACCCAATCATCGCAAAGGGCAACTGTACAATGCGGTCGGAATAATACAGCCATGACACAGCGCCGCTTTGGTAACTGGCGACCAATGTGCCGACAATAATCGTGATTTGATAAAACCCACTGCCGACAATACTGATGGTCAAACGCCGAAACAGGCTTTTTATCCCCGGCGTCCATTTTGGCACCACCAAATGCAATCCGAAATGACGCCGCCGTATCCGCCCCAGTAACACCAGACACTGAATCACGCCCGACAACACCACCGTCGCCGCCATGACATACAAAATAATCCCATCGGCATAAAATGGCGCCGCCGCCAGTGCGGCAATCAGCATAATATTCAGCAGCACCGGCATAAACGCCGCCAACAAAAATCGTGAATGCGCATTTAATATCGCCGACAAAAACGCCGCCCCGCACACAAAAATGACATAGAAAAACATAATGCGGGAAATCTGGACGGTCAGCTGCATCTTGCCCGGGTCATCGGCAAACCCCGGTGCCAGTACCCAAATCACCAGTGGCATACAGATTTCAAACACCAGCGTTATCCCCAGCAACGCAACCATCAACCAAGAAAAGACGTTTTTCGCGAACGCGTCGTCTTTCTTTAAATCCGTGTACATGGGGATAAAGATGGCGGACAGTGCGCCTTCGCCCAGTAAATCGCGGAATAAATTCGGTAACTTGAACGCCGCCAGAAACACGTCCGACAACCGCCCCGCCCCCAGATATCGCGCAATCAGCATGTCGCGAATAAATCCGAATATACGACTGATGCCGGTCATGGCACCAACCCCGAAAATATGTTTGCCTAGTTTCATGGTTTCGATTATACTCTGGTTTGAAAGATAAAATCAAGGCAGGAATAAACACATGAAAAAAGTATTTGCAATCTTGGGGGCGATGGCCGTACTGGCCGCGTGCGCCGGGTCCAAAGACACCGTTGTCCCGGACCAGACTTTGCCGGAATTATATGCAAACGCATATGCGGAATTTAACAAAGAACATTATGAAACCGCCGCCACAGATTTCTTGGCGGTCGAAACCCAATATCCGGCCAGTCCCTGGGCCGCGGACGCATTGGTAATGGCCGCGTATTCCCAATATCTGGACAAAGATTTTGCCGGCGCCATCTTGGCCGCCGACCGGTTTATGCGATTCCACCCCGGACATGCGGATGTGCCGTATATCTTGTACCTGCGCGGGATGTGTTATTATCGCCAGGTCAGCGATGTGCGCCGCGAACCGGGCATGTCGGCGTACGCATTGCAACAATTTGAACAGCTGGTCGAACGATTCCCCCGTTCGGAATACGCGGAAAACGCAAAAAATAAAATCGCCATTTTGAAAAACTATATCGCGGGCAAAGTCATGTATGCCGCCCGCACAGACATGGCACGTGAAAACTGGCCCAGCGCGATTTCCCACCTGCAATCGGTGGTCACCGGCGCCCAGGAAACCGTCATGACACCAGAAGCCATGTTTCGCTTAACAGAATGCTATACCGCAATCGGATTGCCGGCCCAGGCATCCGGATATGCCGAAATGTTGCGCACCAATTTCCCAGATAACGAATGGACGAAAAAATTGGACGCCCCAACCAGCATTTGCGACAAATAAAAATCCCCCGCCGGGGGATTTTTTCTGGACACGGCCATAACACACGCTATGATGGGACGTATGAAACAACTGACCGACCATGATATTGAACAGATGGGGAACACCGAATTTATCCCCGACGTTCGCGCCACCGTGCGCAGCGTGCGCGCAAATTTGCGCCTGGGGCAATTAATTCCGACGGAAACGCCCCACACACCACGATTTGCGCGGCTGGATTTGCATCATAATACAGAAGAACAGGCCTGGGCCAGAATCAATGAATTGGCCGACCGCGGCGTACGCGACGCCCAAATTATCACCGGCGCCAGTGGTATATTAAAAATCAAATTCCAGCAATGGGCCACCGCCAGTACTTTGGCCGATAAAATCATATCTTGGGCACCGGTGAACAACGGCAGCTTTGTCGTCAAATTCCGGCGCCAACACACCACAAATTAAAACGAAATTTTCAAATTAACATGCCCGCTGTGCGATGTGTAATCGCGACGCATATCCAATTGATATTCCAATCCAACAGAAAACATCGGCGCATACATACGCAATCCCAAACCGCCATTAAATGCCGCGCGACCGGGGGATTCGACCGGCATATCGTAACCTTGGCCACTTAATACATAAACGCGCACAGCATCATTTCCATGGCGCAGCGCGTCGTACGAACCGCCCACATGCAATGTCGGGCGCAACCGATAATCCGTCCCGACAAATTCATACCCGACCGTCACACCGGCCATGCCGGTAATCGTGTTAAAGAACCATTTTTCAAATGCCTGGGCGGCGGCATCAATGTGTTTGTCCGACCGGATATAAGTATACCGCGCACCGACCGACGGCGTCATACTGAACCGGCCACGCATTATCTGAACGCCGCCATCAATTTGCCCCGCCGCGTATTCGGTGTCAAAATCACCACTGTCCACAATGCCGGCCACGGTTTTATCATTGGCCCAGCGTGTTTTGCCCCCCATCACCGCCGCATTCATAAACAGCCCCCCGGCCCCCAGATATCGGGCCGACAATGTCAATCCGTTACTGACCGCGTCGGTATAAATACGTCCATGGTGCGTGTCGGTCATGCTGCGCGTGTATCCAATGCCCAGGGCGACGCCTTCGCTGACATATGTGTGGGCATGAACACTGACGCCGGTGGTGTCGGTTCGAAAATCACCGTTGTGACGTGAATCAAAATCATTCACCCCGCCAAAGACCGTGCCGTCAATGGTAAATATCTGGTGGGCGGGAACGCATTTTTCATCAACCCAATCGCATCCTGTGCGTCGCCGCGGCAACGGTCCCGCCATCGCCCCCAGTGCCACAGAAATATGCCGGTCGGTTTCAAACAGAGTTATCGCCGTATCATTATGACCGATAATCGACACCAAATCATAAAACGTGGCCAAATCAGAATTGTGCGCATCCGCCATCTGCGCGGCGATTGCCCCGCCCGGCCCCACATTTCCCAAGATTGTCGCCCATGCATCCGCCACCCCGACCAAATAATCCGGCCCACCACCATGCGCCGCCGACACACCAAACGGCGTACGCGCCGCATGGGCAGCACCACAGGACAACAATACGACAACAGGGAAAATATTTTTCATGACGCGCCTTGTTTTTTGATTATAATAAAATCCGATATACGAAAATTTAACAGGAACCATTTGCTATGACCAAAGTCCAGACCGTTTATGACCATATCCGCCGCAATAATATCAAGACCATTGCACTGGTCTTGGGATTTCCATTAATCTTTGTCGCATTGATATTTTTATTCGTCTGGATGGTCGCCCCCGCCGACCAGGCATTAAACACCACCATATCCGTCGCCATCCCCACGTTTATCGCATGCTTTATTTGGTTGGGGATATCGTGGGCGTTCGGGGATTCCATGATGCTGTCGTCGGCGCACGCCCATGAAATACACGATGACAATCCCGAATATCGCCAAATCTTTCGCCGTGTGGAAAACGTCGCATTGGCCGCGGGATTGCCGACACCACGGGTATATATCATTGATGATGACGGGATGAACGCATTTGCCACCGGGCGCAGCCCCCGCGACGCATCGGTCGCATTAACGCGCGGCATTATCAACGAATTGGATGGTCCGGAATTGGACGGGGTTATCGCCCATGAAATGGCCCATATCGGTAATCGCGACATCCGATTGGACATGTTGCTGGTCACGGGCGTGGGCGTGACGGTATTTGCGGCGGACTTTATTTTACGCGCCATGATGGCGTCCAATAATAATCGCAGCCAGAACGACAAAAACAATGGTGCCGCCATTTTGATGATGGTGTGGTTGGCATTTATGGTATTTAATTGGATTATCACACCGATTTTGCGCATGGCGGTATCCCGCAATCGTGAATATGCGGCCGACGCCACCGGCGCCCAGATTACGCGCAACCCGCGCGCGTTGGCGTCGGCATTGGCCAAGATTACCAAAAACGCCCATGTGGCATGTCTGGCAAAGCAAAAATCGATGCACGCGGCATGTATCAGCAATCCCGGTGGCATGCGTGAATTTATGGGCGATTTGCTGGCCACACATCCACCGGTCGAACGTCGCATTGAACGTCTGGAATCAATGGCATAAAAATCAAAGGATACACATCAATGGCAAACCTGCACTTTCATTACGGAACCATGGGGTCGTCAAAATCGGCCCAACTGTTGATTAACGCATACAACCAAAACAAAAACGGGAACAAAACGGAAATATTAAAGCCCCAAACCGACACCCGTTTCAGCACCGACCACGTGGATTCACGTATCGGCGGATTATCGGCACCGGCGACCGCATTGGCAAATTTAAATCAATACTGGCCCGCCACCGACACAAAAATGATACTGATTGATGAAATCCAGTTCTTTGCACCATCGGACATTGACCGATTGGTCCGGATTGCAGATACAACACCGGTTATTGTCATGTGCTATGGATTAATGGTGGACAGTAACGAACAAATGTTCCCGGCATCACGCCGATTAATCGAAGTCGGCGCCAAACTGCACCGCATGGAATCGACATGCCAAATGCCGGGTTGCATGCGTCTGGCGACGCATCATTTGCGGTTTGATGCATCGGGGGCTGTGATTCGGGATGGCGACCAAATCTGTGTGGGCGATACCGCATTTAAATCGGTCTGTCGCCAGCATTTTAATGCGATTTATCACAAATGGCATGCCCATACGAAATAAATCAAATATTTTCACTTGCAATCTGATTTATTTTGTATAGAATATAGAACCGTTGCGCCTATAGCTTAACTGGATAAAGCATCTGACTACGGATCAGAAGACTGAGGGTTCGAATCCTTCTGGGCGCGCCAGTTAAATAAAAGAATGTCCCAACGGGGCATTTTTTTATTTAAACCCGTGAAACGGGATGGGTTCGAACCGTGGTTCGTCTGCGCAGTTGGCGAAAACAAGAGAAACGCAGTTTAAGCCATACGAGTGGAAAGGGACCCATCACGGCGCAACAGCGCCGTGATGGGAATTACAATCCGGCTGTCGCGCCAGAAATTCAACCGCCGTTTATCGGCGGTTTAATTTATGTTGTGCGTACGGGATTTGAATCCGATACTGGGGTCGCCAAAACTTCATAATTGGGCAAGATTTTATTCCACAAACAAAATCAATAACATATTGAAAAATCTTACTAAAAAATCAATTTTGCTTGCCGAATTTAATCGTACGGTTAAATTCAATGCAACTTTAACCCGAAAAACCGACCTGTGTCAAGGTGCTTTTACGCCGAATTTAACCGTAGGTTTTTATGCGTATACCACAAGGGTCGGGAATGAGAAAAAAGGGATTATTATATCTTTGTAGTGGATGTATTGCGGCATTTACGTGCAACGTGACACATGGTGCAAAAATATGCAAAGTATACAGCTGTAATGTGGGATATTATGCTCTGGAATATTCTTGTCCCAGGTGCCCGTCGCTGGTGCGTGCCGACGGTAGTACGCAATATGGAACAACATCGGCGGCGGGGATGTCAGCTATTACTGCGTGCTATGTTCCGGCCGGCGTTAAGTATAAAGATGCCACCGGCCAGTTTGAATTCACATCAAACTGTAATTATTCACGATAAAAAAAGGGGGCAGTAATGGCAAAACAGATAAAAAGCTTTTGGCTAAAATTAACCGCCTGTTTTCTAACATTGTATTTTGCACCGCTTGGGCATTTTATAATATCTTTGTTTGGTATTCGCAGCACCGATGGCAAGGCCTATGCGGGAACGGTATATTGCGACAACAATGCTGCAACCAAGACGGAATGTCCGGGGCACAGTGGAAATGTGGCAGGTGGCGAGACAATTCGATGTACGTGTCTTACGAATTCGTCAATGGTTAATGACCTGGAATGCATCCCTGAAGATCGTAACGCCTGGACTCATGAATATGAAGCAGCGCATTTTAAAGAGAGTGGCTGCTATTTGTTAAACAGGTGTTCTCCAAACGGGTCAACACAAGACTGTAGTACTGCATCGCAATATTGTACCCAGACCTGTACAGGCGGTGTCTGGGGGGTAAAAGTATGGGGTAATTGCAAGGCGGGATATATAAAAATCAATGGTTCTTGTATCGCGGAATGTTCTATTTCTAATGGCAAAGGGTATGAATATGAAGAATCATCGTCTTCGTCGTCATCTTCTGAAATCTAATCTGTTTGTCCCGGCGTTTGTTTATAACCGACATCTGGATTCAACATTATGGGATGCAAATTTACAATTGCGAACGATACCGTCCAATTCACTCCAAATGATTGTATGGCACTATATCGCATATATGCAAAATGCTGGACTGGCCATCCGGGATGAAGACATTGCGGAAATTTTTTTGCATGGTTCTACGTCAAACTATTATTATGACGCCACCAGTGATATCGATATCTGTATTGTAATGGATACATCGCGGTTGGCCGCATCAATGCCGGGTGTTGATATATTTACTGTTACAACGGCAATGAAAATTGCGTGGATGCGCAAGCATAAAATTCGTATATATGGTCGTGGCGTTGATATCAGTATTGTTGATGTCCAGCACCCAAAATATGGCCCTGGTGTGTACAAGGTGGGACCCGCATATTCTTTACCACGCGATGTGTGGCTGCGGCGTCCCGTACGTATCGACGGAAAAGAAATCCGTATTTTGCGGCGCCGCGCCCGGGACATATATCGTCGCTACAAGCGGCTGTTCCGCGAATGTTATAAAAACAAGATGTCTGATACATATCTTGATACATTCCTGTCGCGGCTGTGGTCCGAACGTCGCGCTGCCTATGACCGTGCCCCGCTTCAGCCTATAACGCCCGAAACAATGGCATTCAGAATGATGCGCCGCTGTGGCGTTTTGAACAAGATAAAAGAACGTCTGGATAAAATCCGAAATAAAAATTTTACGTTATCGGTGTAAAACCGCGGGGCATAAATTCACCCCCGCCGTGCAGATTTTATTATTGCCAGAAATTTAATAAACGACTGTAATACTTTTTGAATCCACGGTTGTGGGTTCGGGACGTCGAAAATCCCTTATCTGGTCGGCATATTGTGTATGTCGTTATTTTGTGCGCGGCGCCTTGCCACGCCCCCCGACATTGGTCGGGTTGTTGCAGTTATACAACAGGGGCATCGCCCCAAAGGCTGCAAGGTCATTATCAGATATGATTTTTCGAACTTCCCGACCACCAGATTCTGGTGGTTTTCTTTGATAACCAAAGGATGGAAGAAGTGAAGAAAATCAAACAAATTGGTAAAGTCTTGATAATGCTGACGCTGGTTATTATCCCCGGCGTGGCACGGGCGCTGTTGGTGCCACCGGTTGGGGAATGCGTGAGTGGCACATGCCCCAGCGATGGACAATAAATTGATGGCATCATGTACGGGTGCGGTCGTGCAACGGAATGTTACTGCGTCAACAGTGACGGCGAAGGAATCAATGTTCCCTGTGGATGCTTTGGCGACGCAGATTGCAAAACCAGCGGTTACGGATGTATTAACGGTCAATGCGCAAAATGCCGCAGTTGTACAAACTGCACCAGCAGCAACACCTGGGATTCTGTCGCCACCGGGTATCAACGCCGGACCACAAAAACATGTGGATGTGACGGGACATGCAACACGTCATATTCTTACCGATGCGCGCCCGGATATTTCGGCAACAGTTATAACGGCACATCGGGATGCACGCGTTGCCCGACCGATGGGGGCGTCACCGGGACATCTGTGGCGGGAACAACCGCACGAACGGGATGCTATGTCGGGGCAAACACGATGGGCCGCGATAATTACGGGGCGTTTGAATTCACCGGAAATTCTTATTATTGTGACTAAGGCCATTCAATCCCGCCCCGGCGGGATTTTGGTTTGACTTTTTGGGGGCGGCTGGCATAATACCATTACCATGTTCACACGAAAAGATATTCACCCGGATATTGACCTCGTTTTGGCCGCCATCGCACGGGAATTAAAAATGTATGACAATCTGGCGCCGGATGAAATCAACGAATTGACCGGCATCAGCACACATCCCACATTTATCGAATTAAATCGACGACATCATGTGTTACAGGCGCGCGCGATGGGTCACCAATATCCGGCCATGACGTATTATCAAATGCTGCGCCCAACCGTCGTGACCCAGATTGTTGACATGGAACGCCATTTGGCGCGGTCACGCAACACACGCATTCGGACCATCATTGGCGCCCGGATTCGGGGCACACATTTCAAGCTGGAATTCAATAATGGTTTACATCATCAGGGATTGATAAAACTGGTTCTGGCATATCCACACATGTCGGCCGCGCAACTGGCCCGTCATTGCATTACGAATAAAATTAATGTTTTGGGCGATGCGGCACTGAACATGGATGCTGCGTGCATTTCTGAAATCATTGGCCATATACGGTCCTGTGTCAATGAGGACAAACACTGGGCCCCGCATCCCATTACGGACCGCGAACACCTGTACGCATCACGATGGCTGGAAATTTTCGAACAATCAACCCAGGGAAAAAATACAAATGGCAAGCAGCGCTGAATTTATCGAATTTGTATATGACCAGGTTGCCGCCGCCGGCGCGGTCCGTTATCGCAAAATGTTTGGCGATTACATGCTGTATTGCGAAGACCGCCCCGTATTGTTAATTTGCGACGACACAGTGTATGTTAAACAAATCCCGGAAACATTGACGGTCTTTGCCGCGCATGGCGTGACGCCCGACGCGGGCATTCCATACACGGGCGCGCGGCCGCACTATATCCTGGACATCGAAAATTCGGATTTGGCGGTCGACATGACGCGCATGCTGGCGCGTGTATTGCCGTTACCCAAACCCAAAAAGCCGCGGACAAAAAAATGAATCCGACCGATATTGATATTGACGCCCTGGGCGGGACATCGTTCCAGCGCGACGTATGGCGGGCATTAACCAAAATCCCGCGCGGCGAAACACGCACATATGCCCAATTGGCCGCGATGGCGGGCCATCCGACGGCAATCCGTGCGGTGGCCAATGCGGTTGGCAAAAATCCCATGCCGCCCATCATTCCATGTCACCGCATTATCCGCAGTGATGGCAAAATCGGCGGATATTCCGCCCCGGGCGGCATCACGACCAAGCGGCGTCTGTTGCAATCCGAAGGCGTGAAATTCCCCAAAATTTAAGTCAACGGGCATATATCTTCAAAGCGCCAGACACCGGTATCATCACTGTATTCGGTATCGGCCGGTGCGAACATCATGCACACCCCGGCGGGCGTTGATAATAAACAGCTGGTCGCGTCACCCGCACTGCTGTATCCGGTGGGGCACGCACCATCGACAATAATCATCGCTGATTCATTAATCGCGACATAGCCGGACGGGCAGCTGGTTCCGGGCGCCGCCGCCATCGCAGGCGTTGAAACGATTATGCCCACCAATAAACACACCAAACGCATCGTTAATCACCCAAATTGGAAAATAAAATTGCTTGGAAATCGGTGGATGCCGCTGCAAAAGTTGCACAGCTACGTGCACAAATTTGAGCACAATTATAGGCCGATTCCCTATCTTCCAAATACACCCAAGACGATACAGCGGGTGTAACAATTTTACACCAACAATACCGATTATTCTCACTGGTGGTACTGATCTTAACTGTATCCGATATGGCACCTGTGTGGCTGCCCTTTTGGCTTCCACAAAACATAACACCATCTATCTGAATCTTATTACAACTAAATGTCCAGTTAGATTGGCCCAATGCCACTGTCTGATTATATGCACAATTCGCACTGGGCGTTAATTTAACACATTTTGTTGCGGCATGTACGGATGACGTTGCCGCCATTAACCCCACAGTAAAACACAACAGATAAATTTTCATTTTGGTTGCAATCCCCCCATTTTTTGCCGCAATTAATCGGTGGTTTAGATTAGGCAATTTTTCCGTTTGACACATGCCCAGAAATTGTATATTTTTACATCAATTCATCAGGAATAAATACCGCCAAATTAATCGACCGATTATTTTAGCGGTGCTTTTTTATGCCACGCGCCCCGGATTTTCGGGGGACGCAACCCTGTGCATTCGGCACAGATAAAACAACAAAAAATCCCCCGATTGGGGGATTTTTACAACTGGATAAACATATCCGGATGGTCGGCCAATTGCCCAATGGCATCATCGACAACCGCACGGAATTTCAAGAACCGTTCTTTTTCCGCCGCCCCCAGATTGCTGATGGCGGGCAATTTTACCGTCATGGGATTGACGTGTTTGCCGTTCTTGATAATTTCATAGTGCAAATGCGGCCCCGTTGACATCCCGGTTGAACCAACGTATCCGATGGTCTGGCCCTGGCGGACATTGGTGCCGACGACGACACCCTTGGCAAATTTGGACATGTGCGCATACAGCGTTTCATATGACCCGTTATGGCGGATTTTGACATAATTTCCGTGGCCTTTGTTATAACTGCGCGCGACAACACGACCGGCGCCGGCGGCCGGAATCGGCGTACCGGTGGATGCACGGAAATCGACCCCTTTGTGTGCGCGTGTATATCCCAAGACCGGATGTTTACGGCGCAGATTAAAACTGCTGGTGACGCGGGCGTTGTTAATCGGCGTACGCTTTAACGATTTAATCGCACCGTTACCATCTTCGTCATAATATCCGGTGGTGCCATCCGATTTGCGGAAACGGTACATTTTGACATTGCCACGCAACGCTTCGAACGATACGGCCAAGACGCGACCATTATCAACCTTGGCCCCGCCCAAAAAGTTTTCTTCGTACATGACGCCGAATTTCTGGCCAGCGCGGATATCACGTTCAAAGTCCATTTCAAACGCCAACAAATCGTATACATCGGCCAAAATACCCGCCGGAATTCCCGCACGCTGGCCGGCAACAAAGAAGCTGTCGCCATCTTTGATTTCGCCCGCGCGATACACCACATGCGTGTCGCGTTCGATATCCACAGTCTTGCATTCCCAAACGCCGTCGCCGGTGCATGTCAATTCCACCTGGCGCCAGGGGCCCGGGATTAACACAACCTGGTGTACGGGGGCGTCTTTGTCCGCACGGCGGAATTCAATTTTATCAGAATCCGCCCGCAGCGTCGAAATCCCCGCGTCTTTTTTCAATGTGGCGGCAATCGCGTCAATGTCACGGGTGGACAATCCCTGGGCCGATAATAATTGCCCCAGTGTATCCCCACTGGTGACGGCAACGGTCGACGTGCATTCCGACGACGACGCCCCGATTGCGCGACGCGCCACGCGCGGCTGGGTCCAGACCAAGACCACCGCCACCGCCGTTAATAAAAACGCCAGCGCCAGAACAAATTTGGTTAAACGATGTGGGTTCAGAATATTTTTTGCTTTTTCCATGACGGGGATTATAATTGCTTTATGAAAATAAATCAAGCGTTCACAATCTTGCAATCGGCCGGCGGCATTCGCGCGGCACGTATCATCACCGACAAATATAAAAATTTATCTAAAATTCGAACCTTATGGATGGCGCGACAGTTGCGCCGCGGGGTCCCGGTGGCCAAAATCATTCATCAAAAATGGTTTTATGGGCTGTCTTTTTATACAAACAAATTTACATTGGACCCGCGGCCGGATACCGAAACGGTGGTCGCGGCGGTCATTGCCGATTGCCCGGGGAATACCCCGCGGCGTATCCTGGATTTGGGAACGGGAACCGGATGTATTCTGGGGGCGTTGGTCAAAAACATTCCCGAATCTGTCGGGGTGGGCATTGACCGGTCGTACGGCGCGGTGCGCGTGGCACGACGCAACATGCGCATGTTGGGACTGGGGCGGCGGGTCACGGTGTTATGGCGCAGTTTCGGCCGAAAAAAAATGCCCGGCGCCCCGTTTGACATTATTGTATCCAACCCGCCATACATCGCACGTGGTGACACCCGCGTCAATGACGCCGCACGACACGACCCGGCGGGCGCATTATATGCGGGGGCGGCGGGATTGGCGGCATACAAAACCATCGCGAACAATGCCGTCGCATGGTTGCGCGATGGTGGCCGGATATATTTGGAAATTGGGGACGGCATGGGGGCGGATGTACGCGACATATTCACCCGCGCCGGATGGACATTTGTACGCGCAGAATCCGACCTGGGCGGAATTGAACGCGCATTGGTTTTCGAAAAATAAATTATTTGAAATACGGATTATAACGCCGCAAACCACCAATGGTCGAATCCGGACCATGCCCATGAATCACACGCGTATCATCCGGTAAATTCATGGCGGCGACACGCGCAATAGATGTGCGCAGCGTATTCAAATCCCCACCCGGCAAATCCCAACGCCCAACAGAATCTGCAAAAATTGTATCCCCCGAAATCAGAACTTTTTCACCCGCAAAATGGAACATCACCCCGCCCGGCGAATGCCCGGGGGCCGGCACAACCGCGGCAATCAGTTCCGGTAAAACCGTTATTTCCCGGCCCACAAGTGGCGTCGGCGCAACATTATCATCGGTTACATGCGGCAACCCAAAATAATCCAGCAAAGAATTCCCCCACGGGATAATTTCGTCATCGGGCGTCGCCAAAAACCATGGCACATTGTAATGCGCGGCCAAAAACGGTGCGGCGGAAAAATGGTCGGGATGACCATGCGTGGTATATATCGCCCGCAGACGCAATCCACGGCCATCCAACAACCGCACCCAATCGTCGGCCCGTCCCCAGGCATCAAATATAACACAATCGCCGCCCATCGACACCAACACGGAATTGGTGTTTTCGGGCGGCATATGGATAACGTCAAATTCAGGCCGCATTGGCATCCGACTTCTGTTTACGGGTGGTCTTTTTCGGGGTGGCGGATTTTTTATGTCCCGAAACAATTTCACGAATTTCATCCCCGGTCAAAGTTTCACGTGTCAGCAATTCGTTCGCCAATTTTTCCACCGTCGCCCGGTTTTTACGCAGAATCGCGGTTGCATCGCGATGCGCCGTATTCAACCAAGTACGAATTTCATCGTCGACCAATTGGGCGGTTTTTTCAGACGCGTTTTCCAGCGCACTGCGGGCGTTGAAAGTGCCGACCTGATTAATCGCGGCCAGCCCCACCGTCGGTGACAGACCCGCGACCGTAATTGAATACCGCGCCAAACGGGTTGCCGATGCAATATCACTTTCGGCGCCGGTGGTGATTTTATCCGCACCGAAAAAGATTTCTTCGGCGGCGCGCCCGGCCAATGCCACCGCCAGATTGGCCCGAACCTCTGCAATGGTCATGGACACTTTGTCATCAATGGGCAAATGCTGAACCATGCCCAATGCCCGGCCACGCGGGATAATCGTTGCCTTGTGAATGGGATCGGTCACATCGGCATACATCATGCTGACGAATGCATGACCGGCTTCGTGATATGCGGTTAACTTGATATCTTCGGGACGCATTTTGCGAACCTTGCGCGGGCCCATCAAGATTTTATCACGCGCTTCTTCGACGTCGATGGGTTCCACCGCCGCACGCCCACCACGCACCGCGTGCAGGGCCGCTTCGTTCAACAGGTTTTCCAAATCTGCGCCCGAAAATCCGGTGGTGCCGCGGGCCAAATCCTGTAAATTCACGTTGTCCGCAATTTTAACCCGTTTGGCATATAAATCCAAGATTTCACGACGTCCCGCCAAATCGGGTAATTCAATGTGCACCTGGCGGTCAAAGCGGCCCGGGCGCAACAACGCCGCATCCAACATGTCCGGACGGTTGGTCGCCCCAATCACGATGATGCCGGTGTCATTGGAAAATCCGTCCATTTCAATCAGCAATTGGTTCAGTGTCTGTTCACGGTCTTGGTCATTATACGAATGCGTACTGCGCCGCTGGCCGATGGCATCAATTTCATCAATGAACAAAATGCACGGGGCGTTACGCTTGGCCATTTCAAAGATTTCTTTTATCTTGGCCACCCCCAGCCCCACGATAATACCGGAAAAATCACTGCCCGACGCGGCAAAGAACGGGACATTGGCTTCGCCGGCAATGGCGCGCGCCAACAGTGTTTTACCCGTTCCCGGTTCCCCCGACAGCAATACCCCACGCGGCACACGGGCGCCAACAGATTTAAATTTATCCTTGTTCTTTAAGAAATCGACGATTTCCATCAATTCTTGCTTTTCAGAATCAATGCCGGCGACGTCTTGGAACGTGGTCTTGGTTTTTCCGGTGGTGATTTTGGTCGGGTTTTGATTCACCAAACTGCGCGATAATCCGCCCGGCCCGCCACGCATCCCGCGCAGCAACCACCAGATAAACAGTCCCCCCATCAAAATCGGCACCCATATCCCCAGGTAATCAACCCATGTTTTATCGTCATTAATCGATATTGTCGCACCCGCCGCAGACAATTTGCCCAGCAATTCCGGGTCATATGTAATGGTTGCACGATATTTTGTCCCATCACGCAGTGTTCCCGTGGCCCGGGTTCCGCGAACATCCATGGTTTTAATATCTTTTTCACGGCGCAAAACATCCGAAAACGACAGTTCCACCGGCGCTGTCTGGGGGCCGGTTACGCCGGTAAATCCATTCGACATGCGGCCACCCGCCATCGGGCGCAACATTAATGCCAAAAATAACAGTCCGGCAAAAATCAAAAATACAGACGCACCGTCGCGTGGTAATTTTTTATTGTTGTTTTGTTTTTTCATTTCTTTCCCTAAAACTTGTACTGCATCCTTCGGGGACAATCAGAATCCGGTCACGAAACCGTCGCACCGTCGCCCGCCCCAGGGTGAATTTGCAATCACATCCCAGTTTATGTAGCGCGCGTTCCAGCGAATTCAAGCGTGGCTGATAATTATCCCCCCCAACCCGTTGCAATAAGTTGCCCAGCAACTTTAATCTAATATCGTCCGGTTCGTCAAACAGAAAAGATTCTGGCATGCACGCCGACCGACCATCAATGACAGTTTCAATGCGCGCATTTACATATTCATCAATCGCCGCACGCGTCCGCCCCAGATTTTCCATCGCCAGCAAGATGCGTTCGTCCGAAATCCCCAGCGCATCCCGTAATACATGGCGGCCCATGCGCATACGCACCCGGGCAAATCGCGTATCGTCATTCATTTCATCATGCACGTATTCAATATGACGGTCATCACAATATTTCTGTAATTCAGCACGGCGAATATTCAACATCGGGCGCACAATTAAAATACCGTCACGCATGGATTTCGGCCGCATCCCGCCCAGGCCCGCAACCCCACTGCCCCGGGCCAGATTCAACAGAAATGTTTCGATTTGGTCGTCCGCCTGGTGCGCAACCAACAAAGTATCAATACCCCGTTCGTGGCAAAAATCCGTCATCAATTTATATCGGGCGGTGCGGGCGGCGGATTCAATCCCGCGGGTGGGTTTATCCCCCACCCAATGCAAAACATGACAATCAATTCCCAAACGTCGGCATGCACGCCGAACCGCATCCGCATCATCGGCCGCCGCCGCGCGCAATCCGTGATTTACATGCACCGCCAACACATCGAATCCCGCCGTCACCAGCATATCCAGCAACGCCATCGAATCCACACCGCCACTGACCGCCACAGCCATCTTTTTGCCGGAAAACGGGCGCATAAAATCCAAAAACTTTTGATTCATAACGGCATCATTTTATGCTATAATTCGCAAAAATAAAGGAAAATGTAGCATGACAAAAACGATAAAATCTGTCGCCGTTTACTGCGGTCATGAATTTGGGAATAACCCACAATTTGCGCGCGATGCGGCACGTGTTGGTGAATTGTTGGCCCGCAATAAATTACGTATGGTCTTTGGCGGGGGCAACGTCGGATTAATGGGCGAATGCGCAACCGCGGCCATTAAAAACGGCGGTGATGTTATCGGGGTATCCACCCATCATGTGGTCGCCCTGCAAGAACCCGCCCACGAAGATGTCGATGTCGAAATCGTGGACGGCGTCAATGAACGCAAGCAAAAGATGTTCGACGCATCGGACGCGTTTATCATTTTGCCGGGCGGGATTGGGACACTGAACGAATTGACCGACGTTATGACCATGCAGCAAATCGGGGAAACAAAAAAGCCGTTGTTCTTTTTGAACACGGCCCGTTTCTGGGGGATTTTCGGGCGCGTTCTGGTTCATATGCAGCATAACGGATTTATCGCCAGCATGAAAGATTACGACATCACCGTCGCCAATACACCCGACGAATTGATTGAAAAAATCTTAAAACGCAACAACTTTGTCGCGTGATGTGGCGCCGCGGATAATTTCAATCTGGGATTTTGGCACGTCGAAATGGCGTGCCAATAATTTTATCACGGCCGCATTGGCATCCCCGTCCGCCGGGGCCGCCGTTGTGTGCACGCGCAGACCGCCGTCGGGCTGGACATCAACCCGGTCAAATTTGGCACGCGGAATAACACGAACATTTACGCGCACAGACATTTCAACATCGTTTTTAATTCATTACTGCGGTCACCGGCCATCAGATGCAGGTGGAAATGAAACACAGACTGTTTAAACAACGGGGCTGCCGTACCGGCATTGGCCATGATATTAAAATCTGCATCAACCCCCAGTGCGGCGGCCGTTTTGGCAAAGCAATCCCAAAATCCCGCCTGGGCCGCGGCCGGCGCATTGCGCACAAAATCCAGGATGTTTTCATACCCGCCCTTGGGGATGACCAATGCGTGCGTTGAACACATCGGTTCAATGTCATAAAAAGACATCGCATGGTCGTTTTCATAAATCTTGGTACACGGGATTTCCCCACGGATAATCTTGGCAAAAACATTGTCGGGGTTGTACATATTGATATTCCTTTGGGCTGTATTATATTTACTTTACAATAACCAAAGCCCCGTATAAAATCAAGGCTTGAAATAACAGACAATTGTAATTATATCCTGCATGCAGGAGGAGGAAACACATGTTCAAACCATTACACAATTACGTTCTGTTGGAACGTATCGAAGAAGATAATAAAACCGCCGGCGGGATTATCATCCCGGACAACGCGCGGGAAAAACCGTCCCGCGGACGTGTTATCGCCACCGGTGACGGGGCCATGGACGGTGCCGTACGCGTGCCGATGGCGGTCCAGACGGGCGACATCGTCTTGTTTGCGAAATGGGCGTCGTCCGCCAACGAAGTCAAAATTGATGGCAAAGATTATGTATTAATCAAAGAAAACGATATTTTGGGAATCTTGCAATAACATAAGGATAATAACAATGGCAAAAGAAATCGTATTTGATACGGACAAACTGGCCGCCGGTGTCGATAAATTGGCCAACGCGGTCAAAATCACCATGGGCCCCAAGGGACGCACGGTCGTCATTGAAAAATCGTACGGCGCACCCGTCGCAACCAAAGACGGCGTAACCGTCGCCAAAGAAGTGTCTTTGAAAGACCCGATTGAAAACGTCGGCGCCCGCATGGTCCAAGAAGTCGCAAAAAAGGCCGGCGACAAAGCCGGTGACGGCACCACCACCGCCACTGTATTGGCCCAGAAATTAATCCGCGAAGGCCGCCGCGTCATCGCCGCCGGCATGAACCCGATGGATGTTAAGCGCGGTATCGATATCGCGGTGGCGGCGGTTATGGCCGACATTGACGCCCACGCCCGCCCGGTTAAAAACAGCGCCGAAATCGCCCAGGTTGCGACCATTTCCGCAAATTCCGACCGCGACATCGGTGAAAAAATCGCCGGTGCCATGGAACGCGTCGGCCAAGAAGGCGTCATCACCGTCGAAGAAGCCAAAGGATTGGACACAGAAATCGACGTCGTCGAAGGAATGCAATTCGACCAAGGATTCATGTCCCCGTACTTTGTCACCAACAGTGAAAAAATGCTGGCGGAATTGGATGGCGCGCAAATCTTGGTTTCTGAAAAGAAAATCACCGGGTTGCAGGCATTGTTGCCGATTCTGGAACCGATTGCGCAATCGGGCCGCCCCCTGTTGATTATCGCCGAAGACGTCGAATCCGAAGCCTTGGCAACACTGGTGCTGAACCGTCTGCGCGGCGGATTGAAAGTCTGCGCGGTCAAAGCCCCCGGTTTCGGTGACCGCCGCAAAGAAATGCTGAAAGACATCGCCATTGTCACCGGTGCCACCATTATTTCCGACGACATGGGCATGACATTGGAAAACATCACCCCGGCGGTATTGGGCAGTGCCAAGAAAGTTGTTGTCAGCAAAGATGCCACATTGTTGGTTGACGGCGGCGGCGACAAAGGCGCCATTGCCGCACGCGCGGACGAAATCCGTCGCCTGTTGGCGGACGCGTCCAGCGAATACGACCGTGAAAAACTGTCGGAACGTTTGGCCAAATTGGTGGGTGGCGTCGCCGTGATTAAGGTTGGCGGCATGACAGAATTGGAAGTCAAAGAAAAGAAAGACCGTGTTGACGACGCATTGGCCGCAACACGCGCCGCGGTTGCCGACGGCATTGTTGCCGGTGGCGGTATCGCATTGGTGCGCGCCGTGCGGGCATTGGAAAACCAGACCGGTGCCAACACCGACCAAAACGTCGGTATCGACATTGTGCGCCGCGCCATCGTTGCCCCATGCGCCCAGATTGCAGAAAACGCGGGTGTATCCGGTGAAATCGTTGTCGGCAAAGTCATGGAATCCACAGATTACAATTTTGGATACAACGCCCAAACCGGCGAATACGTCGACATGATGCAGGCGGGCATTATCGACCCGGCCAAGGTTGTCAAAACCGCGATTCAGGCCGCCGCCAGCACCGCGGGGGTATTATTGACCACCGGTGCCGTCATGTCGGAAATCCCCGAAGAAAAACCGGCCGCACCCCAAATGGGTGGCATGCCGGGCATGATGTAAAAACCGTCACGCAAATAAAAACCGCCCATACCGGGCGGTTTTGTTTTATACCATCTTTAACGGCCGCGTTCCAATGCCGATGTAAATTGGATAATTCTGGTCATTTCACGTTCCAAACGCCCGGCGGTAAACGAACTGGTGCTGGAATCCACATGAATTCGACATCCATCCGTATCCGCCACGCCATATCCGCGAATTTTGGATTGAACATCCAAATACACAACCCCAGGCTGATGCCCACGATTAATAACCGACGGGTCAAACACCATGTTATAACGTGCCGAAATTTGCGCACAGACGCGTGCAACATTCCCCAGGCACCGAAAAACAGGCACAACCTGGCAACGCCCCCCCCCGGCGATATTTTTAACATATTCGTTGGTTCCACACAGTGATGTATACCCATGGCGACGATAAAATTTTTCCGCACGCGGCATAGACACCAAATCAACCGTATTGGTATGAACGGCGGCGGCCGATTCCGCATGGGCCAACAATCTGGCCCCAATCCCGCCGGATTGATATTCCGGCAATACAAACAAATTGTGAACGACGGCCTGTTTCCGTTGGATGTCCCCCTGGATGAATCCAATCATATGGTCCCCATCCCATGCCCCGAATGCAAATCCGGTCGGCTTTTGCTGTTTCAACGTCTGGTAAAAATGCGCCGCATACACATCCGACCACGCATTGGCCGATAACGCGCGCGACGCCGCCCCGCGAATACGAACAAAATCATCCCAGATGCCGGGGATACGCTGATTAAAAATCGGATAGATGCAGATATTTGTCATATATAAAATATAATACAAACAAATCGTTTGTCAATACCATGATTATCAAAAAACATTCCCTGCCCCGTCTGGGGGATGGATAAAATCTGTTTTTATCGGGCATCAATTTGTGATATAATACGGGACATGAAATTAAAATCGATATTTATTGTTTCACTGATATCCGCGCTGGGCGCGGCACCGGCACATGCAAATTGGCAATATGACGGCGAATTTGTCCGTGACGGGTGGTATATGGATGATGGGTCACGCTTTACCATATCGGTCCGTGGCGGCGCATCCATGGGTTTCGGCGCGATTAAAAACGATGTCGGTTCCATGACCAGTGAATATTATTACAGCCCGGACAACGGGATGGTGATATCTGCGGCGTACTATGACGCGTGCCTGGAAAATGGCGGATGCGAAAACTTTGTTTATGCCGGGATTGGCGAATTATCCGAATTGCCCGCGTCCCAGGATTATGAATCTTTTTCATTTGCGGCCGGGGCCAGCATTGGTTGGACCATACCCAACGCGCCGCAATGGCGTTTGGAATTGGGATGGGACCACATCGCGGAAAGCGAATATAACGCATCCCCATTGTACGAAGGGGATTTACCCCTGACGGGGGGCAACATCGACGGCATCACCGTTCACGTGCAAAGTGGTGGCGTTCATTCCAAATTGTCCGCCGACATCATCAGCGCAATGGCGTTTTATGATTTCTTTGATGGCATGCAAAAGCCCACACGCCAGGTTATTCCATACGTCGGGTTCGGGGTCGGATATGCGGATGCGAAAACAATTCTGAATCTGTCGGATTTGTATGGTGATTTGTCATTGTCGGTGGATTTACAGAACTTTGGCGAATTGGACAAATACAACGTATTACAGTTTTATAAATCGGAAAAAAGCACGTCCACCATTGCGGGTTTGGTCGCGGTTGGATTGTCATATGGCATTACCGATACACTGTTCCTGGATTTTGGTGCACGCATTACATACGTGCCAAAGGTTAAATGGGCCCTGTCCAACCAAGACGGCAGCCGTGACCGCGATTGGTTCAGTGCCGAAAACGTCATCTGGGCCAATGTGATGTTGGGACTGCGATTTGAATTTTAAAGAAAAAATCCCGGGTTTCCGGGATTTTTTATTGCCTGTGAAATGGTTCTTATGGATTCAAATTTGCGGGCGCGACATAATGTCGGCATGACATTCCAAAAACTTTTTTCCGCGTTACTGATTGGCACTGTCGCAATTGCGCATACCAATACGGGACACGCATGCACCGGCATCACATTGGCCCCAAAAGATAAATCTGTTGTCGTCGCCCGCACCATTGAATGGTCCGGCAGCGAAATGACCAGCCAATACGTCATCGTCCCCCAGGGATACACCCAAAAATCGTTCGTCCCCGGCGGCCAGAAAGACGGCCTGGAATTTTCTGCGCTGTACGGATACGTCGGGCTGGCCGTCGAAGAACCCGAATACGTCGTCGAAGGATTGAACGAAGCGGGTCTGTCGGCGGGTTTATTCTATTTCCCCGGATATGGCCAGTACCAGGCGTACGACCCGGCCGATAACGCAGAAACCATTTCAGATTTTCAATTGGTATCATGGATTTTGTCGCGCTTTTCCACCATCGACCAGGTCCAAGAAGCCATCAAAGACGTCCGCGTGGTCGGCATAGACCCACGTTCATCCACCGTGCATTGGCGCATCGCCGATTTTACCGGCCGCCAGGTGGTCTTGGAAATTACCGGCGGTGTGCCGCATTTCTATGAAAACACACTGGGGGTTTTGACGAATGCCCCGGGATTTGAATGGCAAATGACCAATTTAAATAACTATGTCAATCTGGCCCCCGGTACCGCCGGCCCGACCAATATCCGCAATCTGCATATGACAGCATTTGGCGGCGGCAGCGGTATGTTGGGATTGCCCGGGGATGCAACACCACCGTCACGGTTTGTGCGCGCCGCGTTCTATGCCGCGACCGCTGTGCCGCAAAATACCGCGTACGGCGCCGTGATGCAGGCGTTTCATATCCTGAATAACTTTGACATTCCGGTGGGTATCCAATACCCCATCGACCAGGTCCCCACCCCCATGCCCAGCGCGACGCAATTTACCGCCGTCACGGACATGACCAATCGGATTCTGTATTACCGCACCATGTACAACAGCGTTATTCGGGCAATCGACCTGTCGAAAATCGATTTTGGCGATGTTACGTACCAGACACATCCGCTGGACGCAATACGGGAACAAACCGTCATACAGATTACACCAGACGCATAAATCAACGCCCCACGGGGCGTTTTTTATGCCTTGCATTTTGACAGACATACGATACCCTGCGGGGCATGAATAAAAACAAAATTCTGATTTATGACGATTATGGGGTCGGCGATACAAAAATATTGGGCCGCGCCATGGGGGACTATTTTATCCCGCGCGGTATTGAAATTCATACGACAAACGCCCGCGATATCATCCATCGTTGGGCATTGAACGACAATGTTGCCGCACTGGTCATGCCGGGCGGGCGCGCCATCGGGTACCAGGCCCGATTACACCCCCACGGCAACAAAAAAATTACAGATTGGGTTATGAACGGCGGGGTGTATTTTGGCATCTGTGCCGGGGCGTATTATGCGGCCGAACGCATTATATTTGAACCCGACATCCCAGAATTGGCCGTACAGCAAAACGGTGGATTGGGCCTGGTATCTGCGGACGCGATTGGCACATTACACCGGGAATTGAACATCGCCCCATATCGGGCCGATACCGCATCCATGGCCGCACCACAAATCGAATGGGTGGCGGACGGACGTCTGCATCTATCATATTATCATGGCGGCCCATATTTTCAGCCGCGCGGTAACAATATGGAAATATTGGCACAATACGTACTGGACGATGGGGACCGACCGGCCATCGTGGCACAACGCGTTGGCAATGGGCGCGTCATTGCATCGGGCGTCCATGTGGAAGTATCCGGCCCCAGCCTGGCCGCGACATTTGCCCACCCAATGGCCATTGAACCCCATGCGCGTCATGTGGCCCGCACATTACAGCAATATGAAACATATCGAAAATCGTTATTTGACAAAGTCATGAACGAAATCATTTCGCAGCGATAAAAATAAAAAAAGGCAGATAAAAATCTGCCTTTTGGTTGGGTACGTTCATTGTACCACCGCGCCGCGACCCACGCAATAGGAACGAATTTCCATATCTATTCAATAACAACCGTCTGGGGGGCATTATCAAAATTGATATTATTACCCATGGCGGACAACATATCCGTGTAATCATAGACACCTGTGGGCTTTTTATCGCCGGCGGGCACCGGGCGCGCATAATTGATATACGTTTTTTTGTGCCCGGACATATTTTTGTCTGCGTCAAAGATTATGATGGTAAATTCATCACCAGAAACCCATTCTTTACTGCCGGACACCAGGTTACTTTTTCTGTAATACCACGTTTCTGTACCGTTTTTGTTTATAATTTTATTATACGGTTCCCCGAATGCACCCCAGACGCGATTCTGGCTGATTTGTTCATGCCGATACGAATCCACAATTTTGCGTTTATCGGACGCACACCCACAAATCATCAAACACACGGCCAGTAAAAACATATTCTTTATGATATTCATTTTGTATCCCCCATATTTGAACAATCCCATCGCCCAAAAACCAAAATTTAAACGCCCATACAGGGCGTTTGAATTTTGGTTGTGCCTGGCGTGCAATCCGCGAACCGATATTTATCAGGATTTAATAAAAATCGGTGATGAAATTGAGAATGTTAAACAAATATTAGGTGGTCGGGGTTAGTAATCATCGTTTTGATGCATCTGATATTTTATTATTGTTGCCTCCATTTGTTTAACAATTTCTGATACTTTGGCGCGCACGCCGTTTGGGTTGATAACATAGTCACCTTGCTCGGTCTGTATCGCGGTTGATTTTAATATGTCGTTCAATTCTTGTTGCCAATTTTTGCGTATCATAAACAACTGATTGTTTTCCAATACACACGCATACACGCCGGCAATATATGGTGCGGCAGAACTCTCGCCGCCAGCTACTCTATATTGCCAGCCGTTTGATTCCAACGGTGTTGTACGCATATTGGTTGGAATGCCAATTCTTTTGTCTGGACCAAACGGCAGATTCATCATGCGAATTGTTTCATCACCTGCAGCCCGAACATTTGGTTGAATATTCGTCATGTTTGGATTGTTACAAGGCATAAAATCACGGCCGGATAGTGTGGCGGCATTCATATAATCAGATGTGCATAAAATTATCTTCACACCGTCTGATTCCAATTGGTCCAGTAAAGCACAAACCTCGGGCGAATGCTTTTTCCGCGCACCCCAACTGCACGACAGAATATTTATTTTATTTTCTGGTTTTTGTGCCCGATTGAAATCGATTACATTTTTCAGAATCTGGGTAATGTCTTTATCAAACTTTTTACGGTCTTGGTATGACACCTTGGTGAAATAATAAACATTCGCATCCGGCGCGATGCCAGTGCTTTTCCCAACCAGTTGCCCCATAACCATACTGGCATGTTTGTTTTGGGGCATTTTCTGGTCGTGTAAAGGTCCTTGAATAAACTTTATACTATCGGCATATTCTGGGTTGGTGGCGTCCAACATATTGTCTATTACCGCGATGTTTATACCACGCCCGGTTGCGCCGTTTGGTTTTCCGGCCGGTGCCTTGGCGCGTTCCATTATGGCCAGTGGATTGACCCCAGCCGGCATTTTGTCTGGTGACGGCCAAATTACATTTGTGGTCCAACCACGAATTCCGGAACAGGGTAAGGATTCTGTGGGCGCATAGTCAAACAAATGTTTATATTCGCGCAAATCCAGTTCAGACAGGTCGTGATAGTCCAATATATGCGCATCTTTAATTTCGTCAATACTGTGAACTTTGATGTACTGCACGCCTTGTTGTGCGGCATTTTTTTGTTTCAGACTGGTTATCGCATGGTAAAATTTCTTTATATAATTATTCATCTATTAGCCTTTGGGTCAATAATACCAGATAGTTCAATATATTGCAAAATTGCTCATGACGAATTCGTACTTATAAGAAAGACTGGTTTTCTAGTCTTTTTTGTTTAATTGGTTCGAAAGTCAGCAAAAATTGTCATTTTTCAAAATCAAGCTTTCGAACTCCGCACAATGCTTGCGCATCCAACTAAAAACCGCCCTTTTGGGCGGTTTTGTCTATCTTGGTTGGGGCAGCTGGATTCGAACCAACACTGACGGAGTCAGAGTCCGGAGTTCTACCGTTAAACTATGCCCCAAGCGCGCCCATTATATGAGCATTCTGTTACGATTTCAAGTCTTATTTTCATAAAATTTATTTGTCCCGCAGATATCCCGGATTTCATGGCCCGATTTGGGTTATTCATAGCGCAGGCTGTCAATGGGATTCAATTTTGATGCCTTGATCGCGGGAACAACGCCCGAAACCAATCCAACCACAACGGCAACCGTTACCGATACAACCACCGGCCATATACTGAACGGAACGTTATAGTTCAATAAAATGCGGCCAACGCCCTGGGACAAACCAATACCCAACAGCAATCCAACCATCGACCCCATAAACGAAATCAAAATGGATTCTGATAAAAACTGGATGATAATGACTTTTTCTTGGGCACCGATTGCTTTGCGGATACCAATTTCCCGGGTGCGTTCCGCAACCGATACCAGCATCATATTCATAATCCCAATTGACCCAACCAATAATGATACCGCGGCAATCGCAACCAACAACATTTTCAAATACCCCGTCACGGTTTCCATTGTTTCCATGACCTGTTTCATGTCGGTCACCTGGAAATCGTCTGCGTCACTGTCTTTTAGATTATGACGCTGGCGCAACAGTGCGGTTATTTGGTCGGTCACAATATTGTTATCGGCATCCTGGTACAGTTTCAGCGAAATCATTTGAACAGAATTATAAAAACGACTGCCCGACAGGCGCTTTTTCAATGTCGTAATCGGGATGATTATCATGTCATCCTGGCTGCCCATGGTGGAATCCCCCTTGGCCCGGGTTACGCCAATGATGGTGAACGGCGTGCTTTGGATACGGATAACCTGGCCAACGGGGTCGTCCGGCAACCCCAATTCTGTGGCGGTTTCCGGCCCAATAACCGCGTGCGTGGACGCATTGCGCACCGACGACGAATCAAAAAAAGTCCCATATGCCATTTCAATATTTTGCACCGTCGCATAATCCGGATAACATCCCACCAAAGAAGTTGCCCAGTTTTTATTACCAAACACAACCTGGGCCGAACCGTTTTGGACCGGGGTTACGGCGGCGACATCCGGCAATTGGCCGATGTATTGGGCATCTTCCATGGTCAACGTATTTCTGTTACCGCCACGGACACCGGCGCTTTGTGCCGCGCCGGCGCGTATCATAATGGTGTTCGTCCCCAGCGATGAAAACTGGTCTGTGACCTGTTTTTCAACGGTTTCGCCGACCGCCACCATAATTACAACGGCCATAACACCGATAACAATCCCCAGAACCGTCAGAAAAGACCGCATTTTGTTGCCGCCAATCGACAGCCAGGATTCCTTTGCAATATCATAGATTGTCATTTTTTCCGTACCTTGGTTCCTGATTTTGTTAACACAGATTCGCATGATGGGACACGCCCGTCATAAGTTATATGGCCGTCATGAATATGGATAACGCGATGCGAATACCGGGCAATATCAAATTCATGCGTAATCATGACGATTGTAATTCCGCGTTCTTGATTTAACTGTTTCAAGAATTTCAAGATTTCATTGCCCATTTTTGAATCCAATGCGCCGGTCGGTTCGTCCGCCAAAATCAGTTTCGGATCACCGGCCAAGGCGCGCGCAATCGCAACCCGTTGCTTCATACCGCCGGACAATTGGGTCGGCAAATATGTTTCAAATTTTTCCAAGCCCACCAATTTTAACTTTTCACGCGCACGGCGCACCCGTTCGCGCATCGGCAAACCGCGATACATCAATGGCAACATGATGTTGTCCAGTATGTTACGCTTTGGCAACAGGTTAAAGTTTTGAAACACAAACCCAATGTATTCGTTGCGAACCGTGGCCAATTCATCCGGTGTCATCTGGGTGATGTCTTTGCCATACAGGCGGTACACCCCCGATGACGGCGTATCCAACGCGCCGATAATATTCATACACGTTGATTTGCCCGACCCGGACGGCCCCATAATGGAAACGAATTCACCGGGGAAAACATCAAATGTGTTATCAAACAAAACCTGTTGTTCGCCCCCCATTTCCAAGGGAAAGCGTTTGCAGATTTTCTGCATTGAAATAATCGGAATATCTTTCATTTTATGCCCCATCGGTTTGTTTACATTGGGCCGCCACGACCACCCGGCCCACCCATCATGCCGCCGCGATGCGACGTGTTTGTGGTGGATGTGGTGGTTTGACCGATATATCCCACAATAATTTTATCCCCCGGCTGGATACCGTCCGAAATAATCTGGGTTTCGGTTGCCGTCGACAGCCCTTTTTCATATTCGACAAAGACAACGTCCGAACCACGCAAAATCGCCAGATGCGTCGTCGGTGAAATGGATTCATCCAATCCATCAAACAGATTGGCATACGACCGAACCAGAAAGGCCGCATTTTGCGCTTTCCACGCATCGGACGCCGCATCCACAACAATGGTGACAAAGGCTGTCATCCCCGGCATCAAATTCAAATCCGGATTTTCAACATCAATGACAACCGTATAAACAACAACGTTGGATGTCGTGATTGGCGATAAACGAATTTGTTTGACGACACCATCAAATGTTTCGGTCGGATACGCATCAACCGTAAAGGTTACCGATTGCCCCTGTTTGATAACACCAATATCCGCTTCGGATACAGATGTTTCAATCTGCATCTTGGTCAAATCTTCGGCAATTTCGAACAAATCCGGCGTTTGAAACGATGCCGCAACGGTTTGGCCTTTGTCGACCTTGCGCGAAATGACGGTACCGTCCACCGGCGATGTAATGGTGGCGTATCCCAAATTGGTCAACGCACGTTCGTATTGTGATTGCGCCTGTAACACAGATTGTTCGGCGGTTTCATAATTGGTCTGTGTTGATTCCAATTCAGCCCGGGAAATATACCCGTCCGCATATAAAATTTTATTGCGTTCGTATTCTGCCATGGCCAGATTTCGCTTGGATTCCGCAGACATCAGCGACGCCCGGGATTCGTTCACAGACGCCTGTAACACAGTCGGTTCAATCGTCAGCAAAACGTCACCCTTTTTAACCTGGGAATTATAATCGACATACAGATTATCAATCGTGCCGGACACCTGGGACCCGACGGACACAGTGTTGACCGGTTGAATTTCACCGGTGGCGGTCACTGTTTGGGACAAATTGCCGCGGGTGACAGCCACAGTCACATAGTCTTTTTTGGCGCCGCCATTGCCCCCGCCAAAGATTGCCCAAATACCGGCTGTTAACACCGCAACCATTAAAATCAGATACTTATGCCGCCATACCCATGGCTTGTTTTTTTTATTGTTCATCTTTTACCCCGTCCAGTTCAGATTTGATATCACCAATTGCCAGCGCAACCGCGGCACGTTTAATAAACAGGTCATATTTTGCAGAATTATGTTGCTTTTGCGCATCCACCAATTCTGATTGCGCCTGTTGCCAATCCAGCATGGTGGCCCGACCAACCTTGTACATGCCGGCCGTGACTTTTTCAGATTCCGTGGCAGATTTGACCAACGCATGCGTTTGGGTCAATACGGTGCGCGCCGTTTTATAGTTCTGGTATGCGGTAAACACATCCATCATGGCCTGGTTCGATGTATCACGCGCCTGGTACTTGGCACGTTCATAATCGGCCTGGGCCTGGCGGGCGCCATAGACATTTGCAAATCCCGCAAACAACGGCATTGATGCGCGGATACCAATGCTGCCATTGATTTTGTCACCGGTTGGCGCAAACGTATCGGCAAAACGGTCATCATTCCATGACAGCGACCCCGTTGCCGATATAGACGGCAAATTTTTCAAGAACGCCGAATTACGCTTATGCCATGCCGCGTCTTGGTTTGCCGATGCACGTAACAAATCCGGGCGTTGTTTCTGGGCAATCGCAATCAGATTATCAATACTTTCGCTTTCTGCGTCTGTGCCGAATGTGGACGACATATCCGCAATTTTTATCTGTTGGTCCGCCGGGAACGATAATTTGGTTAACAGCGTTCCCTGGGCAATTTCACGGTTATTTTTTGCGCGTTCCAAGGATAATTTTGAACTGGCCAATGTGGTTTCAGCCTTTAACACATCGGATTTGGCAACGGCGCCGGCCTTGTACTTCTTATTGGCGGTGTCGTACGCCGTTTGGGCAACGGTCAACGCCGATGTGGCCGTTTCAACGTCCGCATCTGCATTTAACAGTTCATAATATGACCCGACCATGCCGTAAACAAAGTTCTGGATTGTTTCACTGAATTCAAATCCCGCGGCACGATATGTATCAATCATTTGATTCATGTCCGACAGACGCTTGCCAAAATCAAATATCAAATACGATGCGGAAATGGATGCACCATACGACCAATCGTCCCATTGCCGGTTCTGATAATTTCGGCCCATGGACAGCCCGGCATTAATACTGGGCAAATAATTGGCGTAACCGGCGTTTTTACCGAACCGCGCAGATTGCAACGAAGCATAGGCCGCAGCCGTTTGGGGATTGCGACACAACCCCAATTCTATTACCTGTTGCAGGGTTAATTCATCATCCGGGACATTTCGGCGTGTGGCACAATCATCCACCCCCCAGGCCAGACTTGGCACCAGCCCACAGATTAAGGCATATTTTTTCATTAAATTCCTCCCTACATTTTTGTATAACGATATTATTCCTAGGGAAGTTCAAAAAAAATGAACCGCACCAGCATTTTTTTCGTTTCACATGGTACAGGACCCCATAGAAAGGAGAAAAGTCCATGAACAAAAAACTGATTATCGCATCACTGGGCGCGGTATTGTCGTTCGGGGCATTTGCCGACACGCCCCAGCCCCCACAGAACGCCGATGAACACGGCCCGCGCAATGGCGGCGGCATGATGGCCAATTTGACCGAAGACCAGAAATCTTGCATCGCCCAATATGGATGCGCCATGCCGGAAAAAACCGCCCCAGGCGAAAAACCGGAAATGTCCGCCGAAAAAACAGAATCCATGGAATGTATGCGCAATGCAATGACATCATGTGGGGTACAAATGCCCGACCGCCCGGAAAAACCACGTGGCGAAAAACCGGCCGATGCGCAATAACCCACCCATCCCCACAACAAATAAAACCCCGGTTTCCCGGGGTTTTAAATATCCAAGCCAATACGTTTATTGTTTATTTTCCGTCTGGCTGCGGGTCGACTGTTGCAGTGCCCGCATCATTTCTTGCGCCAGTTTTTCCAGCGCCCGGGGCCGGCGTTTTATTGTGATTTTCATTGTGTTTCTGTTCCAGTGCTTTTTTCTGTTCATCGGTCAGGATAGATTCAAAATCACGCTTATGCTTTTCCATGACATCGTGTTGTTGTTCACGCAATTTCTTCATATCCTTGCGCAGGTCATTACGCATGGTTTCAATTTTGCGAAATTGTTCATCGGTCAATATGGCTTCGAACCGTTCGCGGTATTTTTCACGCAAATCATCTTCGTCATCGCGCAATCTTTTCATATCTTTTTTCAGATTTTTATCCAAAACCTTGATTTTATCGCGCTGTTTATCGGTCAATTTGATTTTTCCGCCAAACGGTTCACCGCCAAATCGCCCGGGCCATCTGTTAAACCCGTGGGGCGGCGGCATCATCGGTCCACCGTCAATGACAAATACGGGGCGCGGCCCACTGTCCAGCATGACATTTTCAAAACGCCGGTCGCCACCATCGGTGGATTTGCCGTTTGCCATGGTAACGGTGGCACACAACATAACCACAGATAATGCAGATATAAGTGTCGTTTTGTTCATTTTGTTCTTCCTTTTGGCTTGTACACTGTATATAACGATTTTTTATCCGTCAAAGTTCATTTGGTTTCAAGAAACACAACCGCTGGGCCAGTATTTTCCGCGCCGAAAACAGGCGTGATTTAACCGTACCAACCGGGACATTCAACCGTTTGGCAATATCGTCCAGGGGCATGTATTCAAATTCGTGTAAAACGATGACTTGGCGCATTTTGCGCGGCAAACTGTTGACCGCGGCCAAGATAATCTTTTGCCGTTCGTTTTGCGTGAATTTGATTTCCGGATTTTGACGTTCATCCGTGACATCACGCGGCATATCGACATGTTTACAGGCATGGACAACAAATTTGGATTTGAAATAATCCCGGCATATATTTGTTGCCACGATACAGACCCAGGCGCGTTCTTTGCCCTGGTCGACATATTGTTCCTGTTTCTGCCACAAACGAAAGAAAATTTCTTGTTCCAAATCCGGATTGGCACCACCCGTTTTTTGACGGATAATTTTACGAACGGTTTTGCTGTATTTATCGACCAGATTGAACATTAAATGACCCCCAGTGCGTCAAACTCGTCAATATAATACGCGGTTTGAATTTCGGACTGGGAATTGGTGTATAATTTTGCATACAAATCATCAATGCGGTTTTGGTTATTATGAAAACCAATGATTGCCGGCGCAATCACCAACACCGCAAACGCGGTTGCGAAACCATACCTTATACACACTCTCCTTTCCTGTTTGTTTCTAAGGTATAATGGTCTTGCTTCTTGTAACAAACTTGAAACGGAATCCATTGGGCTTTACCTCTTATTCAACTATACTAACGATAATTGAACAAATAAAGTTCAAAATTATTTGCCGGCGTATGGTGCCGCCGTTATGGTTTCCGCGTGGCGCATATCCAACGGATGCGCCTGGTATGGGACGGTTTCAAAATCTATTTGGGACAAATCAATCGACCGAATGGCGCGACTGTACATCGTATGGTAATAAATCGTGCCATTGGCCATGTCTGTCGCCACCGTCCACTGGGTCGCAGACGGCATGTTATTCGGCGCGGTACCGACGGCAAACTGGGCGCCGACCGGCACATCAAAGTTATTCAGAATATGAAACGCCTGTAAAACCGTCTGGTACCCGGTATCTTGGGGGATGGCCCCTGATTGCAAAAACGCCGCACGAACGAACCGCGACGGTGGGGTCATATCCCCCGGCAATCCATGCAGCCCACTGCCGCTGCCGAATGCAGCCATATGCAAATTGCGAATATTTGTGGGCCCCGCCGTGCCGGGATGCAGATTCACATAGTTATTCAGATTGGTCACCATCCACGGGAATCCCGGCGCATTGGTCAAAACCCCGATTTCATTTTCATAAAAATGCGGCACCCCGTCGACAATTTCCAAGACAACCTGGCGGCCGGATGATTCTACAATCCGCCAATGGACGGTTGTCGTGCGCGTATCCACATTGACAATGCGCACATCTTGGATGGCGGCTTGGACCTGGTCGATGGTGGAAAACTGGGATAAAATCCATGACACCACCTGGAAATCCGCCAATGTTTTATCATTATAATCGGGGTTATATTCCACATATTTGCCATATCCCGGGAAATAAAACAGGGCCGCCCCCAGACCCGCTTCGTTGATGCCATCGATAACAAATTCCGGCTGTTCCACCGCCAGGCCCGCAAATCCGTAACGCGTGGTGAATTCAACCCCGCCCGACCGACCGTCGGGCAAAACAGATTGCGTCGTCCGCCCACGCGGGACAATCACATACATGTTGTTCAATTCTTCGCGGGACCAATCCATCGTCCGCGCGACAACCAATGAATTATCTGTGGATTTTAACGTAATCCCCGTACAGGCATATCCCCCACGCCCCGCACCACACATGGCAATCGCCATCGCAATTATGGAAATATATTTCATTGTAATCCCCCCATGGGATTACAGTATACCGACACCCCCATCCCCAATCCACAGGAAGCATTCCCGTCCATCATTTCACAATTTCATGAAATATTTCAGCCGGGACCGTACCACCGGTCATTTTACCGTGCATGGGGGTAAAATCGTCATTGCCCATCCAAACCCCGATAACCAGTTTATCCGTCGCCCCCACAAACCATGCGTCACGGTTACCGTTACTGGTCCCGGTTTTGCCGCCCAACACATTCGGGGCCGCCGCCCGTCGGCCGGTACCACCCGGTTTAATCACATCCGCCAACAATTGCGACATATATTCCACCGTGGTCGGGGCCAAAATCTGGATGGCATCGGACGGGTTGCGTTCGTATAAAACGCGCCCCGACGGGTCGACAATCCGGGTAATTGAATACGGCCGCACAGATTTCCCATCATTCCAAATCACCGCATAAATTGTGGTCAAATCCAGCAAATTCATTTCCGACGCACCCAACACAGTCGAATATTCACGGCGCAATTGCGTTCCCACCCCCAAACGCCCCGCCATGTCCAAGACCGTATCAATGCCATATTGCTGGGTTAATTTCAACGGGACCGAATTAACACTTTTTGCGAATGCGGTCGCCAACGTGATATCCCCATAATAACGTTCATTGTAATTTTTCGGGTTATAATCCCCAATGGCAAACGGTGAATCATTAACATACGCATCCGGCGTCATTCCGTTTTCCAACGCAACCAAATACACCACCGGTTTGAAACTGCTGCCGGGTTGGCGCATGGCCAATGCGCGATTAAACTGGCTGGCCTGGTAATCCGCACCACCGACCATCGCACGCATGGCGCCATCGCGCGTCATGGCGACAACGGCCCCCTGGTATTCGCCGACATTATCCGTCACAGTCGCGGCAACATGTTCCTGTAACCCACGGTCCAGCGTGGTGTAAACAAACAAATCAGAATCCCAGAGCCCGATGCGCGAACGCACTTCGTCAATAACGAAATCCGTCCAATAGCGGTAAATGTTTGTATCCGGCGCGGGGGTCGCCGGCATCAATTGTTTGGCCGCGGCGCGGGCATCGTTCAGGCTGATGTATCCCTGGCGCACCATTTCGGTTAACACAACACGGGCACGGGCAATATTCTTGTCCGGATTTTTCAGTGGGCTGTACGTGGTGGGTGCCTTTAACATGGCGGCAATTTGCGCACTTTGCGCCAACGTCATTTTGGATGCGGGCACCTGGAACAGAGTACGGGACGCGGCGTCAATTCCCCGCATCCCCCCCACCAACGATACGCGGTTCATGTACAAATCCAGAACCTGGTTCTTGGTAAAGCGATTTTCCAACCAGTATGATAAAATCAGTTCTTGGACCTTGCGCGAAATGGTCTTTTCCCGGGACAAGAACACATTTTTTGCCGTTTGTTGGGTAATGGACGACCCACCGGCGGCGATGCGACCACGGACCAGGTTCGACAACATGGCACGTGTAATGCCGCGCATATCAATGGGACCGTGTTGAAAGAATCGTTTATCTTCGATGGCGATAATCGCCTGCCATACGTGGGGCGGCAGATTTTCCGTCGACACCGGGGCGCCCATGATGCGGTTTGCACTGCGTATTTCCACACCATCGCGGTCCAACACCGTCACCGCCGCGGGCCGCGTTTCATGCAATATCGCGTCCAGCGATGGCATTTGCAAGAACACCGTCAACACCCAAACCGCCACCGCGGCAATCGCCACCACAACCAAGTTAAACAGCCACACCAACAACCGCGTCCGCAGCGACGGCCGTGTTTTTTCCGTGGCAATATTTTCATCCGACAAATTGCGACGTGGCACCGTATTTCCCCCAATATCTGTTATTCAAAGAATTATATCACAAAAATCCCGCATCGCACCAGATGAATAACGATTGAAAAAAATCCCCGGCGAACCGGGGATTTGGTTATTTCTTTTTAACCGATTTTTTCGGCGCAGTCTTTTTCGACGCCGGCTTTTTCACGGACGCCGGTTTTGTCGTCGCGCGCGGTGCGGATACCCGTACATATTCTTTGTACAGCAATTCAACGCAGATATACGCAATCAGCGCCGATGCCGCCGTAATCAGACCAGCCAACAGCCCGTCGGAAAAGATGGCGAACAGCACAATCGCCACAGCCAATATAACGGTATAGAAAATATTCTGTGCCATTACATTAACGATTTTTTCAAATGTTTTCATTTTTATACTCCGTTTGGATTCGGGCATATTATATCAGAAAAAATCCCCAATGTGTACGAAATAACGAACAACCGCCCCACACAGGGGCGGCATGTACCAAGGGAGAAACAAAAATCCGTTTTACAAAATCACCTGGCCACCCAGACGCGCCGTGGACGGAATCGGTCCGAACGATGAACGGCGGCTGACATAAATATTGCCGGTGATGACGAAATCCCCACAGAACTGTAACATGTTCACATCGCGCAGGAACAGGTTTCCGTCAATATATGTATCGCACGGCAAAACATATTTACGCATGTTTTGCAGATACACATTACCCTGGACGCGGATACCGCGGGTTAACATGTGACCGTCGCCACGCCCATTAACCACAACATCCCCGGTCAAATTATATCGCGGCGCAACAACCTGTTGGGGACGCGGTGCGGCAACCACATCACGGCGCAGCGGCAATGTCGGACGCACCGCACGCGGCTTTACCTGGCGCGGCGATACATCAGACGCGGCCACGCGGGGGGTGTCGCTGACAATAACCGGAACTGCATCGGCATCAACAACCACAACCGTTTTTTTACCACAACGGCTGATATCAATAATCAACATGGAAAACAAAACGATGATTGACACCAACAAAGTCAAATTCACCATACCAATTAAATCAATCGTGCGCAGCCAATCCCACACGCGACGGGCCATACGCCCCATCCAGCGAAACGGACGGCAAATCAAATCCCATGCGCGCGCCCAAAACCCGGCGGCGGTGCGGTTCGTTTTACGACGGGCAGCGGTGCGTTTTTTGTTTTTTTCAACGCGACGTGCGGCGATTTTCATCTTTAATTGTTTGAACATTTGCTCACCTTTTTAGAATTTCTGTCCTAAAAATAATATTTGTCAACACATTTGTCAAGGATTATTTGTCCAAAAAATACATTTTTGTCAATTTGTTGCCCACCCCATCGATGTGTTATGACACCCCAGGGCATGGCGCGGGGGATTTTTATGGACCGGACAGCCCGCGCATCCGCGCAACATTATTGACTGGATTGCTTCGTTCCACTCGCAATGACAATGGTGTCTAATTTCCAGGAACTTTATCACCCTTGTCATTGCGAGCCACGACAGTGGCGCGGCAATCCAGTCAATAAACCAACACACCTGGCGTGATATAATTCTTGAACATTCGCGTATGATGCGATATACTGGACCTGCATTGGGAAACCGGTGTAGGCTTCAAAACCTGACAAAAGCAGTCGAAAGACTTTAAACACTCCACATTGGTTGGAGGGTCGTGAATATCCAATAAACGACGCTATTGCTTTTGATAGTTTTGAACCTCCAACCGCCCCACAAAATGTGCGGCGGTGTTTTTTATAAACGTAAAAGGAGTTAAAACTATGGCTAAATTATTAATTGATGCAAATTATTACGGTAACATTATGCGCTGTGCGCGGCAACACCTGCGCATCAGTGTGGCGGACGCTGCGGCGTTATTGAAAATGAGCAAGAAAGATTATCAAAAATGCGAACGCGGGGATGAATTATTTAGCGAAGGCACGCTTCGCCGCTTTTTCCACGGGGCGTTCGCATTGCTGATTATCAAACGCAGCCGGGCAAATTTATAACCCGCGCCCGCCCGTACGTTTCCCTGGGGGCGCATTCCACACAAAAAAATCCCCCATCCGGGGGATTTTTATTCTTAATTTTCCGGGACCACGGGTGTTGGTGCGGAATCTGCGTTTTCCTGCATAATGATTTCCTGGCGCAAATCGCTTTGCCGGGTGGCCATGTCGGATTTCGACGCAACCAACGCCAATGCCGCGCACAATACAAAGAATATTGTCGCCAACCATGCCGTCGTCTTGGTCAAGAAATTCCCCGCCGCCGCACCGGTCAACGCACCGCCAAACATCGACGCCGCCGATGAACCGGACATGCCGCTGCCTTCGGATTTTTGTAATAAAATCAATCCTGTCATGAAAACCGATACGACAATCAAACAAACCAATAAAATCGAAAACATTCTTTATCCTTAAATTTCTTCTGTGCGAATTTTAGCCATCCTGCCCTTAAATTGCAAGGATTTTCAACAACGCATCTGCGGCGTTTATACTGGCGGCCTTTTTCGATGTGCCCGTTCCCGTGGCACTGTGACCCATGGCCGTGACAGCCACGCGGAAAACCGGACTGTGTGATGCGCCCGTCGGCGCCAGGTATTCATATGTCGGCAACGCACCGCCGGAATGTTTTTGCACATATTCTTGCAGGCGGGTTTTGGGGTCTTTGGGTGCGACCGTGTCGGCCGCCGCCAAATCACGCCACAATTCGGTAATTACACCCGATGCCGCGTCAAATCCCCCGTCCAGATAAATCGCGCCAAAGACCGCTTCCATCGCGTCGGCCAAAATGTGCATAATCCGGCCGCCGGTCATATGACCGTGGCGAACACATGTGTCCAATCCCAATTCTGTGGCGACATGCGCCAATGTATTTGTCGACACCAACACCGCATGACGGCGGGCCAATTCACCTTCGGCTTCGTCGGGGAACATACGGTACAGCATTGTCGCCACCGTCAATCCCAACACGCGGTCCCCGATAAATTCCAAACGTTCATTATTTTGGGCCGCATTGGCACCGCTTTGCGTCAATGCCAAATCCAGCAACGTCGCGTCATTAAAAGTATAATTCAGTTTTAACACTTAATTTATCCCCATGCCAAATCGATTCCAGCGCATCTTGTTCCCCCAATTCCAGATGGCCAACATCGACGAATGATAGTTGTGTGAATACCAGACAAACCATACTTTGCCCAGCAAATTGTCACGCGGCACAAACCCGACCGGACCACGGCTGTCGCCACTGTTGTCGCGATTGTCCCCCATAAAGAAGTAATGGCCGTCCGGCACCGTAAAGGCCGGCGTGTTATCGTACATCGCGTTGTCCGCGTATTCAATAATGCTGTGCGATACGCCGTTCGGCAATGTTTCGGTGTATTCGGTCACCTGGAAGACGCCGCATTCGGTCGGATACATGTTGCAAAAACGGTTGTCTTTGTATTCAATGGTGTAATTGAAATCAACCGGGGCGTTATCCATCCAAATCTTGTTCCCCTTAATCGAAATGTTATCGCGGTAATACCCGACACTGCGCAGTGATTTCGGTAATGTCGCGACAATATACGGCCGCGGGTTGGACCGTTCAACCTGTTGCCCATTGATGTACAGACGACCGTCAATCATCTGGATGGTGTCGCCGGGTCGCCCGATTAAGCGTTTGACATAATCCAACCGTTCATCGACCGGGTTGCGGAATACAATCACGTCGCCCACATCCGGTTCCGATGCCAAGAAACGCCCGTTCCACAAATGCCATGACCCAAACGGGAAAGAATATCGGGAATACCCGTACGCCCATTTTTCAACAAAGATATGGTCCCCGATATGCAGTGTCGGAATCATTGACCCGGACGGGATGTTAAACGGTTCGATTAAAATACTGCGAAACGCGATTGCAATCAGCGCCCCGTAAAACAAAGTATTAAACCATTCGCGTGCTGTGTTTTTGTTTTTTGCCGGCATAAATTTCAATCCTTTCTTTGTTCGATATATTAAAACTTGAAATGAATTTGCGCAAGCTATAATATGCACATATGATTTCTTTGAATTCCATTATTTTCAACGGCATGGACAGCACGCGTATTGATGTCCAGGTTCAATTGTCCAGCGGTTTGTCCAAACCGGAATTTAACATTATCGGGTTGGCCGACCGCGCGGTCAAAGAATCTGCGGAACGCATTCGCAATGTGTTGGCGGCACTGAACCTGTCATTACCGCCCAAGCGGTTAACGGTCAATCTGTCCCCGGCCGACGTGGAAAAATCCGGGTCGCATTTTGATTTGCCGATATTGTGCGGCATTCTGTGCGCACTGGGCGTATTACCCGAAGACCAGATATCCAAATACATCATCCTGGGCGAAGTGGGGCTGAACGGCGCAATTGTAAAGGCCGGCGGCGTTCTGCCCGCCAGTGTCTGGGCCGGGGCCAACGGATATGGCATCATTTGCCCCGCATCCCAAGGGGCCGAAGCACGCTGGGCCGGTCACACCGACATTGTGGCGGCCGCACATGTCTTGGATTTAATCAATCATTTCAAAGGAACACAGATTCTGCCAATTCCCCCGATGACAACGCCCGGCACCGATGCAACGCAACCCACGGCCGACCTGGCCGAGGTACGCGGCCAACAGGCGGCCAAGCGGGCCCTGGAAATCGCGGCGGCGGGCGGGCATGCCATGTTAATGGTCGGGCCACCCGGGTCGGGCAAAACAATGTTGGCGTCACGGTTGCCCACAATTATGCCGGAAATGACCGCGGACGAAATCTTGGAAACATCCATCATTTATTCAATCGCCGGGCAATTGGATGGACAATCATTGGTATCTGCCCGCCCATTTCGCAGTGTTCATCACACCGCCAGTGCTGTTGCATTGGCCGGTGGCGGGTCGGACGCGCGACCGGGCGAAATATCATTGGCACACAATGGGGTATTATTTCTGGACGAATTGCCGGAATTCAGTCGGACAACACTGGAAATCCTGCGCCAGCCGATGGAATCGGGCAAAATCATGATTTCACGCGCGCGGCGTAACGCCACGTATCCGGCACGATTTCAATTAATTGCGGCCATGAACCCATGTCCGTGTGGGCATTTGGGCAATCCCAACATGTCTTGTTCGCGTGCGCCGCGTTGCGCCGAAGCGTACCAGAACAAAATATCCGGCCCACTGTTGGACCGCATTGATTTGCATGTGGACGTGGATGCGGTCAACCCATGGGAAATGGACCGTGTTGACGATACGCCCGCCGAATCCAGCGCCACGGTTCGCGCCCGTGTTGTTGCCGCCCGCAATATGCAAATCGCCCGCCAGGGATGCGTAAACGCACAACTGGATGGCGCGGCATTGGATGCGGCCGTCAAATTATCACCGGAATTAACACAATTCTTGAACGCCGCCGCGGAAAAGATGGGAATGTCGGCCCGCGGCTATAACCGGATAAAGCGTATTGCGCGTACAATTGCGGACCTGCGCGGGGCGACGGATGTTGAAATGGCGGACCTGGCCGAGGCTTTATCGTACCGTCCCATCAATCGGGGCAAATACGGCGTGCGATTATAAAAATCCCCGCAATCGGGGATTTTTTTGTGTGGAATGCGCCCCCAGGGAAATGGGCGGGCGCGGGTTATAAATTTGCCCGGCTGCGCTTGATAATCAGCAATGCGAATGCCCCGTGGAAAAAGCGGCGCAGCGTGCCTTCGCTAAACAAATCATCCCCGCGTTCGCATCGCTGATAATCTTTCTTGCTCATTTTCAATAACGCGGCGGCGTCCGCCACACTGATGCGCAGGTGTTGCCGCGCACAGCGCATGATATTGCCATAGTAGTTTGCATCGATTAATAATTTAGCCATAGTTTTAACTCCCTTGGTTTTTTATAAAAAACACCGCCGCACATTATGTGGGCGGTTGGAGGTTAGTAACTATTGAAACGATAGTGTCGCTTATTCAGATATATCGCGACCCTCCAACCAATGGTTGGAGATGTTTTGTGTCTTCGCAGACAGTTTCAACGGGTTACTACACCCTGCACCGGATTCCCAATGCGAATCCAGTATATCGCATTATACGCGAATGTTCAAGGAATTATGTAATATTTGGTGTGTATTTATTCTGCGTCGGGGGTAATCTGGCGCACCAATTCCGCTTCGTCCCAGATGGTGATGCCCAATTGGGTTGCCTTGGCCAATTTGCTGCCGGCGTCCGCCCCGGCGATGACAATATCGGTCTTGGCCGATACGCTGCCCTGGACACGGGCACCCATGCGTTCCAAGATTTCCCGGGCCGCATCGCGCGTATAATTGGTCAATGTCCCGGTCAACACAACCCGTTTCCCAACCAACGGACCGTCCGCCACCGGCGCCACAATTTCGGCATCATGCACCGTTACAAATTGCAACAAATCGTCCAATGCCGCCGCGTTATGTGTATCGGCAAAAAATGAAACTATTTCATCGGCCATGACATCACCGATGCCATCAACCTGCTTTAACTGACAGGCCGATGCCGAACGCACCGCGCCCAGATTGCCAAACGCCCGGGCCAAAATTTTGGCGGTGACTTCGCCGATTTCCGGTATGCCGATGGCGAACAAAAATCGATGCAAATCAATTTCCCGTGCGTGATTAATCGACGCATTCAAATTCGATACAGATTTATCCCCAAAACCATCCAGCGAACGCATTTCATCCCCGTGATTTTCAATCAATCGGAAAATATCGGCCGGCGTTTTCAGCCACCCGCGTGCGATAAACAATTCCAATTGCCGCGTCCCCAGGCCGTCGATATCAAACCCCTTGCGGGAAACAAAATGTTCCAATTCACCGATACGTTGGGCCGGACATCCCAATGTGTTGACACAGCGCCGGGCAACCTGGCCGGATTCTTGGACGACGGCACCACCACATACCGGGCAAACGGTCGGAAATTCAAATGGCTGGGCCGTGGGGGCCGTTTCCGCCACACCCACAATCTGGGGGATGACGTCACCGGCACGCTGGACGATGACTTTGTCTGAAATACGGACCCCTTTGCGGGCGATTTCGTCCGCATTGTGCAATGTCGCGCGCGATACCACAACACCACCGATATTAATCGGTTCCAATTCCGCCACCGGGGTCAAAACACCCGTACGACCAACCTGGACCGTGATGTCGTTCAATGTCGTAATCGCACGCGCGGCGGGGAATTTATATGCCACTTCCCATCGGGGGCTGTTGGCGCGCGCACCCATTTTTTCTTGTAATGCGATACTGTTCACCTTTAACACCAGACCGTCGATATCAAACGGGATATCGGACCGCATCATCATGATTTCATTATATGCGGATTGGATTTCATCCATGTTATGCGCATGCCGCGCCCAGGCCCGCGTGGTTTTAAACCCCCATGATTCCAGACGGTCGAAATACTGGCTTTGCGTTTCCCAATCGCGCGATGATAATTCCCCGTACGTGTATCCAAACGCAGACAACCGGCGCGTCGCCGTCACCGCCGGATTCAATTGACGCAAACTGCCCGCCGCCGCATTGCGGGGATTGGCAAAAACCTTGTCCCCGGATTCGGCCGCCGCCGCATTCAAGGCCAGAAAATCCGCCCGTTGCATATAGACTTCGCCGCGCACTTCGACCACGCGGGGAAAATCACCCGACAATTTCTGGGGGATATCTGCAATCGTGCGCAAATTGGCGGTGATGTCTTCGCCGATGGCACCACTGCCACGGGTCAAACCACGCACCAAAACGCCGTCTTCGTACCGGGCGGAATATGAAACACCATCGACCTTTAATTCAATAAAAATATCCTGGTCCGCCAGCTTGTCAAACCAATCGGCCACATCCCCCGCGTCAAAGACGTCCGAAATCGACAGCATCGGAACACTGTGCGGGAAAGATTTAAACTTGTCCGATACGGCCGCCCCAACCCGCGTCGATGCACCGCCGGCCGCCAATTCGGGATATTCCATTTCCAACGCCAACGCACGCGATTTCGCCGCGTCATACGTTGCGTCATCCACAATCGGCGCATCATTTTGATGATATGCGATGTCCCATTGGGCCAATTTCTGTAATAATTCGGCGTGTTCCGCCCGGATAAATAAATCTGGTATTTTTGACATAACACGATTATAGAAAAATCAAAAAAATCACGCAATTGAAATATCAATGTTTGACAATCTGTCCTATGTGTTTTTATAATTTGTGCTGTGAATGTAATCCCAACCAAAGAACCAAAATGAAACAGATAATCGTATTAATGTTACCATGGGCATTGGCGGCGTGCGGAACCATGGGCATCGGCAGCAATCATAAAACAACCGTATTCAATAATTCCGGCGATGTTGTTTTCGCAACCGGCGAAATGGGCCGTATTAAAATCCAACCCGAAACATCCACCGAAATCCATACCGGGGAACGCTTTGAATTATCCAGCAAAAACCCGGACTGTGATACGTTGGTGGTGGATGGGCGTCTGAATACGGCCGCGGTTTTTCTGGACATTATACCCGGGGGATTGTTGGGTGTGTTGCCCATATTTGTGGACGCCATGACAAAAAATATGTATAAAATGCCCCACGAATATATATACGAATGCCAATAAGAATTACAAAATCCCGCATCTGCGGGATTTTTAATCGCCCCCAGGCGCATCATCCGTTTCAGACGCGTCCCCGGTCATCAGACTGGTGAATTCCGCCATCGGTGTGTTGGTTGCCGCCAAAACTTTCTGAATTGTTCCCATGGATAAATATCGCGGTTTGCCATCACGGGTGGTCCGCTTGCTTTTGTTAAACGTTGTCGCATTCAGTCCACTGACCACCGCCAGGCGGGAACATGACATATTCAAACGGCGGGCCAGTGCATCAATCGCATCCCATAATGCTTTATTACTCATTCTTCTCTCCTGTTTTTATTCTACATTAAAACACAGACAGCATACCGCATTATGATTGTATTCCTGAAACAATTCAAGTGATTTTAGTAAGCAAATATTCCTAACCGCACCCTGCGCCAATTTTACGCAAATAAAAATCCCGGTCATACCGGGATTTCAAGGTTACCAACGGGGGCTTATTTTTCTTCCAGCCCACGCAGAACGATGTCTTTTAAATCGTTCGGCATCATACCGGTGGTCGAATAACCACAATCGACGTGATGCACTTCGCCGGTGACCGCACTGGACAAATTGCTGAACAAATACAGTGCCGCACCCGAAACATCATCCAACGTCATATTGCGACGCAGCGGGGTCTGGTCCGCGTTCAGGCGCAACATCGCCTTGAACCCGCCAACACCACTGGACGCCAATGTCATAATCGGCCCGGCACTGATGGCATTGACGCGAATGTTGTCACGTCCCAAATCAGACGCCAGATAACGCACACTGCTGTCCAGGGCGGATTTAGCCACGCCCATAACGTTGTAATTCGGCACGGATTTTTCCCCGCCAAAATATGTCAATGTGACAATGCTGCCGCCATCTTTCATCAATTTGGACGCACGACGTGTCAAATCGACCAGGGAATAAACAGAAATATCCATGGTGTTTTTGAAATTATCGCGTGATGTATCGGCATAGCGGCCCGTCAATTCGTTTTTATCCGAAAAAGCAATCGCATGCAGCATCCCGTCCAGATGGCCCCATTCCTTTTCAATGGCGGCGAACAAAGCATCCATTTGTTCATCGTTCTGTACGTTGCATTCCTGAACAAACTTTGCGCCGATGGATTCGGCCAGCGGGCGAACCCGCTTTTCCAGCGCCGGCATCGCGTACGGCATGGCGATTTCCGCCCCTTCTTCGTGGGCGCGTTTGGCAATAGCCCAGGCCATAGACCAGTCATTGGCCACGCCTGTGATTAAAATCTTTTTTCCTTTCAATAACATTTTGTATCCTTTTAAGTGATATTGGACGGTAAAAAATATAGCATCAAAATACAAAGATGGCAATAATTAAAAAAAAGACTTGAAATGGGTAAAAATACAGTATAATATATGCGGGCAATTCGGGCATAGTTCAGTCGGTAGAACAACGGACTGTTAATCCGTATGTCGCTGGTTCGAGTCCAGCTGCCCGAGCCAAGAATTCCGCGCCTTTCGTCAGATTGGCGCGTTTTTTGTTTTTCCCTATGGGGCCCGTATGGGGCACTTGCTTTAATAAAGCATAACACTTCGTGGCAAGTCATAACCAAAATAAAAGCTCTGAATTCCGAGTCTTTTTTTGTGTTTTTTAGCCCGCTAGTGCCCCGAATTTGCCCCACACACAACACAGATCGCCAAAAACCCAGTTTTTCAAGCACTTAAACCAAAAGACAACCAGATTAACAATCTTGTTACCTACCGCTTTTGCCATATACTATTTTAAAATTCCATCTGTTCTTTTTGCGGAATGAGATATGTGGGCGCTTTGTGCTGATAACCAGCACAAGATGCCCAATCCATACGCGTATGTATCGTTCCGTAATCTGCGCAAGTTTTATCTTTTGATGTGTACGCATTTCCGTGCCATTGGTGTATTCTACTTCAACGCTGCGGCCAAGGCCATATTTGTTGTTATTGAAATCCAGCCCATATTCTACAAAGATTTTTTTAATTCCGGCCATTTGATTAAATTTATATCACAAATTTGACTCGCAAGAAAGGCTTTTTAGTTTTATAAACTCATCCGGGCATTCTGCTCGATAATTGCAAGTTATCCCGAGCCAAGATTTATGAGACGCCCCACCGGGGCGGTTTTTGTTATGGTGACCTTGGCCTATGTGCCGTTCGATAATTTGTGAATTAAAATGGCAGATTTTTCATAATTATCGAATACTGAAAACAAAAAGAGCTGGAAATCCAACCTTTTTCATATATTCGAGTCCGACTGCCCTGGTTTTTATTGTTTTGTGCACAAGATACGATTATAATCCCAGAAAAGGATTACAAATGAAAAAACTATTCTTGATTTTACCAATGTCTATTTTTCTATTTGGGTGCGATGATAATAACAAAGAATATACATCGCCAGTTGTTGAAATGAGAGTAGAAAAAGACCAATATGGTTTCGGAGCAAAATCAGAACCGTTTAGAATTTGTGAGAATACAGGCGGCCCCGCTTCATTGGGTGTGAACACTAATGATAAAAGTGACTGTTTGGATGATAAATATTATCAAATCGTCTACTTCGTTGACACATCTTCTATGTATGGTAAGAAAATGATGTGCAGACTAATTCCAACAAATTAAAAGCGGTGATTTCGATGACAAATATTTATATTAAACCTGATATATATGAAAAAGCTTTAAGGTTGATAGATAAAAATGGATGTCTAAGTATCTCGCAACTGAAACAAGAATTATTGGTCAGCCAAGATACCGCAAAAAAGATAGCTACACAGTTGCTATCTGACTTCCCGGACATTAAGATTGCCGAATAAGTTTCTTATTACCACAACCTATCTTCGTAATTAAACAATGCGACATAGGTTATAAAGGCTCGCCCTTTACTTGTTATTGCGTATTCGCCATCCTTATAACTCATTACCCCCTGCGAAATCAAAAAACGTTTCCAAGGTTCTAGCTGTATTTCTGCATCCGGCATTTTGCGTTTTTCTTGCTTAAAGAATTTGTCTACTTCGCTTACAGTCTGAGTTTTGACCATATCAAGATGTCTCAGCAAGCGCATTTGACTACCAAATATAATTCTGTATATTCTTTCAAATTCGGTTGAAAGTCGATAACTAGCAGAATCTCTAATTATTAAATCCATTTTTTTATATGGAGATGCAGCTAGGTCTTTCTTTAGCTTAGCTTCTATTTCCAGAGTGTAGTCTCTCAAGCCAGATTGAGCAATTTCTGGCAGTTCATATTCTTTTTTGCGTTTCTTTAAACTTTTATCGGACGTTGTTGCTGGTATCTCATATAAATTACTTGATATTTCTTTGTTTAAATCCTGTTGCTCTGCCCCAAGATTCACTTTATTGTCTTTAACTCGCAGTTCCTTTCTTATCTTGACCAAGATTGCTACAATATGTTTTCTCAAGCAAATAAACATCATAAAGACGACAAAAGGCCAACTAACAAAAAGTGCCATAAAGTTTTTAATCATATAATCTGCTCCACTAGCAAAATATTCCAACAGATTACAAGTGTTCATAAAATATCCTTTTTTTGAATTGTAAGGAATAAATATCAATAAATCAACTTCTGAAATTGTTTAAACTCATCCGGAAATTCTGCTCGATAATTGCAAGTTATCTCGAGCCAAGGTTTATAAACCGCCCCATCGGGGCGGTTTTTGTTATGGTAACGCTGGCCTGCGCCCGGTTCGATAATTTGCGGCAGGAATTGGCGGATTTTTACCAGTTATCGAACAAAATATATTGACACAGAGCAATTTTGTGCAAATATATCATTGATAAAAGGATACCCGCATGTTCAAAAATAAATTTGGAGCATTGATAAGCCACCCTTTGGTTCGGCAAATCGAACAGGACATCAACAAAACCAAAGATAAATGGGAAACGCAGGAGGCGCAAAATTTCCTGAGTCTAATATTCGGCAGTTATAACCCAGAAGATTTTGAGCATTTAATCTTTGATAAAAAACCAACCCGATATAATATCGAACAGATGTTGCGTTGTGATAATTTGCCATACAACTATGGCAACAAAACTCAATATTATATGAAATGGTTGGTATGCCAAATAACAATGCCAAATAATGTGGATTCTTTTAATCATGTACAGCTTCAAGGATTGATTAATTTACAAACTCTATATCATTTGGGCAGCCAGTACAAAACGCGGTACTTTCAGGAACCGTACGGCACAAATGACATGCAATCTGTTGGTTGTTGGATGTTGGACGGGTTTTGCATGGTTAATCCGGATGATGCCAAAATCAAGACAGGCAAAAATATCCTGACATACAAACCATACAACTATGTTGCGATTGTTCATGACGCGTGGCGGGATAAAGATATTGATATGTTTCGCATTCAGTTACCAGATATGAAAAACAATCAATTTTATCGGCAGCACTTTTTTGTCGCGGTTGCACACAACAATAACCAAGTATGCGGACATGGATTGAGCGAAAGCCTGGCCAAGCAAGCACTTATGGAAAGAATAAAAGCTCAATTAGGTCGCTAAAATCCTCCGAACATTCTGCTCGATAGTTGCAAGTTATCCCGAGCCAAGTTTTAAGAGCCGTCCCACCGGGGCGGTTTTTGTTATGGCGCAACGACCCTGCGCGCGGTTCGATAATTTGTGAATTGAAATGACGGTTCTTCAATGATTATAAAACCAGACAAACGACAATATTTGTTGACAATGCCGGATTTTTGTACAAATATATTTACAAAAACAAAGAGCATGTTATGATAAAACAAGGCGACAGATTCACTTCTTTAGATTTACAGCAGTCCATGCGCGAAATTTGCAGCTATGACATGCATAAGTACATCAACCAAAAACAATCGGATACAATAGTCGCGATTGGCAATTGTGCGATTGCCCCCAGCAAATGCACCCCCGATGAATATGCCAAAACATGCATCCGTGGATATGCCGATATCCCATCAAGTGCAAAACACCTGGACCAACAACTGATAGACAAAGGCTTTAAAACCACGCGCAAATTTTCGTATAGATATAGAAATGGCGGACTGGGGTCTGAACAAATCGTTTACGACGCGTATCGCTTGGATTGGTTTTTCCAAATCTATCAAACTGCGATGCCGCGCGAACAATATCAAGACGAATATATCAAAGCATTAGATGATGCGTTTCACATTTCTTGTTATTATGCCCAATATTTATGGGCCCAGAATTATCGTATAACCCGCGACATTGCAAAAGCACTGAACCGGCCGGACGCATCACAATGGGCACAAATCATAAGCGTGTTGTTGGGAATTGGCTTTCAATTTCATCCCCATGATGTATACGAGTATGCAATAAAACACACGTCACCCGACATTACCCAAAAACAATTTAATGCACGCCATGCAGAACAATTGGCATTCAAGAATGAAATGCGAAACAATTATGGGATTAACACAGGTTGCCTGGTATTAAGTCCGCAAAGCCGTGAAAAATTGCGCAAAATCGTAACACGAACAGATACACCATATTGTATTCAAGTTATAAAAAATGTAGTTCTGGGACATAATCGGTAAAATTAACCAAGCGGATCCTTGCTTGATATTTATGCGCGGGGTCGATGGGCGGCGTTATCAGACCGGGCAATCTGTTCCGGTGTCAGCACCAACGTTTTAATGTGGGAAAAACGGTTTCGCAATGATGACGCATCTGGGCCGGGGTCATGCCCGCCTGGGCCGCAAATGGGACATTCATTTCGATATATTCCGCCATCGTCACATCATCCAGAAACGCGCCATCTTTGTAGCAATAAATACAGTAATCTGTGTTGCGGGAACCGTCCGAATTCGTCCCAAACAGACTGTTGTCGGTTATCGGCATACTGCAACTTTGACATATGGTGTTTTTCATCAACCGTCCCCATTATAACCCGAATTTATAGGCCAGGCCCAAATACAACTGGGTCGCATCAACCTTGGTCACGCCACGGGTATGTTCAACCTTGCCAAAATTAATGTATTTAAATCCGACATCCAAATCGATGCGCGAATTCAGATGAAACAATATGCCGACCATTGCCTGGTACGATAAATCAAAGGCGTTATCTAAATCACCGTCGATTTCACCCCAAATCCCGGTCAGCCCCACCCCGGCCCCGGCATATGGCGCCACCGCATTGTCAAAATCCCACAGAACATAGGCGTTCAGCATATTTGCCCAGATATCATATTCAAAATCTGTATCATATTTACTGTATTGGGCGCCCATGTACAGCGTTTCATATTCCACGCGCACATAATCGGTCAAGTTATTACCGACAGTGGTGCCGAATCCAAAATTATCTTTCTGGTATTTTTCTTTGTGTCCGTTGGACAAATTGTACGAATACGCGGCATGTTCATTTTTATAGACGCGCACACCGGTATAATTATCGCGCGACGCGCCCCCGCAATCACACACCGGGCATTGCGTTTCAACCCGCCAGTCATACGTGTCATATTCATTGGCCATGCCAGGCGTAACAAAACCCAGCATTAATAAAACTGTCAGTATTTTTTTCATTGGTACCCCCTGATTCAATTCATTGTAGCGAAAAGATATGAATGAAATCAAGGCACAAAGCGCCCCTGCTTTATTTCAACAAATCGCCGGATTTAATATATTCCGGGGCGGATTTAGGCAAACGCCGTTGCGCGCGCGTGGCATATTGACGCGTCTTTTTCTTGTCCCCGGTCATGTTGTAATATTCGGCCATCGCCCAATCCGCACGGCCGTCATCATTGCCCCACGCGCGCGCCAAAACCCAATACGTCAACGATGCCGGTTCCACCAACAATGCACGCCGACACAATTCCACCGCGCGGTCACGGTCACCGGGCTTGTTCCGTTCCGATAACACCAGCGCCAGCGCAGTCTGAATCTGGGGGGCATTGCCCGCCAATTCCAATGATTTGTCATATGCCGCAACACTGTCATCATAATGACCGTATTGATATTCAATATCCCCCAACAATTCGTAAAAATAGGGATTATCCGCATGGCGCGATATCAATGTTTGGGTCCCGGTTTTGGCCGCCGCCAAATTTCCGGCACGCATATTGGCAATTGCACGCGCATATAATGCCGCGTCCGATTTATCTGCATTCGGGTACAACGTCCGCACCCGGTCGCCGGGATGTAAATAGCCCACCAATTTTGCCCGGACCAATTCATATTCGGCGCGCCGACGGGCATCACGCAGGACGTCTGATTTGTAATCAGACGGTCGCGATGCGATATATTCACGCACGTTTTTCAAGCGTTCTGTTGTCAACGGGTGATTGATACGATTGGGGTTAATTTTTTCTTCGGCGGCACCGGTAATATCGCGCATTTGTTCAAACACGTCCACAAATCCGTTTGGATTCTGGCCGGCGCGCACCATTAAATCCAGGCCCAAATTGTCCGCCATGCGTTCTTCGTCCCGCGAAAATGCCAACATTGACTGGGTCGTCATGCCCGCCGACCCGGCCAACACCCCCATCCCCAGTGACGGATTGCCC